>CAYVJP010000023.1:0-20200 GCA_964451745.1 uncultured Anaerolineaceae bacterium | reverse complement strand
CGATCCGGTTCGCCGGCGATTCCGGTGACGGCATGCAGCTGACCGGCACCCAGTTCACCCGGACCGCCGCGGTCTTCGGCAACGACATCAGCACGCTCCCGGACTTCCCGGCCGAGATCCGCGCGCCAGCCGGCTCACTCCCGGGCGTGAGCGGGTTCCAGATCAGCTTCAGCTCCACCGATATCCATACCCCAGGCGACGAACCGGATGTCCTCGTCGCCATGAACCCGGCGGCGCTCAAGACCAACCTCGGGGACCTGCCGGCGGGCGGCGCGCTCATCGTCAACAGCGATGCGTTCACCCAGGCCAACCTCAACAAGGCGGCCTACGCGACGAACCCGCTGACCGACGGCTCGCTCAAGCCGTACGCGACCTTCGAGATCCCCATCTCCACGCTCAACGAGCGCTCGCTCGATGGCCTGGACATGACCAGCAAGCAGAAGGACCTCACGAAGAACTTCTTCGCGCTGGGGATCATGTTCTGGCTGTACGAGCGGAGCATGGAGCCCACGATCGATTGGATCGATGCGAAGTTCGCCGCCCGGCCCGTCATCGCCGAAGCCAACAAGCGCGCGCTCAAAGCGGGGTATGCCTTCGGCGAGACGACCGAGATCTTCCACACCCACTACCGGGTCAAGCCGGCGCGCCTGGAGCCCGGCACGTACCGGAACATCACGGGCAATGAGGCGACCGCCCTGGGGTTCCTGGCCGCGTCGCACCTGGCCGGTCGGCAACTGTTCTATGGCAGCTACCCGATCACGCCGGCGAGCGACATCCTGCACCAGCTCTCGGGGTACAAGGCGTTCGGGGTGAAGACGTTCCAGGCAGAGGACGAGATCGCCGCCATCGGGGCCGCGATCGGCGCCAGTTATGGCGGCGCGCTGGGGCTGACGGCGAGTTCCGGTCCGGGGATCGCGCTCAAGTCGGAGGCCATGGGTCTCGCCGTGATGACGGAGCTGCCCCTCGTCATCATCGACGTCCAGCGAGCCGGCCCCTCAACGGGGATGCCGACGAAGAACGAGCAGTCGGACCTGCTCCAGGTCATGTTCGGGCGGAACGGCGACTCACCGATGCCGGTCGTCGCGCCGGCCACGCCCGGCGACTGCTTCGAGATGGCCGTCGAGGCCGCCCGCCTCGCGCTCAAGTACATGACTCCGGTGGTGTATCTCTCGGACGCCTTCCTCGCGACCGGTTCCGAACCGTGGAAGATCCCGTCGGTCGCCGAGATGCCCCCGATCGATGTCCCCAATGCCACCGACCGCGACACCTACCGCCCGTATCTCCGCGACCCGGAGACCTTGGCGCGCCCGTGGGCCGTCCCGGGCACGCCGGGCCTCGAGCATCGCATCGGTGGGCTGGAGAAGGCCGACGTCACCGGGAACGTCAGCTACGACCCGGACAACCACCACCGGATGCAGCTCCTGCGCCAGGCCAAGGTGGCCGGGATCGCCCGCGATATCGAGCCGCTCGAGGTCTACGGCCCCGAGCGTGGCGATCTCCTGATCCTGGGTTGGGGCTCCACCTATGGCGCCCTGCGCTCCGCGGTCGAGCGGCTGCAAGCCGATGGCAAGGCCGTAGCGCATGCGCAGCTGCGGCATCTCAACCCGTTCCCGGCCAACACCGAGGACGTACTCCGCCGCTACCGGCGCGTGCTCATCCCCGAGGTCAACCTCGGGCAGCTGTCGTTGCTCATCCGCGCCGCGTACCTCATCGATGCGGTCGGGTACGACCGGGTGCGGGGCAAGCCCTTCCGCATCGCCGAGATCGTCGACGAGGCCGATCGCATCCTCGCGGAGGACGCCGCATGACCACGGACACGAACGGCCGGGGCGCCCAGCCCGTCGGCCCGCTCCAGCCGGCGCTGAGCCCCGAGAACGCGCGCGTGATCGAGCTCACGCGCAAGGATTTCGTCTCCGACCAGGAGGTCCGCTGGTGCCCGGGCTGCGGCGACTACTCGATCCTGGCCCAGACCCAGAAGGTGATGCCGGATTTCGGGTACCCGCGCGAGAACATCGTGTTCATCAGCGGCATCGGGTGCTCCGGACGCCTCCCGTACTACATGAACACGTACGGCTTCCACAGCATCCATGGCCGGGCGCCCACGCTCGCGACCGGCCTCAAGGCCGCCCGCCCGGACCTCATGGTCTGGGTCATCACCGGTGACGGCGACGCCCTCTCGATCGGGGGCAATCACGTGCTGCACTCGATGCGCCGCAACGTGGACATCAATCTCATCATGTTCAACAACCGGATCTACGGGCTGACCAAGGGCCAGGCCAGTCCCACCTCGGAGTTCGGCAAGCGGACCAAGTCGACGCCGATGGGTTCGGTGGACACCCCGATCATGCCGCTGACCATCGCGCTGGCCGCCGAAGCGTCCTTCGTCGCTCGCTCGGTGGACACCCACACCGAGCACCTGCAGACGACCCTCGAACGTGCCGGTCGCCATGCGGGCAGCTCGTTCGTCGAGGTCCTGCAGAACTGCAACATCTTCAACGACGGGGCTTGGCGTGACTTCACCGACCGCGAGGTCCGCGAGGACCGGATGCTCGTCCTCGAGGACGGCAAGCCGATGATCTTCGGCAAGGACCGCGACAAGGGCATCCGGTTGCGCGACCTGCGCCCGGAAGTGGTGACCATCGGGCAGGACGGGGTCACCGAAGCGGACCTGCTCGTGCACGATGAGTCCGCGGAGGATCCATACCTCGCCCTGATGCTCTCGCGGATGTTCTGGCCGGAGTTCCCGGTCCCGGTCGGGGTCCTGCGCGCGACGTCCAGGCCCACCCATGACCGGCTCATCGAGGACCAGCTCGCGGCGGCCGTGGCCAAGTCGGGCAAGGGCGATCTCGAGCAGGTCCTGCGCGGCGGGGAGACCTGGACGGTCGAGTAGGGCCGCTGCAACAGGCGCATCGGGACGCGACGCGCCACGAGGAGGAGGCGAACAGGTGCGGCTCCATTGCCCGGTTTGCGGGTTCGAGAACCTCACGGGGGCGGAGGTCTGCGACAACTGCGGCGCCGACCTCGGCGGGCACGACGTCCCCCAGCAGCCGGTCAGCTTCCAGGGTCGCCTCATGGGCGAGCACCTCGACGAGCTCGGGGCGCCGCCGCCGCTGACGGTCGCGCCCGACACCACGCTCGATGTCGTGGTCGAACGCATGCGTGAGGCGGCCGCCGACTGTGTCCTCGTGATGGCCGACGACCGCCTTGTCGGGATCTTCACCGACCGCGATGCGGTGGTGAAGGCCGCCGGCACGCCGTTGGCGTCGGGCAAGGTGCGCGACTTCATGACCCCCGACCCGGTGGTCCTCCGCCACGACGACCCGATCGCGATCGCCATCCACAAGATGGCCGTCGGCGGGTTCCGCCACATCCCGATCCTCGATGGCACGCGACCCACCGGCGTCGTGACGGCGCGCGACGTGTTCCACCACCTCGCCTCCGTCCTCGATTGACGTGACCGAGGCGGCGCGCGTCCTGATCCTCGCCGACGACCTGATCTGGGCGGACCGGCTGGCCCGCGCGGTCACCGCCGCGGGCTCGTCGCCGGTCGTCGTCGCCACCTCCACCGACTTCGATGCGCATCTCAGAGGCGTGATGGCGGCGATCGTGGATCTGACCGCGCGGGCCTACGACGGGATCGAGGCCATCGGGCGCGCGGCCGCGGCCGGTGTCCACGTCCTCGCCGTCGGGCAGCACGACGACCACGCGACGCGCAAGCGCGCGCTCGCGGCCGGCGCCGACCGCGTCCTCGCCTATCGCAAGCTGTTCGAGGACGGCCCGGAAGCGATCACCGCCTTCCTCGTGCGTGGCGCGGTCCCTACCTCGACGCCCGCGTGACGATCGGCGATCGCCCCACCATCCCCGCGTCGAGGTTCGCCGAGCGGCTCGACCGTGCGGCCGCAGCCACGGGTGCGGCCGGGATCGATGCCCTGCTGATCGGCGTCGGTTCGGATCTGCGCTACCTCACCGGCTACGAGGCGATGCCGCTGGAGCGGCTCACGATGCTCGTCGTCCGTCCGGATCGGGCCGCGCGTCTCGTCGTCCCGCGCCTGGAACGTGGTGCCGCCGAAGCGGGCACCCATACCCCGGTCGAGATCGTCACCTGGGCCGAGACGGATGACCCATATGCCCTCGGCGCGGACGGGCTGGCCGGGGGCACGGTCGCCGTCTCGGACACGATGCTCGCCATGCACGTGCTGCGTCTCCAGGCGGCGCTCGGACCGGCGACCCGGTTCGGGCTGGCCTCCGAGGTCCTCCGCGGCTTGCGCATGATCAAGGACCCGGATGAAGTCACGCTGCTGCGACTCGCCGCGCAGGCGGCCGACCGCGTCGTCGCGCACATCGCGGCGGGAAAGCTCGTCGGACGGACGGAGGCGGACGTCGCGCGTGAGGTGCGCGAGCGCCTGATCGCCGAGGGCCACGAGGAGGCCCACTTCGCGATCGTCGGCAGCGGGCCGAACTCGGCCTCGCCCCACCACGACGCGTCCGACCGGGTGATCCGGGCCGGGGAACCGATCGTCCTCGACATCGGCGGCACGCTGGGCGGGTACGGCTCCGACATCACCCGGACGCTGTGGGTGACCGGTGGGGACGCGACCAAGGGCCCCGACGAGCGGTTCCGGCACCTCTTCGACGTGCTCCACCACGCGCAGGCAGCCGGGACCGCGGCCGTTCGCCCGGGCGTGGCGTGCGCGGCGATCGATGCCGCGGCGCGGACGCCGATCGATGCGGAGGGGTACGGCGAGGCGTTCTTCCATCGGACCGGCCACGGGATCGGCCTCGAGGGCCACGAGGATCCCTACCTGGTCCAGGGCAACGACCTCCCCCTGGCCGAGGGGATGGCGTTCAGCGTGGAACCGGGCATCTACCTGCCTGGGGTCTATGGCGCCCGGATCGAGGACATCGTGGTCTGCGGCGAGGACGGTCCGATCGTGCTCAACGAGGCGCCACGCGAGCTGTACGTGGTCGACGGCTAGGCCCGGGCCGTCCCGGCCGGACGGGTCGGATATCGACCCTGCGGTATCATCGGGTGACCTGCCGCGACCGCGGCCCTCGCCCACCGACGAAAGATCCGATGCCCACCACCTCGCGGCGACGATCCGTCGCCGATCACCGGACCCGCGTCTCCGTGACCGGGAGCTCCGCCCGATGAGCCGACGCCATCACGGCCGCCCGCGCCACGGCCGCCCGCGCCAGGACGGCCCGCGTGCTTCGACGGGGACGACGCCCGCGCCCGGTGGGCCTGCGATCCAACCGGGGGCCGACGCCGCACCCCAGCGACCCGCCGCGCCACCTCCACCGCTCGCCGCGGCCGCGACCGATATCGGGGCTGTGCCCGCCGCCGGGGCCGCGGCCGACACCGAGGCCATGCCCGTCACCGCAACCCCGCCGCCGGCGCCGGCGAGCGTCGCACCCGGGGGGCCGGTCGACGCGCCCTCGCCGATCCCTCCCTCCGCGAACGGCCACGCGCCGAACGGCCACGCGCCGAACGGCCAGAACGGCCAGCAGCCGTCCAGCGGGTGCACGGCGCCGCAGCTGCGCCGCTTCATCAAGAGTCGACCCTATGTCCCGATGCACGAGCTCCGTCGGCGGTTTGCGATCGATGGCGATGACGACGACGTGACGCAGGTCCGCCTCGAGACCGGGCATGTCTACGTGGGTCTGCCCGCGCGCGAGGGCGTCCTGCTCGGCGAACTCCTGCGTGGCGGCGAGATCGGCTACGAACTCTCGCTGGATCCGCGCAGCCCGATCGTCGTCGGCGTCTACCCGATGCGCCCGGTGCCGCGCGGCTGACACGTCGCCCCGGCGCGTCCGGCCTGCCCACGCGTACGATGGGCTCCATGGTCGCACCCGCCGCTGACACGTCCGTCGCGCTCGAGGCGCTTCGCGCGTGCCGCCTCTTCCGTGACCTCGACGAGGGATCGCTGACGCTCGTCGCCGTCGCGCTGCGGCCACGACGATTCCGGCGCGACGAGACGATCTTCCACAGCGGGGACCCGGGTGACGCGCTGTTCATCGTGGGTGACGGCCAGGTCAAGATCACCCTGCCCCCGGAGGACGGCTCGGAGCCCGCGATCCTGACGACCATCGGCCCGGGCGGCTTCTTCGGCGAGCTCGCCCTGCTCGACGGAGCTCCGCGATCGGCGACGGCCGTGGCCATCGCGGCGGTGGCGACGCAGGTCCTCCACCGCGACACGTTCGATCGCCTGGTGGACACGCAACCAGCGCTTCGCCACGCGCTCCTGACCTCGCTCGCCGCCGAGATCCGCCGGCTCACCTCCCAGGTCGAGGACCTTCACTTCCTGGACCTGCCCGGGCGGCTCGCGCGACGGATCCTGCGCATGATCGACGACCTCCATCCGTCCGCCGACCGCCCTGCGGTTCCGGGGGCCCCGGACCCGAGGGAGCGGCGCCTGCCGTGGCCGTACACGCAGGCGGAGCTGGCGGCGATGATCGGGGGATCGCGGCAGTCCGTGAACCGGTTGCTGGCGGACTTCGTGGCCCGCGACCTGCTGCGGTTCGAGGGTGACGCCCTGGTGATCCCGGACCCGGACCGCCTCCTCGCGGCTGCGCGCCGATGAGCGAGTCGGCGCCCTCCAGTGCCGCTGCCCTCGCCGCGCTCACGGCGGTGGCCCGGCGCCTGGACGCCCTGGCCCGCCTCGCCCCGACCACCGGGGACCCGCTCCTCACTGCCGTGACCGAGACGGCGGCGACCGTGCTCGACGCCCAGGCGGCGTCGATCGCCGTCCATGATCCAGAGCGCGACCGACTCGTGTTCGCGGCGGCCGCCGGACCCTCCGCCGGCGCCGTCGTCGGCATGGAGATCGATGCCGCGGCCGGCATCGCCGGGTATGCCTTCTCGACAGGGCAGCCGCTTGCCATCGCCGATGCCGCCGCGGATCCTCGGTTCGACCGGACCGTCGCCGATGCCACCGGCTATCTGCCGGGATCGATCCTCGCAACGCCGCTCAGCGATGCAGCGGGAACGGTCGGGGTGCTGGAGGTGCTCGATCGGCGCGGCGGTTCCTTCACCCTCCGCGACCTCGATAGCGCGGCCGCCCTCGCCCGAGAGGCGACCCTGATCGTCCGCCGGGGGCGCGTGGAGCGGGATGCCGCCACGCTCCTGCGCGTCGCGCTCACCGCGCTGATGACGTCGGACGCGGCGGTGCCGGATCGCCCGGAGGCGGATGGTCTCGACGACGCCGCAGTCGATGCCCTTGTCGCGGCGGCGACCGCCGACCTGCCCGCCGACCCGGACGACCCGACCTGGCGGCTCGCCGACCGCATCGCCCGGATGCGCGAGGTGGATCCCGAGTCCGTCGCCTTGCTGGTGGACTGGCTCGATGCACTCCTCCGACGGCGCGGACGGTCGGTCCACGGAGCCGGGCCGAGACGATGACGGGCATGCTGCCCGCCTGGAGCGACGCGTTCGCCGGCCCATCGCGTGGCGGCCTGGTCCGGGACGGGCCGTTCGGCCGGCTCGATCGTGCGAGCGTCTTCGGGACCGCAGACGGTGGCGGCGTGACGGTGGCCATCGTCGATTCGGGGGTGGACGGTGCACACCCCGCGGTCGCGGGGCGGTTGACGCGTGGGCTGCGCGTCGAACTCGACGGCGAGGATGCCCGGGTGATCGACGACGCCGATGCGGTGGACCTCGTCGGCCATGGGACGGCGTGTGCCGGGATCGTGGCCGCCATCGCGCCCGCCGCGGAGCTCGTCTCGATCCGGGTGCTCGGCGCGGACAATCGCGGCAAGGGTCCGGCCGTGGCGGCGGCGGTGGACTGGGCGATCGAGCAGGGGATCGCCGTGGTGAATCTCAGCCTGTCTTCGCGGAGCGAAGCGATGTTCGCGGCGTTCCACGACCTGGCCGACCGGGCGTACTTCGCGAACACGCTGCTGGTCTGCGCCGCCAACAACGTGCCCGGACCGTCGTATCCTTCGCTGTTCGCGGCGGTCCTCTCGGTGGCGGCCCACGACGTGGCCGACGCCGACGTCTGGTACTACAACCCCGCGCCCCCGGTCGAGTTCGGGGCGTACGGGCTGGACGTCGACGTCGCCTGGCGCGATGGCGCACGGATCCGGGCGACCGGCAACTCGTTCGCCGCGCCCCACATGGCCGGGCACGCCGCCCTGTTGCGCTCGCGCTACCCCGGGGCCACGCCCTTCGAGATCAAGGCGCTCCTGGCGGCGACGGCATCCGACCCCGCCTGAGCATGCGGATCGCCCGGCTCAGGCCGGGCGATCGTGGTCACGCGGACGGGGACGTGCCGGTCATTTCTCAGCGGTTGCGGTGCCCTTCGACGTCGTCCTCGTCCTCCACCGGCGTCGGGATGTGCTCCCCGCCGTGACCCGGCAGCCGCGCAGAGCCGAACGACGGCGGCGCCGTGGTCGGCAGGCCGTGGCCCTCGACGTCGCCCCCATCGATCAGACCGGACCGCCGCGCCTCGTCCGGGTCGGCCAGGCCTTCCTTGGGCAACTTGATGTGCTTCTTGTCCATCGGGCCATCCCTTCGCGCTGTCCGGCTTCGATACGATGCGGGCATGCTACGCCTCAGGGCGCTCGGTCCGAAGTCGACGTGCGACCGGTTCGCTGTCGCCTGGGCGACACCCGCCCACCGGCCACGTCGCTCCGAGGAGTTGCGTGGCTAGGCCTCGATCGCCGGCCGCGCCGTCCGCAGGTCGCGCAGCGATTCCTGGTCGACGCCGGCCAGGCGCGGCAGGTCGGCGGCCTCGGTGCGCAGCAGTCGCGACGTCATGGTGGAGAGGACGAGCCGATTGACTTCGGGGACCACCATCGTCGCGCGCAGCGCCTCGGCGGGCACCTCCAGGAGGGTCGTGTCGGTGGCGGCGACGACATCGGCCGTTCGCGGACTCCCGGTCAGCGCCGCGATCTCCCCGAAGAAATCCCCAGGCCCCATCGTGGACAGGCCACGGTACCCGCCATCCTCGGGGATCCCGGCCGTCGCGGTGCCATCGAGCACGAAGTAGGCGGATGAGGCGACGTCGCCGACCTCGACGACCTGCGTGCCCGCCGGCACCTCGCGAACGGTCGCATCGGCGACGAACGCCTGGCGCTGCTCGGGCGTCAATCGCGCGAACGTGCCCAGGCGCGCGGTCAGCCGATCGAAGTCGGCTAGGGTGGCCGCGCGGACCGGCACGGAGTCCAGGGCCGGAGCGGTCTCCACGGCTGCGGCCAGCCGAGCCCCGGCAGCGCGCCAGGTCCAGATGCTGAGTCCCGGGGCGACCAGCGTGAACGCCGCCGACACGAACAGCAGCGACGACGCGATGATCACCATCAGCCGGAGATCGACGATGTCGGCAAGCCCAGCCCCCGCCATGCCGATGAGGAAGATGACGTCGCGCATCACGTAGAACGCCGAGAACACGCGGCCGCGCATCTCGCGTGGCGTGTTTCGCTGGAGCAGGACGGACCGCGAGACCGACGACGGCGGCTGGAGGAATCCCGAGATCGTGACCATGAGGATCGCCACGGGCACGGTCGTCGAGAGCGCATAGGCGATCCCGGCGATCCCCATGCCCACGAGCGACACGACGATCCAGGCGGGCTCCGGCAACAGCCGCGAGAACCGGGCCATGAACAGCGACCCGATGACGAACCCGACGGAGGTCAGCCCCTCCTGCAGGCCGTACTCGAATTCGGTGGCGTGGAGGACCTCGATGGAGAAGGGGAGCAGCAGCACGTTCCAGAGACCGAACGCCACGAACATGAATGCCCCGACGATGAACAGCGAGCGGATGATCGGCGTCCCGAACAACGTCGCCATCCCGCTCTTGAGGTTCTCCACGATCACCGCGACGCTGGCATCGTCATCCGGCGTCGGCATCGGATAGCGGCCCATGAACGAGATGAGCAGCGCACAGACGAGGAACGACACTGCATCGATGATGAACGCCCAGGTCAGGCCGACCGTGCTGGCCAGCAGACCGGCGCCAGCGAACCCGATCGCGGTCGAACCGAACGCGGCGATGGACAGGAACGCGTTCGCCGCCGTCAGTTCCTCGTCGCTGGCCATCTCGGGGATCAGGCTGTCGTGGGCGGGATCGAAGAACTGCTTGACGCCGGCGTTGATCAGGAGCAGGGCATACAACCCGAGGATGGAGTCCATCTCGACGGTGAGGGCGATCAGCCCGACGATCACCGACTGGATGAGGCAGGTGACGATGAGGATCCGCTTCCGGTCGTGGCGGTCCACGTACACGCCCGCCAGCAGGCCGACGAACAGGCTTGGGACGGCCGTCGCCATGAGCGTGAGGCCGACCGCCAGCGCCGACTCCGTCTCGCGGTAGACCCAGATGCCCGCGGCGAGGTCGGTCAGCGACGAGCCGGCGGTCGAGACGAGCTGGGCGAGCCACAACAGCGAGAAGTCACGCCGGCGGAAGACGGCGAACATCGATGGCGCGGGCGCGGCCGCGATGCTCATGGACCCTCCACCACCGACGCCCGGTCTGCCGTCGTCCGATCTCCCCCACCCTCACCGCGAGTCTAGCCCGCGCGGACGGCGACCGTGACCCCTTCCCGCCGCAGCAGCGCGCGCTTGCGTTCGAGGGCAGCAGCTCGGTCCACGGGGCCGTCGCCGCCGTACCCGCCCAGGGTCCCGTCACTGGCGATGATCCGGTGGCACGGGACCAGCAACGAGATCGGATTCCGACCCACCGCGCCACCGACCGCCCGGGCGGCCCGTGGCGCCCCGATGCGGCGCGCGATCTCGCCGTAGCTCGCGGTCGTGCCCCACGGAACGTCGCGCACGGCGAGCAGGACGTGGCGATCGAAGACCGGCCGGTCGCCGAGATCCAGCCCGATCTCGGACGCATCGACCGGCTCGCCGGCGATGACCCGTTCCGTCCTGGGGACCGCAGCCTCCAGGACCGCGCGCGCCGCGTCCGAGGATGCGAGCGTCGCCCCAAGGCGCACGGCCACACGCTGCCGGAACATCTCGTCGGACAGGCCCCACTCGGCCGCGACCACACCGCGTTCCGTGGCCGCGAGGTGGTACGGACCGAACGGTCCCGCGAGCGTGGTGAACGCTACGGCGATGGTGGGCATGACACCAGTCTGCCGCACGTCTTGTCGCGACGCGGCAGACTGACGCTCGACATGCCACGACACGATCGGATCCCGACGCCTGCGGACGCCCGAGACCTGCCCGGCGGATTCGGGCACCGCGTCGAGATCGACGTGCGCTTCGCCGACACCGACGCGATGGGCCACGTCAACAACGCCGTCTACCTCACCTATTGCGAGATGGCGCGGATCCGCTATTGGACGGACGTGACCGGTGACCCGGTCGCTTCGGGCCAGGAAGGCGCCGAGAGCCTGATCCTCGCGGAGGCGCGCATCACCTATCGCGCCCCCGTGTTCCACGGCGAGCGCGTGACCGTCGAGACCAGGGCCACCCACCTCGGACGGTCGAGCTTCACCCTGGAGCACCGCCTGACGGCGGCCCGACCCGATACGCCGGCGCGCCTGGTGGCGGTCAGCAGCTCAGTGCTGGTCCGCTACGACTACGGAGCCGCGGCCCCGGTCGCCCTGGAGGACCGGTTCGTCGCGGCCATCGAGCGCTTCGAAGGTCGGGCGATCCGATGACCTTCTCCATCGTCGCCCTCGATCCGCAGACCGGTGACCTCGGCGTCGCCGTGGCATCGAAGTTCCTCGCGGTCGGGTCGGTCGTCCCGTGGGCCGCCGCCGGTGTCGGCGCGATCGCGACCCAGGCGCTCGCGAATGTCCGATACGGTCCGGACGGTCTTGCCGCCCTCGGTGCTGGCGGTTCCGCGTCGTCGGTCGTCGATGCCCTCACGGCGGCGGATGCCGGCTCGGAGCAACGACAGCTCGGGATCGTGGACGCGGCCGGCGGGGCCGCGACGTTCTCGGGTGCGGGCTGCCTCCCGTGGGCCGGAGGCCGGATCGGGCAGGGTTTCGCGGTGCAGGGCAACATCCTGACCGGACCCGAGGTCGTCGACGCCATCGTCGACGCCTTCACCTCGGCCACGGGACCGTTGCCCGATCGCCTCCTCGCGGCGCTGCTCGCCGGCGACCGGGCGGGTGGCGACCGACGCGGACGGCAATCGGCGGCGCTCCTCGTGGTCCGGGCGCACGCCGGGTACGGCGACGGGGACGACCGCTGGATCGACCTGCGCGTGGACGATCACCCGGACCCGGTCCCGGAGCTGATCCGCATCCACGGGGTGTGGCGCGTCCTGATGGAACGACCCGAGCCGGGGGACCTGCGCCCGATCGATGCGACCCTGGCTGCGGAGCTGCGCGCCCGGCTGGTCACGCTCGGCTGGGACGTGGCGCGTACCGATGTCGACGACGAGGAAGCGACGTTCCGTGTCCGGATGCGCGCCGAACTCGATGGCGTCCCTCGCATCGGGGCAGCACGCGATGCGGGACCGGCCTGGGACAGCGGGTGGGACGCCGCCCTCGTCGGCTGGATGGGGGTCGCCAACCTGGAGGCCCGCACCGCGGCGATGGGCTGGATCGACCCGGCCGTGCTCGAGATCCTGCGCGCCGAGACGAGCGCCTGACGCGACGCCGGATCGGGCGCCGACGCGCGCCCGGGGCCTAGTCCGTGACGCGCCGGAAGATCGCCACGGCGTTCTGTCCGCCGAACCCGAAGCCGTCCACCGCGACCGTGTCGACCCGCGTCGAGCGGGCCGTCAGCGGGACGTAGTCCAGGTCGCATTCGGGGTCCGGCGTGCGCAGGTTCGCGGTCGGTGGGATCACCTGGTCGCGGATCGCGCCGACGGCCGCGAGCGCGCTGGCGATGCCCGCCGCCCCCACGAGGTGGCCGATCATCGATTTCGGCGAGCTGATCGCGACCTTGTAGGCGTGCGCGCCGTAGGCCGCCTTGATGGCCCGCGTCTCGGTCACGTCGTTGAGCGGGGTCGCGGTCCCATGGGCCACGATGTAGTCGATCTCGTCGGGCGCGACGCCGCTGTTGCGCAGGGCGTTGGTCATCGCCCGGGTCTGCCCGCGGCCGGTCGGCTCCGGCGCGCTGATGTGGAACGCGTCGGCGGTCAGCGCGCCGCCGAGCACCTCGGCCAGCGGTGTCGCACCGCGGGCGAGGGCATGTTCCAGCGATTCCACGACGACCACCCCGCCACCCTCGCCCAGCACGAAGCCGTCACGTGTCTCGTCGAACGGGCGTGACGCGGTCTCGGGGTCGTCATTGCGCTTGGAGAGCGCGGTCATGTTGGCGAGGGCCGCGACGCCCATGGGCCACACCGGTGCCTCCGACCCGCCGGCCAGGACCACGTCGCACTCGCCGTCGCGGATCAGGCGCAGGGCATCGTGGAACGCGATGACCGAGGTGGCGCACGCGGCGACCTGGGTCATGACCGGCCCGGTCAGCTGGTACTCCATCGAGAGCATGCAGGCCCCCATCGAACCCGACAGGGCCGGGACCGCGAACGGCGACACGAACCGTGGCCCCTTCTGATCGTGGATGTGCGTGCCGTCGATGATCTGTTCGATCCCGCCGCCACCGGTGTTGACGACGACACCCACGCGGTCGCGCTGCTCGGGGGTCATCGCCTCGAAGTCGATCCCCGCGTCGGCGATCGCCTCCTTGCCAGCCGCCATGGCGAAATGGATGAACCGACTCATGCGCCGTGCCATCTTGGCGTCCATCACGGTCGACGGATCGAAGTCGAGCACCTCGGCGGCGATCCGCACCTCGTGCGCCGAGGCGTCGAAGCTTTGGATCGTCCGGGTACCGGTCACGCCGGCGCGCAGGTTCGCCCAGTAGGTCGGGAAGTCGTTGCCGATCGGCATGACAGCCCCGAGGCCGGTGATGACCGCGCGTCGGGATGGATCGCGTTCAGGCATGTCGCCGATTGTAGGGACTGCGGACGTCGTGGAGGGCCACGCCGTCAGTCGCCGTCGTAGCGGCCGAAGATGACGGCACCGTTATGTCCGCCGAGGCCGATGTTGTTCGAGAGGGCGTAGCGGATCGAGCGCGCCTGCGTCTCGGGCGTGACGTACAGGTCGCATTCGGGATCGATGTCGCGGAAGTTGACCGTCCCGGGGGCGCACTGCTCGGCCACGGACATCACGGTCGCGAAGGCCTCGAACGCTCCCGCCGCCCCCATCAGGTGGCCGGTCATCGACTTGGTCGCACTGATCGAGATCGCCTCGGCGGCCCGGGACGCGCGGGAACCGAACACGGTGTGGATGGCCTCGGCCTCGCGCTTGTCGCCGAGCGGCGTCGAGGTGCCATGCGGGTTGATCAGGTCGACTTCGTCGGCCGGGACGCCCCGGCGCTCGAGCGCCATCCGCATCGCCCGTGCCGAGCCGACGCCCGCATCGATCGGCTGGATCATGTCCCAGCCATCGGCCGCGGATCCGTAGCCGACCACTTCGGCGTAGATGTGGGCACCGCGGGCCTTGGCCAGCTCGAGGTCCTCGAGGAACAGCGACCCCGCCCCCTCGCCCAGGACGAACCCGTTCCGGGTCAGGTCGAACGGCCGCGAGACGGTCGTCGGATCCTCGCCCGGCCTCGGCAGGCCCATGCCGCGCATGTTGGAGAACCCGGCGTGCCCCACTTCGAGGAGGGGCGCCTCGGTGGAGCCCGAGATCACGGCGATGCAGTCGCCGCGGCGGATCGCCTCGGCCGCCTCGCCCACGTTGTGCGTCCCCGTCGCGCAGGCCGAGACCATGCAGACGTTGTGGCCGATGGCGCCGGTCTCGATCGCGATCATCCCCGAGCAGGAATCGACGAGGGCGTTCGCGATGAACGTCGGTGCGACGGTCCGTCCGCCCCGCTCGTGCATCGCAGCGTAGTTCTCGATCATCAGCGACTGGCCGCCGGCGCCGGAGCCGAAGATCACCCCGACCTCGGTCCGGTTCTCGTCGGTCAACTCGAACCCGGAGTCGGCCAGGGCCTGCTTGGCCGCCGCGACACCGAAATGGAGGCTGGATTCGCTGCGGCGGGCCGCCTTGGCATCCATCCAGTCCGAGGCCGTGAAGCCCTGGACCTCGCCGGCGAGCTTCGCCTCGTACGGCGTCGTGTCGAACTTCGTGATCGGCCCGAGGCCGGATACGCCGTTGACGAGGCTGGACCAGGCGCTCGCCTTGTCGTTGCCGACGGGGCTGATGACTCCGAGTCCGGTGACGACGACGCGTCGGTCGTAGTCGGGTCGACGCATGGGGGTGCTTCCTCCTGGGGTTACTCGATCGCGCGGCTGGCCAGCCCGAGCAGGCGCTCGGCCGAGGCCGGGTCGTCCGCCGGGACGACGTCCGCGTCCGGGGCGATGCGCTTGATGAGACCGGTCAGGACCTTGCCCGGGCCGATCTCGACGAAGGTGGTCACGCCGGCGGCCAGCATGGCGTTCACCGCGCCGACCCAGTCCACCCCCGCGGTCAGGTGATCGACGAGCTCCGTGCGGGCGCCTTCGGCACTCGTGATGGCGTGGCTGTCCGCGTTGGCGAGCAGCGTGGTCGCCGGGTCGTGGAACGTGATGTCGGCGAGTGTCGTGCGCATGGCATCGGCCGCCTCGACCATGAGCGGCGAGTGGGCGGCCACGCTCACGGGCAGGACGATCGCACGTTTGGCGCCGAGGCCCTTGGCGATCTCGGCGCCGGCTTCGATCGCGGCCCGCTCACCGGAGACGACGACCTGACCGGGGGAGTTGCGGTTGGCCACGACGAACGTGCCGTGCGCGCCTGCGGCCTCGAGCAGTTCGGGAAGTCGCGCGTCATCGAGGCCGATGAGGGCGGCCATCGCGCCGTCGCGGCCGGCGCCGGACGCCTGCATCAGCTCCCCGCGCCGGCGCACCAGGCGGACCCCATCCTCGAGCGAAAGCACGTCCGCGGCGACCAGCGCGGAGTACTGGCCCATGGAGTGGCCGGCGGCGAACGCCGGCGTGGGGACGACGCGACCCGTTGCCGCGGCTCGTTCGCGCCAGGCCGCGAGGATCGCGATCGATGCCGCGAGCAGGGCGGGCTGGGCGTTCTCCGTCCGGTCCAGGCGCTCGGCCGGGCCGTCCCAGGCCAGCGACGAGATCGACTCGCCCAGGGCGGAATCGGCGTCGGCGAAGACGGCTGCCGCTGCCGGCGAGGACGCGGCGAGATCCCGGCCCATGCCCACGGACTGCGAGCCCTGGCCGGGGAAGACGAAGGCGATCGATGACATCTGGGCGCAGCCTAGCGCGGAGTGGACGCGTCCGGGAACGAATCGCGTGCAAGGTTGCATGCGACTGGTCGGAATCGTACGCTCTGTTCCGTGGCCAGCGACCGTCCTCCTCGTCCATCGACCCGTCCCGCTCCGGCGCGCACGATCGCCCGACGCTTCGAAGCCGACCTGTCGGCGCCCGTGCTGGCAGCCGGGACGCGGATCCAGAACGTGCGCCAGATCAGCGAGCGCGTCGCGATGGGTCGTGCGCTGTGGCGGGAGCTGGTCATCGGGTTCGCGAGCCAGCTCGGCGACCTGCGCCTCGGGTTCACGCAGCTCGCGGCGTTATACGTCCTGGCCGACGGGAGCACGTTGACGATCGGCGAGCTCGCGGAATCGATCAACCGGTCGCCCTCGGCCACGAGCCGGCTCATCGATGGGCTGGTCAAGCGACGGCTCGTCGAGCGCCGGGCCGAGGAAGAGGATCGACGTCAGAAGACGCTGCACCTGACGCCGCGCGGTCACGCCGTCCTGCGGGTCGTGGACCGCGGGCGCGCGGAACAGTTCCTCGGCGCGGTCCGGCCGATGCCGACCGCCGAGCGCGCGATCGTGGCGATGGGGGTGGCCGCGCTCGCGACCCACGCGATCAGTCGACGCGGCCGCTTGATCCGGGGGACGCGCGAGCCGGGGACGTAGGCTGCGGCGACGAGCGCGTCGCCATCCGTTGGAGGAGGACCGCCCCATGATGGAACTGAGCCGATACGAGGAACTGATGCTGCGCCATCGTCACGGGGACGGCAGTTGGGGCCGCCTCGAGGCACGACCGGCCCACCACGACCCGGCCGCCCATGACAGCGAACGCGATTGGGAGGAGGGCCAGCTCTACGTCTGCACGACATGCGATGAGGAGGTCCACCTCACGCTGCGATCCAGGAACGCCGGGGAGGGCTGACCCCAGCGCCGCAACGGCCGGACGTTCAGCCGCAGAAGCGGCGCGTCACGTCGTAGAGGACCGGAAGGCCGAAGCGCAGCGCGTCGAGGGACACCCGCTCGTCGACCCCGTGGAATCGGGCGAGGAAGCCTTCCTCCGGGTCCAGGCGCAGGGGTGAGAACCCATAGGTCGGCGTACCCAGCGGGATGGTGATCTTGGCGTCCGTGGCGAACGGGGCCATCACCGGGAGCGGGATGGCCTCGGGGTCGTGATCGCGCAGGGTGGCCACGAGCGTGTCCCACAGCAGGCCCTCCGGATCCGACTCGACCGGGGCCCCCCACACGAGGAGCTCGATCGTGCAGGCGGCCAGCAGCTCCGGCCCGAGCCGCGCCTCGACATCGGCGCGTGCCTGGGCCTCCGTGGTCCCGGGGAGGACCCGATAGTCGACTTCGACGATCGCATCGCCGGGGATGACGTTGTACTTCACGCCGGTGTGGATCACGTCCGGTGACAGGGTGTCGCGGATGAGGGCGCGCAAGGCACGGGCGTAGACCGGATCGCACAGGGCGTCGATCGCGCGGTCGGCGGCCGGCCCGTCCGTCTCGCCGGCCGCGATCCTGCGCAGGACCGTGGCCGCCTCCCCGGGGAGGGCCACGGCGGCCGCCTCCAGGAAGCGGGCCATGACCGGCGTGATCCGGATCGGCCCCTGGGTCGAGAGGCGCTCCACGACCCGGGCGGCCAGCACCGCGGCGTTATCGTCGCGGGGCATGGACCCGTGTCCCCACGTCCCGCGGATGTGGATCCGGTACGGCGCAAAGCCCTTTTCCGCGACCTGGATCGGGTAGAGCCGTCGGCCGGCGATGGTCACCGAGACACCGCCGGCCTCGTTCACGGCGCCCGCCGCGCGGAGCCACTCGGGGCGATGCTCCGCGACCCAGCGGGCACCGTCGGTGGCCCCGGCTTCTTCGTCCGCGGTGCAGGTGACGAGCACAGCCCGGCGCAGGCCGGGGATCGGGTCCCGGGCCGGATCCCGGCCGGCCGCGCGGGCCTCGGCGACGAGCCGTTCCACCACGCCGAGCTCCAGGGCGACCATGTCTTTCATGTCCACGGCGCCGCGCCCGTATACGTACCCATCGGCGATCTCCGCGGCGAACGGATCGTGCGACCAGCGCTCCGGCGGGGCGGGAACGACGTCGAGATGCGAGAGGAGCAGGAACGGATCGCCGCCGGTCCCATCGCCACGCAGCCGGGCATGGACCGAGCCACGTCCGGGGACGGGCTCCACCACTTCGGGCTCCAGGCCCAGCGCGGCGAGACGCTCCGCGAGGTAGCGAGCGACACGAAGCTCGCCGTCGGGCGCATCGGCAGGTGGTGGGTTGACCGACGGGATCCTGATGAGATCGCGGAGCGTCGCCACGACGCCATCGTGGGCCGCGACCCAGGTCTCGCGCGAGACGGTGGCGGACGGGAGCGTGACGAGCGTCACCAGGTCAGCGGACCGTGGCCGGTCCGACGAGGGCGATCGCGATCCCGATCACGAACCCCGCGGCCACGATCGTGATGACCATCGCCACCAGCAGTCGCCCATAGCGACGCTCCTCGGCCAGCGCCGGTCCGATGTCCGGATCGTCGCCGCCGGCGATGTAGGGCGCCTCGAGGCCCTTGGCCCGCGCGATCGCCGCCCGTGGCGTGTCGAACAGCTCCGGATCTGGCGGCGGAGGCCCCCCGGGCGAGGCCATCGGACGGTCGGTCACGACGACATGATGCCCGGTCAGGCCCGGCGGCGCTCCAGGTCGAGGAATGGGAGCTCGGTGACGACGGCGTGCACGCGTCCGCGGCGACCCTCGACGGTCCATTCCACCTCGAGCTGGGACCCGACAGGCTCAAAGCGCGGCGGGACCGACGCGAGCGCGATCGCCTGCTTGAGGATCGGGCTCCAGCCCAGCGACGTCACCTTCCCGACCTGACGGCCGCCCTCGAAGACGGGTCGGGCCGAGCGGTCCACGGTCGGCGAGATCGCCGGCGGGATGCCCTGCGCGTCGTAGAGGCCCTCGATGCCGTACCAGTCGAGCGTCAGGCCGACCAGGCGGCGGGCCGGTCCCCCGCGGCGCCGCTCCTCGGCCAGCGCCCGCCGCCCGACGAAGTCCGCCGCCTCGAGGTTCACGAGGCGATCGAGCCCGATCTCGGCGGGACTGTAGTTCTGCTCCGGGTTCATGGCATGGCGGGCCGACGTGTAGTCGACCTCGAGGAGGATGAGGCCGGCCTCGAGCCGGACGACGTCCAGGGCCAGCATCCCGGCCGGGCGGATCGCCCATCCACCACCGACATCCATGAGCCGGTCCCAGACGGTCGTCGCCGAATCGGCGGGGATCCACAGCTCGTAGCCGAGGTCACCCGTGTAGCCCGTCCGACTCACGTCCACCGCCACGCCGGCGATCGAGGCCACTCGGCGTCGGAAGTAGCGCAGGTCCGCGAACGATGTCTCGGCTGCGGCCTCGAGCACGTCCCGACTGAAGGGACCCTGCAGGGCCAGGGCGGCGATGGTCTCGGTCTCGTCGATGACGGTCACGTCCAGCCCGGCGGCGTTCATCGAGAGCCAGCGGAGCTGCGGGTCGGCGGCGGTCCAGCGATAGGTGTCGTCGTCGAGGCGATGGACCGTCCCGTCGTCGATGACCTTCCCGAACTCGTCGCACCACGGGGTGTAGTAGACCTGCCCCGGTCCGAGCCGCGTGGCGTCACGGGTGATCACGCGGTCGACGAGGCGCCCGGCATCGGCGCCGGTGACGCGGTACTTGTACAGGGGGCTGACATCGATCAGGGCGGCCGCTTCGCGGATGGCGTTGTACTCGATGTCGTGGAAGTCGGCATAGGTCGACGATGCGAAGTAGCCCGACCACTCGCGCCACTGCATCTTCCGATTCAGCGCGGCGGTCCGCGGGTGGAACGCGGTCCCGACGCTCATGACGACCCTCCGGTGCAGTACAGTACGTGCATCAATCCTATGCACTCCGCATAGTGATGTCTCGCCCATCTCGCGCATCGGGAGGCATCTGCGTGGCGCAGCGCTACGACGCGGTCATCATCGGTGGCGGACACAACGGGCTCGTCTCGGCCGCCTACCTGGCCCGCGCGGGCCT
>CAYVJP010000022.1:14741-20362 GCA_964451745.1 uncultured Anaerolineaceae bacterium | reverse complement strand
GTCGGCGATGACCCGGAGCCAATCGGTGGTCGTGGCGCTCCACAGGTGGTAGACGACCTGCATCGATTCGCCCGTGTCCACGCCGGCCAGGTCGGCGAGGAACTCGAAACCGAACTCGGGTTCGTCGTGCAGCGCGGTCAGGACGGTGACGACGTCGCCGGCCGCGACGCGGATCTCGGTCTCGTCGTGGCGCTGGCGGATCGGGCCGGTCAGCCCCTCGCCGAACCGCGCCTCCAGCCGCGCCTTGAACGCGCGATCCATGCCTAGACGTCCTCCGGCACGGTCGGACCGATCGCCCGATCCGGCCAATGGCCGCGGCGGTCCTTGACCAGCTGCTGGAGCTTCATCATCCCGTAGATGAGGCCCTCGGGACGGGGCGGGCAACCGGGGATGTAGACGTCCACCGGCATGACCCGGTCGATGCCCTCCACGGTGGAATAGCTGCGCTTGTAGCGGCCGCCGGAGCACGTGCAGTCGCCCAGCGCCACGCACCACTTGGGTTCCGGCATCTGCTCCCACAGGCGGACGAGCGGCCCGGCCATCTTGGTGGTCAGGGTGCCGGCGACGATCAGCACGTCGGCCTGCCGCGGCGAGGCGCGGAAGGGGAACATGCCCCAGCGATCGATGTCGTTCTTGGACGTCGCCGTGGACATCATCTCGATGGCGCAGCAGGCCAGGCCCGACAGGAGCGGCCACAGGCTGTTCAGGCGGATGAGGTCCAGGACGTAGTCCGCGGTCGTGGGCACGACCTCGAGGAAGCCGCCCCACCGGGCGTCGTCGCGACGGCCCAGGCCGCTCGCCTCGAACTCGCGCAGGTGGGTGATGTCACTCTCGCGGCCCCCGTCGTAGGCGGCGGGGTCGGCGGCCTGCCAGAGCGTATTCGGCACGACGAGCGGGACCGTGACGTCCGTGGCGCCGGTCGTGGCGACGGCCGTCTCGTCAGGGGACCCGGGCTTCAGCGCCATGTCAGCGCTCCCTTCCGCCAGGCGTAGGCGAGACCCAGGAGCAGGATCGCGACGAAGATGAGCATGCTGACCAGGCCGCCCAGCAAGAGGTCCTGGAAGGCGATCGCCCACAGGTAGATGAACACGACCTCGATGTCGAAGGCCACGAAGAGCAGGGCATAGATGTAGAACGAGAGACCGAATCGTCCATGCGTGTCGCCATAGGTGTCGATGCCGGATTCGTAGGGCAGGCCCTTGTGCTCGTCACCGCGGTTGCGGTGAGAGACCAACCATGCGGCGCCGATCGTCAGGAAGACGAACGACACGCCCGCGATGGCGAAGCCGACGATGTACCAGATCCCGGTCAATCGAACTCCCTTCGAGCGGCGTACCCGTTGATCTGGGCGGTACGCGACTCGGACACGGACGACCCTGGAGCGGCGGGCAGGACGACCCGCGGAGGGCCACCTACGCCGCGGCCATTCTAGCAGCGGCTCACGGCGGGCCGAGATGGGGATGCGTGCGCGCCCACGCACGCGCCAACCATCGGCCGCAGGGCGGCCGGATCGGCCAGAGGAGGTCGGCAGGGATCCGGACGGTCGACGACCCGGGGCGTCCCGGACACCGGGGTCGGGGAGCGAGACGCGCCGAGCGCGCGTGCAGGTTCACGTCTCGCTCCCCGGCGGTGGGCCGTGCGACGACCGTATCGAAGCGTCGCCGTTGGGCGCGCCGAGCGGCAATAGGGCATTCGCCCTAGTGCAGATGGATGAGGTCCGGTGAGATCCGGTCAGCTCCGGCCCGGCATCCGAAAGCGGAAGAGTCTCGTTGGATTCGCTTCATCCGATGGCCAATCGCGGCCGAAGGCCATGACCCGGAAGCGGCCCATCGCGGCCGGGTCGAGGAGGCGCATCAGCGACGACCGCAGGAGCGTGTACGCCTCCATGGTCGTCGCCGGGTCGGCCTGGATGGCCTGGAGCCGGTCCTGGATCCCGAGGCCCATCAGCGCCTCGGCCTGGGTCGTGATGCCGATCGTGGTCATGCCGGCCGCATGCGCCGCGCGCTCCACGGCGGTCACGTCCACGTGGGCGGTGAGGTCCTGGCGGCCGATGAACCGGTACGGATCGTCGTGGACGTGGTGGCGGACGTACGCCCGCAGCGTGCCGTCGTGGCGACGGACCGGGTCGTAGAGCTCGTTGGCCGGCGCGCCGTAGTCGATCAGCAGCAGCAGGCCGCGGGTCAAGGGCATGGCCGCCTTCGCGACCCAGTCGTCGAGGGCGAGGCAGATCTCGGCGGTCTGCCCGTCCGCCAGCTCGATGCCCTCGTCGGCGAGCCGGGCGGGGAGCGCGGGCGTCGTCGGATCGATCTCGACCTCGACGAAGGCGTCGTCGGCATCGATGGCGACCGCGATCTCACGGATGGCCGCGCCGCGCTGGCGGACGCGATGCACCGGCAGGGCATCGAGCACCTCGTTCGCGATGACGACGCCTTCGAACGGCTCGTCGTCGTCGGACGCGCGCACCACGTCGCCGAGGCCGGCCGCCGCCAGGCGTTCCGCGAAGACCGCGACGCGGCGCGGATCCACCTCCACCGGCTGATAGCGGATGGCTGCCCGGAAGGCGGGATCGTCCACGGCGCCCAGCACCGCCAGCGCCAGCGCCCCGGTCCCCGCCCCGTGCTCGCGGATCGTGAACGGGTCCGGGCTCCCGAGCCGCTCCCAGATCTCGTGCAACCCGGTCGAGAGCGTCGCCCCGAAGATCGGGTGAAGCTCGGGTGCGGTGATGAAGTCGCCCTCGCGACCCGGGCGCGCCGACTCCGCGCGGTAGTAGCCGCCATCGGGGTCGAAAAGCGCGAGCTCCATGAACCGGGCGAATGGCATCGGGCCGCCCCGACGGATCTCGTCGCGGATGCGCTCGACCAGCGCTGCGTCTTCCCCGACGTCGGACAGGTCCGTGGGCGGGTCGCGGCGGATGCCGGCGCGGAGGTCGCTCACGATCGGCCGTCCTGGCGCATCGCGAGTCGCAGTCCCGGCCCGACCAGGGTGTGCCCGCCGAGGACGATCGGGATCGGCGCATCCGCCGCCGCGCGCGTGAGGTCGCGGAGCCACGGATCCACGATGCGCTCGTGGAGCAGGAGGTCGGACGCGAAGCGGTCCTCGGGGTCCGGCCAGGCCCGTTCGTCCGCACCCAGGCGATGGGCGAGCAGGACGCGCGTGTCGACGATGGCCGCCTCGCCCAGTCGTGCGAGCGAGGTGCCCAGCGACTCCGGGCCGTCGCGGTCCAGCAGGGCACCAAGCACGCTCGCGGGTGGGCGTTGTCCGGCGCCACTCGTCCGCAGGCCGCGCTCTTCCACGAGCGCCCGCGTCCGCGCCGCGCCGGTTCGGGCCAGCCACGCCAGCGCGTCCGGCGAGGTTCGGCCGGTCACGACGATCTCCGCGCGCGGGTTCGCGACGACCGTTCCAACGGCGCCCAGGCGGTCCTCGACGCGTTCTCGCTCCGCTGGTGCGATCGCCGCCCGCCAACGACCACCGAGCAGGACAAGGTCCAGCGGGCCATCGATATCGACGCCGAGCCGCCATCGATGGCGCAGGTCCGCCACCTCGACGCCGGCGACCTCCGCGAGCCAGCGGGGGAGGGCGTTATCGGTGGCGAGCTCGGGGAGCATCGCGAGGACGTCGCGAGCGTTCGCGATGGCGACGATGTCCGCCGAGTAGGCGTTGTTGGCCAGGGCGACCGGGCGGTCCGCGGCCGCTGTCGCGACGAACCGTCGGCGATCCGCGGCGGTCATGAGGGGGACCGCGCCCGACCCGAGGACCACGAGCCCGCCGGCGGGCTGGGCGAGCGCGATCTCGCGCAGCCTGGCCCCGAACGACAGCCCGTCAGCGGGTCCGGTCACGATCCGGACGGTCGTCGCCCCGGCGCGGAGGAAGCCCCGGCGGTGCCATTCGGCCAGCGCCGCCCGGGCCGTCGCGACCGCCCGGGTCAGCTGCCTGGCGTCCGCTGCCGGCTCCGGGTGCAGGATGACGACCGCGACGTCGGTCACGGCAGCCGTCGGGTCGGCAGGGCCGTCTCGACCACCGCGCTATCGCGCCGCTCGACCCGGTAGGCGAGGGCGCCGTCGCGTTCGGTGACGGCCTCGACGAGGACGCCGCCATCGAAGACGAGGGCCGCGCCATCGTCGGCGGCGTAGCCATCGGGCAGATCGCCATCGGCGATGAGGCGGTGGTAGGTCGGTCGCCGCTCCGCCTCGCCGTCGTAGTGCGGGGAGTGGCTGCCGGCGATCAGGCCGAGGCCGCCGCGCACGGCCTGGAGCGGCGGGCCATAGGAATCGCTGGTACCGGATTCGAACCAGCAGATGGATCCGGCCGACCGGCCCGCCAGGACGACCCCGGCGCCGTGCGCCCGCCGCAGCGCGACATCGACGCCGTGGGCGTGCCAGACGGCAAGGAGGCTCGCGGTGTTGCCGCCGCCGACATAGATCGCGTCCTGGTCCCGCAGGAAGGCGTCGATGTCGACCACGTCGCGGTCGAACAGGCCCAGATGCGTGACGTTCGCGTGGCGCCCGAACATGGCGAGGAACCGACCGATGACGCGTGGCTCGTCGCCGGTCGCCGTGCCGACGAAACACAGCCGGGGTCGCGGGTCGCCGCGACGGTCGCGGGCGAGGTCCAGCACGAGCCGATCGATGCCGGTCAGTGCCTGCGTGTCGGGGGCGCTCATGAATCCGCCGCCGCCCATGGCCACGATCGGACGTCGGATGGTGAGTCGCTGGCGCATCGTCGGATAGTAAGGTGCGTCCCATGGTCGACCCATCCGCTCAGCGTGCCGACCGGCCGGCGCGACGGGTGCGCGCCTACGCCGGCCTGGGGGCGAACCTGGGCGACGCGGAGGGCACGCTCGCCTGGGCCGTCGCGGCGCTGGCCAGCCAGCCGGGCGTGCGGGTGCGCGCGGTGTCGCGGCTGTACGCGACGGCGCCGTGGGGGGTCACGGATCAGCCCGAGTTCCGCAACGCGGTCGTCGCGGTGGACGTGACGACGCCGGCGGGGATCGATTCGCCCGAAGCCGCAGCGCTCCGCTTCCTCGCGGATCTCAAGGAGATCGAGCGCGGCGCCGGCCGGCGACCCGGGCGACGCTGGGGCCCGCGCGAGCTCGACCTCGATCTGCTCGTGTTCGGGCGGCACCGGATCCTCGTGGAGCGGCCGGCAGGGGCGCGCTCGCTCGACGCGGACGCCGATCCGGCGAAGGCGGCGCGCGCCCTCGAGGTCCCGCATCGGGACGCCGGGGAGCGGCTGTTCGTGCTCGCCCCGCTCGCGGACGTGGCGCCTCGGCTCGTGCCGCCAGGGTGGTCAGCGACCGTCGAAACGCGCCGGCGGGCGGTGGTCGCGAGCGAGCCGCCCGGCGCGGTCCGCGCGATCGGGGATTGGGATCCGCGCCTGGGTCGCTGGCGCTAGCTGCGGTTCCGGCGCCTGGCACGCGTGGGGTCGGGGCCGCCAGCGTCACGGACCGTTCCCCGTCCGGCGACACCACCAGTTGCGCGAACCGGACGAGCAAGCATGGGCGACCCGCAGTTCCGTCGAATCCGGCGTTCACCCGCGCGTGTTCATCGGCGTCGCGCAACGCTCAGTGCCGCGACGGAGATCGAATAGAGGCTCGCCGCGCGAGCGGGCCCGGGATCCGCGGG
>CAYVJP010000022.1:0-14641 GCA_964451745.1 uncultured Anaerolineaceae bacterium | reverse complement strand
CGCGAGCGGGCCCGGGATCCGCGGGGCTCCGTGGGAGTCGCTAGGGCGACACCACGCGGACGCCGATGTGGTCGTCCTGGTAGGTCGGGGGATCCTCGTAGTGGCGGTACGCCGAACGGGCGACGAACTCGTTGCTGCCCCACCAGCCGCCCTTCTCGACCTTCTTCGTCCCTGTGGCCGGCCCGGTCGGGTCCGTCACGGCGCCCGCCGTGTGCGGCGCGAGCCAGTCCGCGACCCATTCCATGGCGTTGCCCGACATGTCGAGCGCGCCGACCCAGCTCGCCCCGGTCGGGAAGCTGCCGACCGCGACGGCCGCGGTGCTGTCGACCACGTTGGCCTTGGCGGGATCCCAGTCGTCGCCCCACGGATAGACCGTCGATTCCGGGCCGCGGGCGGCGAACTCCCACTGCGCCTCGGTCGGGAGGGCCCCACCGCGCCACGTCGCGTACGCCTCGGCCTCGTACCAGGTGATGCAACGACGCGGGACGTCCGGGGCGTCATCGGCGCAGCGCCGCGGGAACCCGTTGACGTCGAGGTCGCTGATCCACTCCCATCCATCGGCCGACCAGTAGGCCTCGGTCGTGTAGCCACCGGCCGCGGCGAACGCGTCGAAGGCGGCGTTCGTCACCTCGGTCGTGTCGATCCAGTAGCCGGCGGTGACCGTCACCTCGTGGGCTGGCTGCTCGCTCGGGAACTCGGCCACGACCCAGGGTGGCGGCGGCGGATCGGCGGCTTCGAGCGCGGCGATGGCATCGGCGTCGGTGCCCATCAGGAAGGTTCCTGCTGGCACCCAGACCTGCGCCACGCCTGCGGCATCGGTCCGCGTGGCGCCGAGTTCGGGGAGCGGCGTCGGGGCGACGGTCGGGACGGCCGAAGGCCCCGTGGATGCGCTCCCGCCCGGTGACCCGGAACAGGCAGCGACGATCAGCGCGAACGGGACGAGGAACGTGAGCAGACGCATGGGGGCTCCCCTGGGGGTTGGGGTCGATCGACCCGGCCATGACGGCGGAACGGTCGTCGCGGTTGCGTCGCCGGCGAGCGAGGAGGGGCCGACCCGGCCCTCACCCCAGGCGCAGGTTCGGGATGACCTCGCGCCCGAAGACCTCGATGAACTCGGCCTGGTTGCGCCCCACGTTGTGGACGTGGACCTCATCGAACCCCATGTCCACATAGCGCTGGATGTGCTTCGTGTGCGTTTCGAGATCGCTGGTCATCAGGACCCGGTTCTTGAAGTCCTCGGCTCGCACGAGCTTGGCGATGCCCTCGAAGTCCTCGGGGTTCTTGATGTCCTGCTTGGGGAAGAAGGCCATCCCACCGTTGGGCCACTCGACCAGCGCGTTCTGCACGGCTTCCTCGTCGGTGGGCGCCCAGGACACGTGGATCTGGAGCATCTTGGGTGCACGGTCGGGATCCTTGCCGGCCTCCCGGGCACCCTCCTCGAACTTGCCCCAGATCATGCCCATCTTCTCGTCGGCCGCCCCGACCGTGATCAGCCCGTCGGCGAACTTGCCGGTCTTCTTGGCGTTGACCGGGCCGGCGGTGGCCACGTAGACCGGCACGCGCTGGTCGTCGGGCGGGCGGGTATAGAGCTTGGCCCGCTCGAGGGTGAAGTACTTGCCGTCGTGGCGGACGACCTCGCCGGTGAACAGCTTGTTGATGACCTCGATGGCCTCGAACATCATCGCGCTGCGGATGGGCACCTCCGGCCAGACCCCGCCGATGACGTGCTCGTTGAGCGCCTCGCCGGCGCCGAGACCGAGGTAGAAGCGCCCCGGATACATCGCGCCCAGGGTCGCCGCGGCATGGGCGATGACCGCCGGGTGGTAGCGGAAGCCCGGGCAGGTCACCGCCGTCCCGAAGCGCAGTGACGTGCGCTGCCCCAGGGCCCCCATGAACGACCAGGCGAACGCGCTCTGGCCCTGGGTCGGGGTCCACGGGTGGAAGTGCTCGCTGACCATGAAGCCGGCCTCGAAGCCGGCCGCCTCGGCCTGCGCGCACCAGTCGAGCAGGTCGGTGGGGTGGAACTGCTCGAGCATCGCCGCGTAGCCGATCGTCGTCATGGTCGGGGGCTCCTGTCGCTGGGGATGGGGGCGGTGGCGGCAAGCGCTTGAGCCGCTCGCCAGGCGTCGTGCCAACTGCAGTACAACGGCGCGGGTGCCAAGCGGATGATGTCAGGTTCGCGCACATCGCCGATGACACCATGCTCCGCCAGCGCGATCAGGCGGGCCTCGGGATCGGCGACGCGGATCGACAGCTGCGCGCCGCGGCGCTCCGGATCGCGCGGCGTGATGAGCTCCACGTCCGGCACCAGGGCGTCGATGAGCGCCTCGAGATAGGCCGTCAGTGCCACCGACTTCCGGCGGATCGCCGTCATCCCGACCGAGTCGACGATGGCGAGCGAGACCCCGATCGGCGCGAGCGACAGGATCGGCGGCGTCGAGATCCGCCAGCCGTCGGCGCCGAGACCGGGTTCGAATCGATCGGCCATGAGGAACCGGGTCGACGGGTCGTTGCCCCACCATCCGGCCAGTCGCGGTGTCCGCGTGTCGACGGCATGCCGTTCGTGGACGAAGAGCTGGGCGAGCGCGCCAGGTCCGCTGTTGAGGTACTTGTAGGTGCACCACGCGGCGAAGTCGACGCCGGCGTCATGGAGGGCGAGCGGGATGTTGCCCGCGGCGTGGGCGAGGTCCCATCCGGCCATGGCTCCCGCGCGATGGGCGGCCTCCGTCAGCCGGCCGATGTCGAGTGACTGACCGTTCGCAAAGTTCACGCCGGCGAGAAGGGTCAGCGCGAGGCGGTCGCGGTGCTCGTGGATCGCGGCCTCGAGGTCCTCGACCCGGGTCGTCGACTCGCCGCTCCGCGGCCCCACCACGATGAGCTCGCTCGCCGGATCCAGGCCGCGGTGCCGGAGCTGCGACTCGACGGCGTACCGGTCCGAGGGGAACGTCGGGGCGTCGAGGAGGATGGCCGACCGTCGACCCTCGGGTCGATAGAACGAGGCCAGCAGCAGGTGCAGGTTCACGGTCAGCGTGTTGGCCGTCGTGACCTCGATGGGGCGTGCGCCGACGATCCGCGCGGTCATCTCGGCGAGCGCGCGTTCGGTGTCCAGCCACGGCCGATCGCGCGTGAACCAGCCGTCGACCGCCATCGCGCCCCAGCGCTCGAGTTCGGCGGTGACGGCCGCCGCGGCGTCCCGCGGCTGGGCGCCGAGGGAGTTCCCCGCGAAGTAGGCCGCGGGCCGACCATCGGCTCCGCCAGGGATGATGAACCGTTCGCGGATCGGCGCCAGCGGGTCGGTGGCGTCCAGGCGATGCGCCGTCGCCTCGTCCGTCGCGATGGGCCGGGTCATCGCGCCGATGTCAGCTCCGGGGCGCCGCCGACGGCGACGAGGCGGACGTCATAGCCGGCCGCGTCCAGGACGCTCGCCGCGATCGATGCCCGGGCTCCCGACTTGCACAGGACATCGATCGGGCCGCTACCCGGGACCTCGGCCAGGCGGGACGTCAGCTCGCCCAGCGGGATCTCGACCGCTCCGGGGACGCGGCCGTCGTCACGCTGCTCGTTCGCATCACGGACATCGAGGAGCGCGTGGGCGTCGCCCGTCACCAGCTCGTCACGCAGCGACCGTCCGGTCGTGAGCGGGTAGGCGGCCAGCGGTCCGCCAGCGTCCTCCCACGACGCGACCCCACCGTCCAGCCAGCCAGCGATCCGTTCATACCCGATGCGGATCAACTGGGCGGTGGCCTCGGCGAGCGCACCGGCCGCCGGGTCGGGCAGGATCAGGACGACGGGCGCAGCGAATGGCACGAGCCACCCGACATACGACGCGAACGAATCGGTCAGTTCTACGTTCAGCGACCCGGGCAGGTGACCGGCTGCGAAGGTCCGGCGCGGCCGCCCGTCCACGACCTGTGCCCCCGCCGCGATCGCGCCGCGAACACCGGCCGGATCGAGCGCCGGCACGGCGGGCAGGGTGCCCAGGACGGCCGGTCCGGCCCGATTGAGCGGCGCCATGTGGGCGTAGTACGCGGGATACGGGGCGAGACCCGCGAGCATCGTCGCCCGGAACGCGTCCTCCGCGGCCGCCCGGAAGAGCGGGTTGTGGGATCGTTCCGCCCCGATCGTGGTGGTCCGTGCCGCGTCCATCGGCCCGGCCGCGCAGAAGCTGCCCGCTCCGTGCGTGGGCAGGACCGCCACGTCGTCGGGCAGGGCGGCAAGGGCCTGCAGCGATCGGTACTGCGCGACCGTCAGCTCCTCGGTCATCGCCGGGCCGAGCAGGTCGGTCCGACCGGCACTCCCCACCATGAGGCTGCCGCCGGTGAGCACGGCGGTCGGCCCGGGCGCGCCGTCCGGGACGACGTCCCAGGCGAGATGCTCGGGCGTGTGGCCGGGCGTGGCGCGCGCGATCAGCCGCACGCCGCCCACGCGGACCTCGTCCCCGTCGTCTACCCCGCGGTGGCGGAACGCGTAGCGACCACGAGACGGGGCGACGATCTCGACCCCGTCGGAGGCACGCAACTCCAGCGCACCCGACAGGTAGTCATTGTGGACGTGGGTCTCGAGCACGTGGGTGATCCGCCAGCCGCGCGCCGCCGCCGCCGCACGGACCCGCCAGGCGTCGCGCGGGGGGTCCACGACCACGGCCTCCCGATCGGACGCGACGAGGTGCGTCGCGTTGCCGAGTCCCGGTGTCAGGACGATCTCGAGGTCCATGGTTGCGTTCGTCATGGTAGTCCGGACCCGAGCGCCGACGCCAAGGCGAACCCCAGGATGACGATCACGATCCACAGTCCGATCCCCAGCAGCATCGGGCGCGGTCCGACCCCCGCCATGGCGCGCAGGTCCGTCCCCAGCCCGACGCCCGCCAGGGCGATGAGGATCAGGATCCCCGCGACGACCGACAGCAGGTCGACGAGGGACGCCTCGCCGATGGACACGTCCAGGAGTCCCATCGAGCGCAGGCCCGCGAAGACGATGAAGCCGACCACGAACCACGGCACGGCCCGCGCCAGCCAGCGCAGCGGATGGACGGCGGTCGGGATGGCCGTCGAGCCGGCCGCGACCGCGGCTCGGGCATCGGCGCGCGCCACCAACCAGGTCGCACCCACAAGGACCGGCAGGATCGCGACGTTGCGGGTCAGCTTCACGATCGTGGCCACGTCGCCGGCCGGCGCCGAGTAGGCGTACCCCGCCGCGACCACCTGCGCCGTGTCGTTGACCGACAGCCCGGCCCACGTGCCGAAGATCGCATCGGCGAGCCCGAGCGACCGACCGATGGCGGGGAGGAGCACGACCCCGAGCAGGCCGAAGATCGTGATGGTCGAGACCGCGTAGGCCGTATCGCGGTTAGGGGCGCGGACGATGGGTGAGAGCGCCAGGATCGCGGAGTTGCCACAGATCGCCATCCCGACCGCGATCAGCCAGGCCAGCGGCGGAACGACCCCGACTCTCCGCGCGAGCCAGATCCCCAGGCCGAGCGCCACGGTGACGACCACCACGATCGCGACGACGCTGGTGACGCCCGTATCGACGACCTGCCCCAGGGTGAGCCGCGCGCCAAGGAGCGCGACGCCGGCGCGCAGGGCGACACGTGCCGCGAGCGCGGCACCCGCCGCAAGGGGTCCTCGAAGGGGCGTGACGAGGCCGATCAGCAGGCCGATCCCGAGCGCCAGGGCCGTCTCGATCCCGACCCCCACCCACGTCCCCAGGAACCGCGCCGCGAGCGCGACACCGACGCATGCCGCCAGTCCCGGCAGCAGCGCGCGCAGGTCCGAACGGGCCGCCGTGGCCGTCGATGCGCCGGCGGAGGTCAGAGTCGCACGCTCGGGGGCTTGTCCCGGTCGAACATGTGGACGGTGTCGACGAAGCGGACCTGCTTGGTCTGGTAGGCCATCACGAGCGAGTGGGTCCGCGCGCCGCCGCCGAAGAACCGGACGCCCTGGAGGAGGTCGCCGGCGGTCACGCCGGTCGCGGCGAACACCAGGTTCTCCCCCGGTGCCAGGTCCGCGGTCTGGTACACCCGGTCCTCGTCGCCGTGACCCATCCGCGCCCCGCGCTCGCGCTCCTCATCGCTGCGGTAGCGGAAGCGCGCCTGGATCTCGCCGCCCAGGCAGCGCAGGGCCGCCGCCGTGATGACGCCCTCCGGGGCACCGCCGATCCCCATCACCGCGTGGACGCCCGTGCCCGAGACGGCGCACGAGATGGCCGCCGAGAGGTCGCCGTCGCCGCTGAGCTTGATCCGGGCGCCGGTCGAGCGGACCTCCGCGATGAGCGCATCGTGGCGTGGCCGCTCCAGGATCACCACCGTGATATCGCTGACCTTGCGGCCGAGGGCCGCGGCGATGGCCCGCAGGTTCTCCGTCGGCGTGGAGCGGATGTCCACCTTGCCCGCCGCGATCGGGCCGACGCACAGCTTCTCCATGTACGTATCGGGGGCGTGCGTCAGCCCACCCGATTCCGACGCCGCCAGCACCGTGATCGCCCCGGCCTGACCGTGGGCGACGAGGTTGGTCCCCTCCAACGGATCCACGGCGATATCGATCGCCGGGACATCGGCCTGGGAGGCTCCCCCGGGCCGCCCCACCCGCTCGCCGATGTACAGCATCGGCGCCTCGTCGCGCTCGCCTTCGCCGATGACGATCCGCCCGTCGAACTCGATCTCGTCCATCGTCTGGCGCATCGCCTCGGTCGCGGCGGCATCGGCCTCGTCGCGGGCGCCCCGACCCATGAACCGCGCCGATTCGATCGCGGCGGCCTCGGTCACGCGGATCATCTCGAGCGCGAGCAGTCCTTCCATCTAGTGTCGGAAGTGCCGTCGGCCGGTGAAGACCATGGCCAGGTGGTGCCGGTCGGCGACCTCGATCGCCATCTCGTCACGGATCGACCCACCGGGCTGGATGATGGCCGTCACCCCCGCCGAGGCGGCCGCGGCGATCCCGTCGGGGAACGGGAAGTACGCATCCGAGGCCATCACCGCGGTCTTCGCGCGATCCCCGGCACGTCGGAGGGCGATCTCCACGGACACCTGTCGGGAGGCCTGGCCGGCACCGATCCCGATCGTGGCCCCGTGGCGGGCCAGGACGATCGCGTTGGAGCGGACATGGCGGACCGCGCGCCACGCGAACAGGAGGTCGGTGAGTTCCTCCAGGGTGGGACGCCGCTGGGTCACCACCTGGAGATGCCCGCGGTCCAGCCCCAGCTCGTCGAGGCTCTCCACGAGCAGCCCGCCGGCGACGCGCTTGAAATCGAGGTTCGCGATCCCGTAGTCGCGCATCCCGTCGGTGGGATCCGGCGGGACCGCGAGGAGCTCGAGGCCGGACTTGCCGCGCAGGATGCCGATCGCCGCCTGGCTGAATCCGGGCGCGACCACGGCCTCGTACGAGTTCGCCGCGATCTCCCGGGCGGTGGCACCGTCCAGTTCCCGGTTCACCCCGACGATCCCACCGAACGAGGCCACCGGGTCCGTCTCGAGCGCATGCCGATAGGCCTCGACGAGCTCGTCGTGCGAGGCCAGCCCCACCGGATCGGTGTGCTTCACGATCGCGACGGTCGGGGCCGTGTAGTCCTGGGCGATCCGGTACGCCGCGTCGAGGTCGAGCAGGTTGTTGAACGAGGGTCGGCTGCCCTGGAGCTGTGCCGCATCGGCGAGTGTCCCGCTGCGATGCGTGGTCTCGCGATAGAACGCGGCACGCTGGTGCGGGTTCTCGCCGTAGCGCAGCTCGTCCACCTTCTCGAGCACGATGGCGAGCCGGCTCGGGAACGTGTTGCCGGCGATCTGGTTGAGATAGGCCGCGATCTCGGCGTGGTAGGCCGCGACGGTGCTGAACGCGTCCGCGGCCAGGCGCGCCCGCGTCTCGGCGCTCACCGTGCCCCGCGTCCGGAGTTCGTCGATCACGATCGGGTAGTGCCCGGGATGGCCGACGGCCGCGACGCCCGCCGCGTTGCGTGCTGCGGCGCCCAGGAGTGCCGCTCCGCCGACATCGATCATCTCGATCGCCTCGTCGAGACCCACCAGGCGCTCACCGACCGCCGGCGCGAACGGCTTCACGTTCACGATCACGAGGTCGATCGGCACGATGCCCTGGTCGGCCAGCTCCGCCATCTGCTCGGGAATATCGCGGCGGGCCAGGATGCCGGCATACACGGCGTGGTGGAACGTCTTGACCTGGCCACCAACGGTGGGCTGGCCGTCCGTGAGGTCGGCGACGCTGGCGACGTCGATCCCCTCGGAGGCGAGGAACTCGCGGGTGCCGTCCGTCGCGACGATCTCCACGTCGAGGCCCTGGAGGTCCCGCGCGAACTCGGCGATGCCCTCCCGATTCGCGACTGACAGCAGGGCTCGCACCCGGGTCGTTCCTCCCATCCCCGCGGGGTCTGGCTGCGCCCACCCGGTGACGATCCATCGCCCCACGAGGTGTGCGGCGGCGCCGGCCGCTCCGGCCGAGTATAGCGTCCGACGTGGCATACTCCGGTGGCCCAAGCCACCGTCCATCGCAGCGTGAGGCACGCGTGACGCTCGCTCCCTGGGACTACCTCTTCGAGTCCTTCAACAGCCACAACTTCCCGGACATCTTCCATCCGACGTGGATCGCATCGGCGGTCCTGCTCGTCGTCCTCGCGATCCTCTACAACGTCCGGACCCGAGCCCTGCACAAGCACCCGCCGTACGCCGACCTCTGGGAATGGATGTGGTGGACCGGCCTCATCACGTTCAGCATGGTCATCATCGAATCGATCTTCATCTTCGACTACGTCCTGGTCCTGCTCACGCAGATCGTGGGCCTGGGAACGCTCGTCTGGATCCGCTTCGTCCGGTTCCCGCCGATCCTGCGCGCCCACGAGCAACGCCTCGCCCGCGAGCGCTACTACAGCAAGCAGAAATTCGCCGACCCCGAGGCGACCATCCGGCGGCGCGGCGGGCGTCGCCAGCAGCGGCCGCAGAAGCGCCGCCGCTAGCCCCCATGCCCATCGAGATCCGACGGTTCGGGGTGGGGCATCGTCGGCCCGACGGTCCGCCCGGGACGACCGGCGTGACGGGTCAGGTGATCCATTCGGATGCGCGCGGCGTCATCACCGAGCTTGCCTTCGCGCGTGCGGCACGCGTCGAACCCCACATCAATCCGAACACGTCCTGGCTGGTCGTGATCGAGGGTGGCGGCTGGGTCGGCGTCGGCGATGAGCGCGCGCGGATCGCCGCGGGCGAGGCGGCGCTGATGCCCGCCGACGTTCCCTACGCCGCGTGGACCGAGCATTCGCAGATGCGCGCGTTCGTCATCGAGTTCGCCGGCGCGGACGATCGGGCGATGCGCGGGATCCTCGATGGGGTGGCGCGGCCGGTCGAGCCCGGGTCGACCGGCGAGGTGGCGCGCGCGGATGGCGCGCTGATCTCCGATCGCGCGGGTATCCCGCACGACCCGACGGCCGGCGAGCCGGCCTGAGCCGACCCGCCGACCATCGCGCTCGACGAGGGCCCCTTACTCCTCCAACGAGGCCAGGTCGTCGAGCAGGTCGATGAGATCGTGGACCTGATCGGTCGCCGGGAGATCGCGAGCCTCGTCGTCGGCCACGGCGGCGATGTCGCGCAGGTCGAGGTCGCGCGCCGACGGGGCGTCACGCAGGACCTCGGCCGTGGCCGCGACGATCGCGTCCAGCCGGAAGGTCGGCTCGGTCGCCCGGAATGAACGAGCGAGGTCGGAGAGGCGGACGTCACGGGTCGCTTCGTCGGCATGGCCCAGCTCCGGGTCGGTCCAACGCAGACGGAGCGTGGCCAGGCGGTCGTCGCGGCCGATGTCGTCGCGCAGGCGGACCGCATAGAGCGCCGTGACCGCGTGACCGGCGCCGATCGCCCCGGCGTCCACCGTGTCATCGGTGAAGTCGTCGTCATCGATGGCCCGGTTCTCGTAGCCGACGAGGCGGTACGCTGCGACGATGTCGGGGTCGAACTCGACCTGCGCCCGCGCGTCGAGCGCGACGGTCTGGAGCGTCCCCGTCAGGTCGTCGGTGAACAGGCGGCGTGCCTCGTCGAAGGTGTCGACGTACGCGTAGAAGCCGTCGCCCTGATCGGCCAGCTGCTCGAGCAGCACGTCGTTGTAGTTGCCCATCCCCACCCCGACCGAAACGAGCTCGATCCCGGCCGCGGCGTCCTCGCGGATCCGGGACAGGATCCCGTCCGGGTCCGTCAGGCCGACGTTCGCGACGCCGTCGGAGGCGAGCACGACGCGGTCGATCGCGTTCTCCGTCAGGGTCTCGCGGGCGAGCTCGTAGCCGAGACGCAGGCCGGCTTCGAGGTTCGTGGACCCATTCGGACGGAGCTCGTCGATGGCATCGCGGATGCGCTCGTCGTCGGTGGCGTGCGTGGGTGGCAGGATGATGCGGGCGTCATCGCCGAAGGTCACGATGGCCACCGAGTCGTCACGACCGAGGCCATCGATCAGCAGGCGCAGCGCGTCCTTCACGAGTTCGAGGCGCCCTTCGCGCTCCATGGATCCCGATGTATCGATCACGAAGGTCAGCGCCGCGTCATCGCGCGCCCGGTCCCGGACGTCCCGGGCCTGGATCCCGAGGCGAAGGAGGACCTCGTCGCGGTCGGTGAACGGCGTGGGTCCGCCGTCGGCGATCAGCGCGAAGGCGGCCTCGTCGGGGAGCGGGTAGTCCTGGTCGAACGCGTTGACCCACTCCTCCACGCGCACGCTGGCCGGGTCGGGGCGATACCCGTCAGCGACGTACCGCCGGGCGATCGTGAATGAGGCGGTGTCCACGTCGAGCGCGAAGGTCGAGACCTCGTCTTCGTCGGGATCCACGTACGGAGCGGCGCCCGGATCCTCGTACGTGACGCCGTCGTAGGGCGTCGGCTACGGACGGTCCGGCCAGGGTTCGGGGGTCGGTCGGTGGTGCTGCGGTTCGGGCGGCACGTAGCCATCGCTCGGCGCCGAACTGGTCGATCCGCTGCACGCGGCGACGACGAGGGCGACCGCGGTCACGGTCAGGAGCGGCTTGCGCATGGCGCAACCTCCCATGCAGGGAGCGGACCTGGGGGAGCGCTCCCGGCCGTTGGGCGGGCCCGCGTCGCGGTCCCGCAGGTCCCGGAGCGGTCGCCACGAGTGCGCCGTCGGGCCGGGGCCGTGACGCCATCGACCGGCGTCCGGTTCCCGGGTCGGGGCCTAGCCGCCGCGGGCGCCGCGTGACCGAGCCACGGCGACCCGCGCGCGCCGTGCCCAGCCCCCTCGAAGCGCCTGGCGCAGGCGCCGCCGTGTCCGATGGAGGTGACTGGCGATGCCTCGCTCAGCCGACCGCGACCCGACGGTGACGGCGGGTGGGAATCCGGTGCTGGCCATTCGGGTGTCGAAGTCGGGGTCCGGCGGCGCCGTTCGATGGATGTGGTCCAGGCCGTGTCGGTCCAGGAAGCCGACGTACGTGGCGAACCGTGCCGCGTGCCCGCGGTTGAACGGCCCGTAATCGGCCGCCTCGAAGAGCTCCGCGGCGTCCGTGTCCGGTCGGACGTCGCGCATCAGGCGGTACGGGATCTCGTGGTAGCGCACCAGCTCCAGGGTCCGCGAATCGTGGGCCAGCACGAAGGCCGGGGTCCCACTGATCAGCGCCGCGATGTTGCCGTGGATCCGCGTACCGAACGAGAAGTCCCGTGTGGCGAGGTGCTCGAACCACGGCCACGGATCGACGAAGAACCGGACCTTGCCGTCACGGAAGAGCGGGTGCGCGAGGTGGATCGGCAGCGGCTCGTTCGCATCGACGGACGGGCCCGTATCGCCCCACAGCAGGCGCTCGAGGGTGGCCAGGTCCTGGGCGACGTACGTCAGATCTGGATAGCGCTCCACGTGGTGCATCACGACGGGGCCTATCGCCTTGACGTACGGGGAGACGTTGATCGAGAGCCGTGCGTCCGGCCCGATCGTGGATCGCTGCTTCTCGACCCGGAGGCCCTCGCCGCGCAGGAACATCGATGGGCAACCGATGACATCGATATCGCGGAACCCGAGCCCGGCCAGGTACTCCGCCGTGAACGCGCCGCGGACGCCGATCGTCGGCGAGCGGTCGAGGACCGCCGCCGCGAAGTCGCGGACCGATCCCTCGATCTGACGGAGTCGCGCCGGATCGTTGTGGACGTTGGCCTGGGCGCCCACCCCGAGCACGACGACGGGGATCCGCAGGCGTCGGATGAGGCTGGTCATCCTGATCAGGTTCGCCTCGAAGCTGATCCGGAACGCATTGGCCAAGGGGACGACATAGGCGTCGTAGCGCTCGTTGATGGCTTCGGCCGAGCGAGGATCAGCGACGAATCCGTCGACGGCGACCCGTGTCTCGGCGGTCGCGAGCGTCTTGTACGCCGCGGTCGAGAAGATGAGGTTCCCCGCGTTCTCGGCGATGAGGTTCCGCTCGAGGGTCTCCTCTGGCGAGACGACCGCGAACGGATCCTTTCGGGCGCGGAGCAGGATCTCCTTCATGGGAGGCAAGCGTAGTCGGCGGCGCGCCCCGGCGCCGGAGCCAGGCTACGTCCGATCGAGCGCCGCGCCCAGCTGGCTCAGGATGCGCGCCGTCGCGCCCCACACGGACAGCCCGTCGATGTCGTAGGCGCCGTAGCGCAGGGGCCAGCCATCGATCGTCCGTTCGACGATGGCGATGGGCGCGTCCGGCAGGAACCGGGCCAACGGCGGCTCCACGATCCGGGCCACCTCGCGTGGATCCGGATGCAGGACCGGCGGGCGTTCCGCGAGGGCCAGGATCGGTGTCACGTGGAAGTCGCTGACCGGGATCGAGAACGCCTCGAGTCGCCCGGCGACGCGCAGGCCGACCGCCGATGCGTCCAGGCCGACTTCCTCGACCGCCTCGCGGATGGCGGTGGCTTCCGCGTCGGCGTCGCCGGGTTCGGCCTTGCCACCGGGGAAGCTGACTTCGCCCGAGTGATGGCCGTCGTGCGTGGCCCGCTCGATGAGGACGACGCGGGCGTCGCCGCGGGGATCGGGGTAGACCAGCACGAGGACGGCCGCCGCCCGTGGACGCGTCGCCGAGCGAGTCGCGAGTGCCGCCCGCCGATCCATCCCACCGAGCACCTCGGGCATGAGGACCTCGGCGAATGGCGGGAGCGGGTCGGGCAGGTGCGCGGTCCGTTCGATCACCGCCTCGAAGCGCACGTCGTCGGTCCCGGGCGGCGTGGACGCGGGCTAGTTGACGAGCTCGCCGCCGCCGTCACGCGGGCGGCGGGTCGGTGGCAGATCGAGCGGTGACGCACCGGATCGCCCGCCCACGCCCGCGCCGACCGCCGGGTCATCGCCGGCCGACCGGGCATCGCGGCGCCCGCTGTCCGCGACGACCGTCGCACGTTCCGACGAGAACACGAGCGTGCCGCTCACGAGGTCCGCGTCGCCGACGATCCGGTCACCCGGCTTGAACTCGCCGGCCACGAGCGCACGTGCCAGGGGGTTCTCCACCAGCCGCTGGATGGTCCGCTTGAGCGGTCGCGCGCCGAACGCCGGGTCCGTCCCGTCGCGCACGATGAGGGCCTTGGCCGCCGGTGTGAGCTCCAGGACGAGATCCTGGTCGGCCAGGCGACGACCCAGGTCTGCGATCAACAGCTCCACGATCGACGACAGGTCCTCGTCGGTGAGCGCGTGGAACACGATGACCTCGTCCACCCGGTTGAGGAACTCGGGGCGGAAGTGGGCCCGGAGGGCCTCGGTCACCTCGCGCTTCATCGCGTCATAGGCGGCATCGCCGGCACGCGCACCGGTCGCCGCGATCGCGGCCGACCCGATGTTGCTGGTCATGATCACGACCGTGTTCTTGAAGTCGACCGTCCGGCCCTGCGAGTCGGTCAAGCGCCCGTCATCGAGCACCTGGAGCAGGACGTTGAAGACGTCCGGGTGGGCCTTCTCGATCTCATCGAGGAGCACGACCTGGTACGGCCGCCGGCGGACGGCCTCGGTCAGCTGCCCGCCCTCCTCGTAGCCGACATAGCCAGGGGGTGCCCCGACCAGGCGCGAGACCGCGAACTTCTCCATGTACTCGCTCATGTCGATGCGGACCATGGCGTGCTCGTCATCGAACAGGAACGCGGCAAGCGCCCGGGCGAGCTCCGTCTTGCCGACACCCGTCGGACCGAGGAACAGGAACGACCCGATGGGGCGCCGCGGGTCCTTGAGGCCGGCGCGTGCACGGCGAACGGCGTCGGACACGGCCTGGATGGCCTCGTCCTGCCCGACGACCCGCTCGTGGAGGCGCTCCTCCATGCGGATGAGCTTGGCGGTCTCGGCCTCCATGAGGCGGCTCACCGGGATCCCCGTCCAGGCGCCGACGATCTCGGCGATGTCGTCGGCCCCGACCTCTTCCTTGAGCAGCGTGCCCGGACCCTGGAGGGCCGCGAGCGTCGCTTCCTGCTCGGCCAATCGGTCCGTCAGTTCCTTCTGGGTGCCGTACTTGAGCTGCGCTGCGGTGGCGAAGTCGGCTTCGCGCTCGGCCTGCTCGATCCGGACCTGGAGCTGCTCCAGCTCCGACTTCGTGGCGCGGATCGCCCCGATGGCGGCCTTCTCGGCTTCGCAGCGCTGCTTGAGGCCGCCGAGCTCCTCCTCGAGGTCCGCCAGCTCCTTCTCGAGCACGTCGAGTCGAGCCTTCGACGCCTCGTCGGGCTCCT
>CAYVJP010000021.1:0-20456 GCA_964451745.1 uncultured Anaerolineaceae bacterium | reverse complement strand
GAACAAACGCGGCCACGGATTTTTTCCGGCCAAGCGGCGCGTCCGCGACCCACGCACCTGGGAAGGCGAGCGCCACGAACCGCAGAAGCTCGACGACGGCGCTTGGGTTATGAATGAAAACTGGGGCTTTTTCCCGACCGCGCGCAGCATGAAATTTACCTACGCCAGCAATCGAAAAATCCGCCGGCTGGTTGACGAGAACGACGCCCTTCGCCAGGAACTGAACGAGATGAACCGGCAGATCGATCAGCGCAATCGGGAGATTACCGAGCGTCAGCAGGCGGCGCGGGTTGGCCACGGTCATCGTCTCGATCTCCGCATCGCTGACGCCGGCCGCGCGCAACCGCGGCAGGAACGTCTCGGACAGGTACGTGTACCCGTGCCCCTCGTAGCGGCGCAGCTGCGTGTCGTGGCACACGTCCTGGGACAGCAGCACGCGCTCCACGTGACCCCGCGCGAGCAACTCGCATAGCAACGCGACCACACGGCCCTCGCCGTGACGTTCGGCGGGCGTGAATGTCATGCCCAGGAAGTCGAACTCCACGCTGGCGCCCCGGCTGACGATCGCGAGGTAGTGATCGAGCGAGGGATACGAGTCGGCGTGCCCGATGACCACGCGGGTCGGGTCGGCGCCCTCGGCCTCGAACAGCGCCAGCTGGTCCAGGCCCACCGGCGACAGGACGGCGTGGGTCGTGATGGCGAGGCCGGTCCGACGCGCCGCTCGCCCGACCGCGCGATGCACCCGTTCCTCCAGCGCCGACACCCACGGCTTGTCCGTGCCGATCTCGCCGAGGATCCCGGGCCGGATGCCCGTGTCCCCCACCCCATCCGTCGCCTCACGCACCAGCTCGTCGGCCAGGGCGTCCACGGATCGCCGATCGATGAGCGTCTCCGCCGGGTAGTAGGCGCCGCGGTACCAGCCGGCACCCATCACCAGGTGCAGCCCGCTGGCGCGCGCGAGGCCCGCAAGCCAGTCCGGGTCCCGCCCGACACCGGGCGGTGTGAGGTCGACGAGCCCGGAGCCTCCGGCAGCCCGGTACGCCGCGAGCTCCTCGAGGATGACGGGCTCGTCGCGCGTCAGCTGCCAGTAGTCCCAGCGGTCCGGGATGTGCCATAGGGCGATCTGCGTGTGCTCATGGGGCAGCGTGAAGCCGAGCTCCGCAGGGTCGATCGGGCCGAGGACCGTCTGGACGTGCGCCATGGTGGCGCGATGCTACGCCGTCGGGACCGCCGGGCGCTGCGTGGTGGCCGAGGCGAGCAGGACATCCAGCATCACTCGCGCCCTGCGCAGCGCCTCGGCGGGCTGGAACGCCGGCCCCTCCTCGATGCGCTGGAGCAGGAGGCCATCCATGAGCCCCGTGAACGCGCGCGCTGCATCGCCCACGTCGAGCCAGGCGGGGATGTCGCCCCGGCCGATCCCCTCCTGCAGCAGCAGGGTGGCCGCTCCCACGAGCCGTTCGCGCCGGCGTACGAGCATGTCGCGCACGCCGGGCTCCACATCCGCCTCCGCCCAGGCCCGGATGAGGCTGACCTGGCCCGGCTCGCCATCGAACGAGTCGATGGTCTCGACGTAGTAGGCCAGCGCCGCGCCGAGGCGCTCCGGCGTGGACGACAACGAGGCGAGCCGGACGCCCAGCTCCTCGAGCCCGCGCTCGGCGGTGCTGTCGCAGGCCAGGAGGAACAGTTCGTCCTTGCCCCGGAAGTGCGTGTAGATGGCTCCCACGGACAACCCGGACCTGGCGACGACGTCGGCGATGGTCGCGCCGTGATACCCCTTCTCGGCGAAGACCGCGGTGGCGGCCCGCACGATTCGATCGCGGACCTGCTGCTCGTGTTCGGCGCTGATGCGTGGCACGGTGACTCGATGGACCTCGCGTGGGAAGAACCGTCGTTCTCTCAATGTACTCAGGTGGCGGTGAGGCCGCAACACACCCCAGTTGACAAGGAGAATACATATTCTCTATGGTCGCCGGGTCAACCGTGCCGATGAGGGATCCGATGTTCCACCGCTGGGGAGCGTTCGTCTATCGCTTCCGACGTCCCGTCGCCATCCTTTCCGTGATCGTGGCGATCCTGTCGCTGCCGCTCGCCGCGCAGGTGACGGGAGCGCTCAGCGCCGGCGGCTGGACCGATCCCGATTCGGAGTCGGCCGCCGTCTCGAGGCGGCTCGGCGAGGAGTTCGATGCCGGCGGAGGCGCGATCATCGCCCTCTTCCGGGGTGAGCCCGGCGATGACGCCCGCTCCGCCGCCTTCCAGGCGACCATCGCCGACTCCCTCGCCCGCCTCGCCGCGGACGAGCATGTGGACACGGTCATCGGCTGGGCGGAGACCGGCGACGACCGATTCATCAGCACGGACGGGACGATGGCCTATGTCGTCGTCGCGCTGGCCATCGGCGACGAAGCGGCTGTGGATCTGATGCCCGAGTTCCGGGCCCTCATCGACCAGCCTGCGGACCTGACGCTCCAGCTGACGGGCGTCGCCCCGGCCACCGAGGACCAGGCGGTCCAGGCCGAACGCGAACTCGTCCAGGCCGAAACGGTCTCCTTCCCGTTTGCGGCCCTCATCCTCATCCTCGTCTTCGCTTCCCTCGTGGCGGCTGGCATGCCGCTCGTCGTGGCCGCCCTGGCGATCCCCACGACCCTCGCCGGCGTGTACCTCGCCGCGCAAGTCACCGAGCTTTCCATCTACGTCCAGAACGTCGCGACGATGCTGGGGCTCGCGCTCGCGATCGACTACTCGCTCTTCATGGTCAGTCGGTTCCGCGAGGAGCTGCGCCGCGGTCGCGATGTCGCGATGGCGGTCCAGATGACCGTCGCGACCAGCGGCAAGGCGGTCGCGTTCTCCGGTCTCGCCGTCGCGGTCGGCCTCTCGGGGCTGCTCCTGTTCGAGCCCTCGGCCCTCCGCTCGTTCGGGATCGGCGGGGCGCTGGTGGTCGCCGCCTCGGTGTTCTATGCGCTCACGTTCCTGCCCGCCGTCCTCGGGATGCTGGGTCCGCGCATCAACGCGGTCGGCGTCGCGGGCTTGCAGGACCGGGTCCGGCGGCTCTTCGGTCGCCCCACCGGCGCCGCGGCCGACGCCGCCCGCGAGTCGCGCTGGGAACGGATGGCGAATTGGGTCATGGCCCGCCCCGTCGCGGTCCTCGTCCCCACGCTGGCCTTCCTGCTCCTGCTGGGCACGCCGTTCCTGCGCCTGGAGCAGGGCATCCCCGATGCCTCGATCCTTCCGCCGGGGATCGAGAGCCGCGAGGCCGCCGTCGCGCTGGCGACCGAGTTCCAGGCCGGCGAAACGTCGCCGATCATCCTCCTCGCGACCGTCGATGGCGCCCCGACCGACGTCGAGAACATCGAGCGCATCCTCGCCTACAGCGCCGCGGTGGAAGCGGTGGACGGGATCGATCGCGTGGAAGGCCCGTTCGCCGGGCTGCGCGATCCGGCCACCGGGGCGGAGCTCGACGCCGCGGCTCTTGCCGCGCTCTACGCCGCGCCGCGCGACCAGCTGCCGCCGGAGCTCGCGGCCGGCCTGGCCCGCCTCGAAGCGACCTACATCCGGGGCTCCACGATCCGTCTCGACGCCATCAGCCCGCTCTCGCCGCTCAGCCCGGACGGGAACGCCGTCGTCCCGCTGGTCCGCGCGGTCACGGCCGATGGGCTGACCACGCAGGTCGGCGGGCTCGCGGCCGAGGGCAGCGACTTCATGGCCAGCCAGGCCGAGACCATCCCCTACGCGATCGTGCTGACCCTCGGCGCGAGCGCTTTCATCCTGTTCCTGCTCTTCGGTTCGGTCGTGATCCCGATCAAGGCGGTGATCATGACCCTGCTCTCGATCACCGCGTCGTTCGGCGCGCTCGTCTTCATCTTCCAGGACGGCAACTTCGCCGATGTCCTCGGGTTCCGGAGCCCCGGGTTCACCGTGGCCGGCAACCCGATCATCATGTTCAGTGTCCTGTTCGGGCTGTCGATGGACTACGAGGTCCTGCTGCTGTCGCGGATCCAGGAGGCGTACCGCCGCACCGGCGACAATCGCGCCTCGGTCGCCGAGGGCCTGGCCAAGACGGCCGGCGTGATCACGGGCGCGGCGCTGATCATGGTCACCGTGTTCTCGGCATTCGCGCTCGCCGAGTCGATCACCATCAAGAGCATCGGCGTGGGCATGGCGATCGCCGTCCTCATCGATGCCACGATCGTCCGGATCCTCCTCGTCCCCGCGACCATGCGCCTGATGGGCCGCTGGAACTGGTGGGCGCCGGGCCCGCTCGGTCGGTTCGCCGATCGTCTCGGCTTCAGTCACGTGGAGACCGACGACATCCCCGCTGACGGCGGCTCGCCGGCCTCGCGCTCTTCCCAGTCCACCCAGTCGATCCCCGACGCCGCCACGTAGGCCTCGACCGCCGTCCCGACGGTGGGATAGAAGGCGTCCTCGCCGAGGCGGGCCAGCAGGCCATATCGGCGCAGGCGGTCCTTCACCGGATCCTTGAGCTCGGCGAAGCGCAGGTGCGTGTCGCTGGCGGCCAGCCTCGTGATGAGATCGTCGAGCATGTCCGCGGCGGTCATGTCGATGTCCGTCACGGGTTCGCCCGCCACGACGACCCCGGCGATCTTGTCGGAGCGGGCGGCGATCGCCGCTTCGATCGCTTCGCGGAACGCTTCGGCGTTGGCGAAGAACAGCGGAGCGTCCCAGCGGAACAGGACCAGACCGTCGACCTGGCGCGCCTCGGGATGACGGCTGACGTCGTGGTACCCCTTGAGCCCGTCGACCCGGCCCAGGATCGCCGAGTACGGGCGCCAGGCGCGCCAGAAGAAGGCGCCGAGGGCGAGACCGACGGCCATGAAGATGCCGGCGACCACCCCCACCACCGCGACACCGAGGAAGCACACGATCGAAAGGACGAACTCGCTGGGACGCAGACGCCACAGGCGAACGAGCCCCGCGACATCGACGAGCGAGAAGCAGGCCACGATGACGATGGCCGCGAGGGTCGACTGGGGGAGGTTCGTGGTGAGCCATGGGGCGGCGACCAGAAGCGCCACGATGGCCAGGGCGCCCACGACCCCGGTGACCTGCGTCTTGCCCCCGGCCGATTCCGCGACCGGGGTCCGCGAGGCGCTCGCGCTGATGGGGAACCCGCCGGTGAACGCGGCGCCCAGATTGGCCGCGCCGAGCGCGATGAGCTCCTGGTCCTGGTCCACGCGCTGGCCGCTGCGCATCGCGAAGGTCCGCGACAGCACGCTGGTATCGGCAAGGGCGACGACGGCGATCGCGAAGCCACCGGCGAGCATCGCCAGCAGGTCGTCGATCGAGATCGCCGGGACGGTCAGGCTCGGCAGCCCCGGCGGGAGCGGCCCGACCACATCCAGGCCGGCGGCGGCGAGACCGCCCATCGCCGCGATGGCCGTCGTGCCGACCGTGGCGACGATGATCCCGACCGCGCCGAACCCGCGCCACCGGGCGACGATCATGATGGCGATCGCGAGCAGCCCGATGCCCAGCGCGGCGGGCACCGTCGCCCCATCGAGCACCGCGGCAGCGAAGCCCTGCGCCTCGGCGATGAGGCCATCGCCGTCCACCGAGAACCCGAACAGCTTGGGGAGCTGACCGACGAAGACCGTGAGGGCGATGCCATTGAGGTACCCGATGCGGATCGGCTTGGAAAGCAGGTCCGTGAGGAGTCCCAGGTGCAGCAGCCCGAAGGCGACACCGAACGCCCCGGCCACGATCGCAAGGCCCCCGGCCAGGGCGATCGCCCGCGCCTCGTCGCCCGCCGCGAGTGGCAGGATCGTCGCGGCGATGATCGCGGCGAGCGATGAGTCCGGTCCCAGGACGAGGATCCGGCTCGGCCCCAGGAGCGCGTAGACCAGGAGCGGGACGATCGTGGCGTACAGGCCGGTGATGGCGGGCAGGCCGGCGGCCTCGGCGTAGCCCATGCCGACCGGGACGAGCACGGCGGTGAGGACCAGCCCGGCCCCGATGTCGCTGGGCAGCCAGGCGCGCCGGTAGGTTCGCAGGACTTCCAGCCCCGGGAGTCGCAGACGGGGAGCCCGGAGTTCCGACACCTCCACCTCCTGAGCCTGACCACGCTCGTTCCGTGATCGGCCGCGGTCGCGCGACCGCGCACCGGCAATGTACGCTGGCACGACATGGACGAGCAGCCCGATCCCGTCACCCGCCTCGGCCCCGACAGCGGGGGTCGTGCGCCCGGTGAGTCACCCGGAGATGTCCACGTGTACTCGTGGGAATGGGGTCCCGATCAGGCTCGGCGGCCGGGGCTCCCCTGGATCGGGATCTTCCTGCTGGTCTTCGGCGGACTGCTGCTCCTCCAGCAGCTGTATCCGGGCGCCGAGGCGCTCGGTTCCGTGCTGGTCCTCGCGGTGGGCCTCGCGTTCCTCATCAAGTGGGCCATCGACCGGGGGACCGGCTCGCTGTACGCGGGGGCGATCATCACGGCCCTCGCCGCGCCGGGTGTCATCAACGCCGCCGGCTTCGATGTGGACGGCCTCGGCACGTTCTGCTTCGGCGTCGCCTTCCTGTTCATCGCGGCCGTCCGTGCCGCCTCGGGCGGGGGCTGGGGCTGGCAGGCGATCTTCGGTGGGCTGCTCGCGCTGCTGGGCGGGGTCAACATGCTGACCCCGGAGATCGGCGGGCTGCTCCTCCCCCTCGCCCTGCTGGGCCTGGGCGCCGTGCTCATCTTCGGGGGTGGACGGCGAGGACTCCGCTAGCCGGCGTCGCTCGCCCTAGACGACGGCCGCCACGGCAGCTTCGACCGCCTCGGCCACGACGTCGCCGATCGTGGTCAGCTCGTCGTCGGTGACCACGAACGGGGGTCCCAGCAGGATCATGTCGCCATCGGTGCCGTCCGCGCCGCCGGTCCCCGAATAGAGCAGGACCCCACGCTCGCGCGCGCCGCGGACGATCGATTCGGTCACACGCGCCGCCCGCGGGAACGGCCGGCGCGACCCGCGATCCTCGACGAGTTCGAGCGCGACCAGCAGGCCGCGCCCCCGGATGTCGCCCACCGCCGGATGGTCACCCAAGCGCGCGCGCAGGCGTGACAGCAGCTGCTCGCCCTTGGCGGCGCTCGCTTCGACGAGGTCCTCGTCGCGCAGGATGCGCAGGACCTCGCGCGCGACCGCCGCGGCCACCGGCTGGTGGGAGTACGTGAAACCGTGGACGAACCCGGCGCCGGGCGCCGTGACCGTCTCGTGGACCCGCCCGGACGCCGCCACGAATCCGAACGGCCAGTACCCGGACGTGGCGCCTTTGGCGGCCACCAGCAGGTCGGCCCGGACACCCCAGTGGTCGAGCCCGAACCAGCGGCCCGTGCGCCCGAACCCGGTCATCACCTCGTCGGCGACGAGCAGGACGCCGTGGCGCCGACAGACCTCGGCGATCGCCGGCCAATAGCCATCGGGCGGGACCACCGCACCCAGCGTGGCGCCCACGATCGGCTCCGCGACGAACGCGGCGACGGTCCGTGGGCCTGCCTGCTCGATCGCCCGGTCGAGCTCCAGGGCGAGTTCCATCGGATCGGCGAGCGCGTTGGCGCCGGGATCGCCACCCCGGTACGGGTACGCGGCAGACAGGTGACGGAACCGGCCGAGCCACGCTTCGTAGGGACGTCGGAGCGGGCGACGACCCGACAGGTCCAGGGCACCGAGCGTGTTGCCGTGATAGCTCCCCCATCGCGCGAAGACGGTCCAGCGCTCGGTGTCCCCACGGGCCAGGTGGTAGGCACGAGCCAGCTTGAGTGCCGTCTCGATGGCCTCGGACCCACCCGAGACCGGGTAGATCGCCGGGTCGTCGACGGGGAGCAGCGGGCCGACCTCGGCCGCGTAGGCCTCGAGCGGCTCGGTGGTGAAGGCGCTGCCGTGCGCGTAGGCCAGGCGCCCGGCCTGGTCGGCCATCGCCTCGGCGATCTCCCGGCGCCCGTGACCCACGTTGACCACGATCGCGCCGCCCGCGGCATCGAGGTAGGCCCGACCGTCGGCGTCCCAGATCGTGGATGCCTCGGCGCGGACGGCCACCGGCGGATCGGCGAGGGTCGAACGCCGGAAGACGCGCCCGGTCGGTCGGGTGGGATCGCTGGACTCGGTCATCAGCCGCAATCGTACGTCCGGGAACGGTCTCCACGCCGAGGCCGTAGCATGACGGGCCCATGGTCGACATCGCGCCGGAGCTCGCGAGGGACGATCCCGAGGCCTACATCGCCCGGGACCGACGGCGTGCCCTTGCCGCACGGCAGGACATGCCCGACCGCGTGGAGGGGGCCGCGCTCTTCGCCGATATCTCCGGGTTCACGCCGCTGACCGAGGCGCTCGTCGAGGAACTGGGTCCGCAGCGCGGGGCGGAGGAACTGACCGCGAATCTCGGTCGCGCCTTCCACGCGATCATCGAGCAGCTCGACCGGCGTGGCGGCGACGTCATCTACTTCTCGGGCGATGCCATCACATGCTGGCTCGACGGCGACGACGGACTGCGCGCCACGGCCGCGGGGTTGGCGATGCAGGACGCGATGGCCCGCGTCGGCTCGATCACCACGCCCGGGGGGACGGCCGTCCAGCTCCAACTGAAGGTCGCGGTCGCGAGCGGTCGAGCCCGCCGGTTCGTCGTCGGCGATCCGGCGATCCAGCTCATCGACGTGCTCGCCGGGGCGCTCATCGATGACCTCGCCGACGCCGAGCATCACGCCGAGAAGGGCGAGGTCGTGCTCGACGAATCGGCGCTCATCGCCCTCGGCGACCGGGTCCGGATCTCCGGTCGCCGCGAGGACCCGGACCGCGGCCGGGCATTCGGCGTCGTCGAGCGCCTGCTCGTGGACGTGCCGACCCTCGAGGTCGAGGAGCCGCCGCCGCTGGACGAGGCACTCGTCACGCCGTGGATCCTGCCGGAGGTCTACGAGCGGCTCCGCTCCGGCCGCGGCGAGCTGCTGGCCGAACTCCGCCCCGCCTACCCGGTCTTCCTTCGATTCGCCGGCATCGACTACGACGACGACCCGGCCGCCATCGAGAAGCTCGATGCGTTCGTGGTCCACGCGCAAAGGATCATGGCCGGCTACGGTGGCAACGTCCTGCAGCTCACCCTTGGCGACAAGGGTGCCTACCTGTACGGCGTGTTCGGGTCGCCGATCGCGCACGAGGACGATGCCGCGCGGGCGGCCACGGCCGCACTCGAGCTGCGTGACCTGGAACGGACGACCGAGGCCCGCGACATCCAGATCGGGGTGACCCGCGGTCGCTTGCGGAGCGGCACCTACGGACACGCGATGCGGCGCACCTTCGTCTGCCTGGGCGACGCGGTGAACCTCTCCGCCCGGTTGATGTCGGCGGCGCCGCCGGGCCGGATCTACGTCGACGACCGGGTGCGCCAGGAGGCCGGGGACGCGTACATCTGGGAACAGCTTCCGGACCTTTCGGTGAAGGGCAAGAAGGGCGCGATCGTCGCGCACGCCCTCAACGGGTCGCTGGAACGGGCGTCTCGACGCAAGACGCGCTACCAGCTCGACCTCGTCGGCCGGCGCGCCGAGCTGGAACGGCTCGAGTCGAGTCTTGACGCGACGATCGCCGGCGACGGCCGGATCATCGGGATCGCCGCCGAGGCCGGGATGGGCAAATCGCGGCTCATCGCCGAGTTCGTCCGCTCCGCACGCCGGCGCGGCCTGTTCGTCGCCTTCGGCGAGTGTCAGTCGTTCGGCACCAACACGAGCTACTTCGTGTGGCGCGAGATCTGGCGTCGTCTCTTCCACATCGAGGAGGACGAGCCCGTCGACCGCCAGCGTGAGCGCATCACCACGGCGCTCGCCGCGATCGACCCGGCGCTCGTGACGCGCGCACCGCTCCTTGCCTCGGTCGTGGGTGTCGACATCCCGGACAACGCGATGACCGCGACCCTCGACGCGAAGGTGCGCAAGGCGTCCCTGGAGGACCTGCTGTCGGTCTTCCTGCGCGCCCGCTCGGCGCATGAACCGGTCGTGCTCGTGCTGGAGGATTGCCACTGGATCGATGCGCTCTCGCGCGACCTCCTGGAGGTCATCGGGAGGAGCACCGCCGCGCTGCCGGTACTGGTCGTGCTCGCGTACCGACCGGCGACGGAGGTGGGCGGCGGGCTGGGCGTCGAGCGGATCGCGGACTTCGCGGAGATCACGTTGGCGGAGCTGGGGAGCGACGAAGCCGCAGCACTCATCCGCTCCAAGCTGGCCCAGGTCCTGGGTGCCGCAGACGACCGCACGCTCAGCGACGGGCTCGTGACCCTCGTGACCGAGCGATCGCAGGGCAATCCGTTCTATATCGAGGAGCTGATCAGCTTCATCGCCGCCCAGGGCGTCGATCTGGGGGACGCGGCGGCCGTGCGCGGCATGCAGCTCCCGGAGAGCCTGCACAGCCTCGTGCTCTCACGCATCGACGCCATGAGCGACGGTCCGCGGCGGACACTCAAGGTCGCGAGCGTCGTGGGGCGCGTCTTCGAGGCCCCGATCCTGCCCGGTGCGTATCCCGAGGTCGGCTCGCTCGCCGATGTGCTCGACCACCTGGCAGCGCTCCGCGCCGCCGATCTCGTGACCCTCGACCGCGAGCAGGATCACGCCTACCTCTTCAAGCACGTCGCGACCCAGGAAGTGGCCTACGAGAGCGTGCCGTTCGGCGTGCGAGCCATGCTCCACGGCAAGGTCGGCGAGTACATCGAAGCATCGGATCCCGACGGGATCGACCGCCACCTGGACCTGCTGGCCCACCACTTCTGGCACAGCGACGACGAGGATCGGAAGCGGCGCTACCTCGAGCGCGCGGCCGACGCGGCGCGGGCGGCGTACGCGAACAAGGCCGCCATCGACTACCTGGAGCGCCTCGTCACGGTGCTCGATGGGCCGGAGCGCGTCGCGGCCCTGCTGAAGCTGGGGAAGGTCCAGGAGTTCGTCGGCGACTGGACGACGTCGCAGGCGACGAACCAGGCCGCGCTCGATCTCGCGACCGAGGTGGGCGACAGCGCGTCCCAGGGTTGGGCCCTCCACGCCCTGGCCGACGCCGCACGCAAGCAGGGCCGGTTCGACGAGGCGACGAGCCGGCTGGCCGAGGCCGAACGGCGGTTCGTCGCGACCGATGACGAGGTCGGCATCGGCCAGGTCCTGCACACCGCGGGGACCCTGGCCTCCCAGCAGGGCGACACCGAGACCGCGCAGGCGCGCTACGAGTCGAGTGCGGCGATCCGGGAACGCGTCGGCGACCTCGTCGCCCTGGCGGCCACGCTCCAGAATCTCGGCGTCGCCGCCGAGTTCCGCGGCGACTTTGCCGCCGCCCGGCGATACAACGAGCGGGCCCTGGCGATCCGCGAGGGCCGCCACGATCGGTGGGGCGTCGGCACGTCCTCCAACAACCTCGCGATGATCGCGCTCCACGAGGGGCGTTCGGGCGAGGCGCGCGCGCTGGGCGAGACGGCCGTCAGCGCGCTGCGCGAGGTGGGCGACGCCTGGATGCTGGCGATCGCCCGCAACACGCTCGGCAACGCGGCCCGGGCCCAGGGTGACCGGCTTGCGGCGGCGTCGAACTACGCCGCGGCCCTCGAGACCTATCGCGATCTCGACGACCGCTGGGCCATGGCCTACCTCTTCGAGGACGTCGGCGTGTTCGCCTCCTCGGTCGATCCCGTCCTCGCCCTGGAGTTGGTCGGAGCGGCGGACCGTCTGCGCGAGGAGACCGGCTCCCCTCGCGGCGCGGCCCTGGACGACGAGCTTGCGACCATGCTGGCCCCGGCGAGGTCCGCGATCGGGGATCCGGCGGCGGACACGGCGATCACCCGCGGGCGCGGCCTGACCCTCGATGCGGCATCGGCGCTGGCCTCGCGACTGTGCGATGTTGCGTCCTGATAACGACCTGTCGGCACATTGACAACCCACCGGCAACCGTTCCGACTTGCACGGCGCTGGGGGTACTAGTACCTTCCGTCAATCGTGACCGGCGCGCGCGGCACGCTCACGACCTGATCGGCCGCCCGCACGCGCTTCGTGGCAGTGCCCGCCACATCACCAGGAGGCCAGGGTGGCCGTGTCCTCGACCCACTCGCGCCGACGCCGGCAGACCCCTTCGTCCTCCCTGGGCCGGATCGGCATGGCCGCGGCCTACCTGCTCCCTGCCCTGATCATCGGCGCCGTCGGCCTGGCGCGGCCGTCGTCGATCCTTGCCGTAGATCCCGGCTATCTCGACGCCCGACTCGAGACCGGGGCGGGTGCGCCCGACGGCGATCAGGATCTCACGGCCCTTGGGGCGACCGACTGGGCGGTGTGGGGGTACGCCAGCGGCGGCACGAGCACCACGCTGGCGCCGGACGTTCGACGCGCCGGCGGTAGCGAGATCAGCGACCTGATCGCCGTCGAAGGGGACGACAACTCGGCCATCGACTTGCGGGGGCTCGGGCAGTTCGACGGCGAGAATCCGTGGCGCTTCGATTGGTCGAACGGCGATACGGTCACGGCCGCGGATGCCGCGACGGTCGGGCTGCAGTGGGATGGGTACACCGGTAGCGAGCCGGCGGGCCAGGATGTGACGGACTACGGGTTCGCGTTCTCGGTCCCCGCCGGGACTGCCCCGCAGCGTCTGCATGTTTGGACGCATGCGCAGGGGGGCGGAGGGCAACTCGTCGCGACCCTGTCCGACGGGTCGTCCGAGGCGGTCTCGAACTCGTACATCAACGTCGTGGACAGCCACAACGTTCCTGGCTACTTCATGATCGACTTTGCGGCAGGTTCCGACGGGGAGACGCTCGATGTCGTGTACACGATGTACGAGCGCCTGCCATCGGGCGACCCGAACAGCGTGTCCGCCAACCCGGCGATCTACGCGGTCGCCTTGGCCCCGCAACTGGTAGAGAACGGCGGCTTCGAACGACCGGCATTGGTCGATACCGGCTTCGTCACGCGACCGACCGGGTCCACGGCGATGCCCGGCTGGACCGTCGGCGGCGGCGGCGTGGACCAGATCCTGAACCAGTGGCAGTCTGCCGATGGTCTCCAGAACCTGGATCTGGGCTCCAGTGGCGTCAGCCCCGGCGACGGGTCGATCACGCAGTCGATCTCGACGGAGTCAGGCGCTTCGTACCTCCTGTCGTTCGCGTACAGCGCCAACCCGGATGCTCCAAATGGATGGCCGGCAGCCATCGCCGAGGTCCGCTGGAACGGCGACCTGATCACGACGCTCACTCCGCCACGACCGGGCCTCGTCGACATGGGCTGGCAGCCGACCCAGATCGAGGTCGTCGGCAACGAGGACGGGAGTTCCACGCAGCTGGAGTTCATCCAGACCAGCGGCGGCGTCTTCGGCGTCGCGCTGGACGACGTCTCCGTGGTCCCGATCGGCGAAGCCGGCGACGTGGATCCGGTGCAGGTGGACGCGCCCGTCCTGTTGACCGTCGTCCCGGCCGGAACGAACACCGGCGTCGTCGGCCGACTGCCCGAGGTCCCCGGCAGCTACGTGGTCGAGTTCGTCACCTCCGACACCTGCGTGGACGGCCAGCTGAGTGGCGACCCGGTGACGTTCGGCCAGTCCACGATCACGATCCCGGTGCCGGACGCGGGCGAGCCGATCGCCTCCTACTTCGGTGGCCAGATCGCCAACCTTGCGGTGGTCCAGACGTATGCCGCGGCGCGGATCATCGGCCCCGCGCCACAGGTGTCGGATCTCTCCGACTGCATCATCGCCGGGCCCGAGAACAACAACTGGTTCGACGCACTTCGCCTCAACGTCGCCGATGGCGACGCGGTCGTGAACGGCTTCCTGGACAGCGAAGGCAACGCCCGCTGGTTCAAGTTCTCCATCGTCCCTGGGGCCCGAGCCACCATCGACCTGTCCAGCTTGCCAGCGGACTTCGACCTGCTCGTCTACAAGGACATCAAGCAGGTCTACGACGCGGATCTCGACGGACCCCTGGATCTGACGAAGACGAGCGCCGAGTTCGCGCCATCGGCCTATGCCCCCAGCGCCTACGCGCCATCGGCCTATGCGCCGAGCGCTTACGCGCCATCGGCCTACGCGCCGTCGGCCTACGCCCCGAGCGCGTATGCGCCGTCGGCCTACGCGCCGTCGGCCTATGCGCCGAGCGCCTACGCGCCGTCGGCCTACGCGCCGTCGGCCTACGCCCCGAGCGCCTATGCGCCGTCGGCCTATGCGCCCTCGGCCTATGCCCCGAGCGCTTATGCCCCGAGCGCCTATGCAGCCGACACGTTCTCGCCATCCGCGTACGCCAGCGCGCAGGTCCGCAGCCTGGTCGCGGTCTCCGCCCTCGAGGGTCCGAGCCCCGAATCGATCGTCGTCGACACCTGGAACAACACCGGCGACTTCTATATCCGGGTGTCCGGGAAGAACGGCGCCTTCGACCCGGAGGACTCGTTCCAGCTGGACGTCACGTTCGAGGGTGCGTCCTGTGTCGGCGTCGACCCGATCGCCGGGTCACCCACAGCCACCGCCGGCGGCTACCAGACGATCATCCTGACCGACACGAGCCGGATGCCGGCATCGGTCACGGGCAATAGCGCCGCGCAGGTGGCCGCCATGCTGGCGAACCTGCAGACGTTCGCGGCTCGACCGGAAGTCGACGGCGTCGTCGTCGACATCGCTGCGCGCGATGATGTCCCGACAAGCGAGCCAGAGGATCTTGCGTACATCCGCGCCCTGAACGCCCAGGCCGACGCGAACTACGCCTGCCCGTACGCCAAGAACCTCGTCGCGAACGGGATCAAGGACGTGATCGACGCCTACCGCTCGCTCAACGCCGACCTTCGCTACGTGGTCCTCATCGGTGGCGACGACGCGATCCCCTTCTTCCGCTACCCGGATCAGAGCCTGCTGGGTCCCGAGGAGGACTACTACCCGCCGGTCGGCGGCCAGACCGCATCCGAGGCCAGCCTGCGCTCCAACCAGGTGCTGGGCCAGGACGAGTACGGCGCAACGACGACCATCTCGCTCCGGGCGTCGATGCTCCCGGTCCCGGCCCTCGCGGTCGGCCGGCTCGTGGAGACCGCCAGCGAGGTGACCACGATGCTCGGCGCCTACGCGGCCACGGGCGACGGCGTCGTCGACACGACCGCGTCCTCGCTCGTCACCGGGTATGACTTCATCGCCGACTCGGCCGACGCGATCAGCGGCCATCTCGGGGCCGGCACGGGCGCTCCCGTGGACGAGCTCATCACCGACTTCGGCATCTCGCCACAGGACACCCGGTCGTGGACGGCGAGCCAACTCCGGACCGCCCTCCTCGGATCACGCCACGACCTGATCTTCCTGGGCGGCCATTTCAGCGCGAACGAGGCGCTGGCCGCAGACTTCACGACCCAGATCCTGACCACGGAGTTGACCGCGTCCACGGTGAACCTCACCAACTCCATCGTGTTCAGCATCGGGTGCCACGCGGGGTACAACCTCGTCGATCCCCATGGCGTGGCGGGCGTCACCCAGACGCTCGACTGGTCGCAGGCGTTCGCCCGCAAGGGTGCGGCGCTCATCGCCGGGACCGGGTTCCAGTACGGCGACACGGACTTCATCGAGTACTCGGAGCGCATCTACGCGGAGTTCGCCCGACAGCTGCGGGTGGGGACGGGCGCCGTCTCGATCGGTGAGGCCCTCGTGCGCGCGAAGCAGGCCTACCTGCGCTCGACGCCGGACATCCGCGGCCTGCACGAGAAGGCACTGCTGGAGTCGACCCTCTTCGGCCTGCCGATGTTGAGCGTCAACCTCCCGGCCGGACGCCTGCCGGCGGATACCGACGCCAGCGTGATCGGCGGCACGGACGGATACACGGGCACGGGCGCCGGCGCCCAGCTGGATCTCCAGTTCGCCGACCTGACCGTCAACCCGGACCTCGACGAGGTCGATCGGCAGCTGGCCAGTCTCGAGGGCGGCGACCCGATCACGACGACGTTCTTCACCGGACCCGATGGGATCGCGACGAACCCGCTCGAGCCCACCCTGCCGCTCGACGTCCAGAACGTGAGCGTGGACGGCTACGTCCTGCGCGGCGTCGGGTTCCGCGGCGGGACCTATACCGAACGACAGGTCACGCCGTTGACCGGCGCCCCCAACACGGAGATCCGGGGCGTCCACGTCCCGTTCGCCTCCAACGTGCTCTACCCCATCCGACTCACGACGCCCAACTACTTCGATGCGCTCGGAGCGCCGGACGGTGCGACGCGGCTGCTCATCACGCCCGTCCAGCACGTGACCGAGAACATCGGCGACCAGGTCAGCACGGCGCGGATCTTCAGCCAGATCGGCCTGCGGCTGTTCTACAGCAACAACACGGAGGAGTCGGACGGACATACGGCCGCGCTGTCCGGTCCCCCGGAGATCTCCGGCGTCCAGGCCGAGGTGACCGGCACGACGGTCACGTTCCGCGCGCGCGTCGTCGGTGACCCGGCGGCCGGTGTCCAGGAGGTCTGGGTCACGTACACCGGGCACGCCAACCAGTGGGTGTCGCTGGACCTCGAGCAGGACCCGAGCGACTCCACGCTGTGGCAGGGCCAGGTCACGCTGCCATCCACCGCCAACCTTCGCTACATGGTCCAGGCCGTCAACGGTGTGGGCCTCGTGACCATCTCGGATCTCCTCGGTTCGTTCCACACGGCCGCCATCGCGGGCGCCCCGGCCCCCGTGATCGCCGCCTCCACCCTCTCGCTCGCCGGAAGCCCGACCTCGGGCGCCTTCGGCTCCACCCCGACCGTCACGGCCACGCTCGACAGCGCGGACGGTGTGGACGTCGAGGGCAAGACCATCGTGTTCACGCTCGGCGGCGCCGTGCGGATCGCGACGACGAATGCGAGCGGGGTCGCCACGACCCCGATCGATGTCACGACCTCCGCGGATACGCAGCTGAGTGCCACGTTCTACGGCGACGACGACGTGGCGGCCGCGGCAGCTACCCAGCCCTTCAATGTGACCAAGGCCGGGACGTCGCTGTCCCTGGCCGGCCCGACGGCGCTCGGCGTCAACCAGGCCGGCACGTTCACGGCCACCCTGACCTCCGGACCGGTCTCGCTCACACAGCGGGCCATCGCGTTCACGTTCACGGCGCCGAATGGGACGAAGGTCGTGAAGACCGCCACGACCGATATCACCGGGATCGCCCGGGTCGCAGCCCCATCGTCGCCTGCCGGCCCACACCAGGTCCGGGCGGACTTCGGGTCTGCGGTCCCCTTGCCCGCGGGCGGCACGCTCGACCTGACCGACCCGGCCTACGGTCCGTCGTCGGCGACGGCCTCCTACAAGGTCTGGCAGATCGCGTTCTCCAGCGTCCGCGATGGGAACATCGAGGTGTACACGATGAACCCGGACGGCACGGGCCAGACGCGGCGGACCAACCACAGCGGGATCGACACCGAGGCGTCGTTCTCACCCGATGGGAAGCAGATCGTCTTCGCCAGCACCCGGACCGGCCTGGGCGATATCTACAAGATGAACGCAGACGGGACAGGTCTGACCCGTCTGACCACGAGCACCGCCATCGACGGTGCCCCTGCCTGGTCGCCGGATGGCACGAAGATCGCCTTCACCAGCCGCCGCGACGGCAACTTCGAGATCTACGTCATGAACGCGAATGGCTCGAGCCAAACGCGACTCACGAACAACGGCGCCATCGACAACGAGCCGGAATGGTCCCCGGACGGGACCAAGCTGTCGTTCACGAGCACGCGGACCGGCTCCGGCGACATCTACGTCATGAACGCCAACGGCAGCGGGGTGACCCGACTGACGACGCACGCCTCGATCGACGGAACGTCGGCATGGTCGCCGGATGGCTCGAAGATCGCGTTCATGAGCACCCGCACCGGCCTTGGCGACGTCTACGTGATGAACGCCAACGGCTCCGGCCAGACGCGCTTGACGAACCACAACGCCATCGACACCGAGCCGGTCTGGACGCCCGACGGAGCGAAGATCCTGTTCGGCAGCACCCGCAACGGTCTTGGCGACATCTACGCCATGAATCCCGACGGCAGTGGCGTCGTCCGGCTCACGACGCACAACGCGATCGACAACTCCCCGGCGGCGGGGTAAGCACAGCGACGGGCCGCCCCCGAAGGGACGGCCCGTCGTCGCGATTCGCTCGCCTCCTAGACGCGGCCCTTGGGGACCGTGTGCCAGTACGTCTTGTTGAAGACGATCTTGCCAAGGTGCCAGAGCTGGTTGGGCTTTGGTGGCTTGGGTGGGTGGTCGTAGTCGAACTGGAGCAGGGTGCCCTTGCCGTCGCCGATCTCGAAGAAGCACATGACCTTGCCTTCGTAGTCGGCATGCTTGCCCGCGGGCTCGCGTCCGAGGACGCGTGCCGCGATCCGCTCGGCGACCACCGGGGCCTCGAAGTGGGCGGTGGATCCGGCCTTGGAGAGCGGCAGGTCCGTGGCATCACCCAGGGCGAAGACGTCCTCGCGACCGCCGACCTTGAGCGTGTGCCGGTCCGTCGGCAGCCAGCCACCCGGAGCGGGCGCCAACCCGGAATCGATGAGGAACTGCTGCCCCTTGTGTGGCGGCACCAGGATGAGCAGGTCGTATGGCAGCTCCTCGCCCTCCAGGCTCGTGACGACCTTCCGCTCCGGATCGATCGCCTCGACGTTGAAGAACGTGTGGAGTTCGATCCCCTTCTCCTCGAGGATCGGCGTCGCCATGTCCGAGACCGATTCGATCGTGAACGCGCGGCCGATCGGGGAGCAGAAATGCAGCTCGGAGGTGTCACGCAGCCCGCGCTCGTGCAGTTCGGATTCGATGAGGAAGGCCACCTCGAGCGGAGCCGGCGGGCACTTGTAGGGCATCCCGGCGATGCCGATGACGACCTTGCCGCCGGTGAACCGGTCGAGCGCGTTGCGCAGACGCCCGGCGGCGTCCGCGGTGTAGAAGTGGTGGCCTTCCTCGACGAAGTGTTCGATGGCTTCGGGCACGATGCGTGAGCCGGTGGCCAGCACGAGGTGGTCGTAGCCGAGGACGAGGCCGTCCTCGAGCTCGACGTGGCGACTGACGTCGTCCACCCGCACGACCTTGCCGACGAGCAGCGTCACGCGCTTGTCGAGGAGCGATCGCTCGGGTCGCTGCAGGTTCTCGGCTCGTTCGCCGCCCATCGCGATGTACATGAAGCCCGGCTGGTAGACGTGCTCGCCGGTCGCGTCGACGACCATGACTTCCACGGCCCCGGCGTCGATCTGCCTGCGCAGCTTCTTGACCAGGAGGTTGGCGGTGAGGGTGCCTCCCACACCGCCGCCCAGGATGACGATCCGTTGCATCTTCGCGCCTACCGCAGCTTCTCGACGACGATCTCGTCGTAACCCTCACGGGCCTCGAGCGAGACCAGTCGATGACCGGCCTTATCGACCCACTTGGGGATATCCACCTTGGAGCCCTTGTCCGAGGAGTAGACGGCGATGGTGTCGCCGATCTGGGCCTCGCGGATGGCCCGGATGAGTTCCATCAACGGGCCGGGGCAGAAACTGCCTCGGGCGTCCACGGTGCGGGTGATGGTGGTCGCGGTGTCGGTCATGGCGGTCACGCCCTTTCTGCGGTGTCGCTCAGATGAACAGGGGGACGGAGTCCTCGGTCATGAGCCCGATGACGGTGGCGGCCCCGGCCGGCTCGCCCATGCCCTCGATCATGTCCTCGGGCTTGAGCCCGAACATGTCCATGGTCATCTGGCAGGGGATGAACTCGACGCCCATGAGCTGGGCGGCCTCGAGGAGCTCCTTGGGGCTCGCGACGTGGTACTGCTTCGCAAGCTTGCGCATCATCCACGGGCCCATGCCCAGGAAGTTCATCTTGGACAGCTTGCGATGGCTGATGCCCGGGCGCTGCATCCCCGACATCATCTTCTGCATGACGTTGTCGCCGGTGATGCGCTTCTGGTCCTTCACGAAGACCTGCAGACCCCAGAAGGTCACGAAGACCCGGGTCTTGACGCCCATCGCCGCGCTCGTCGAAGCGAGGATCATCGTCGCCCAGACCTTCTCCAGCTCACCGCTGTAGGCGATGATCAGGATGTCCTTGGGCTTGACCTCGGGGTCGGCGGCGGGTGCCGGCGCCGGGAGCGGTTCGGGCGCGTCCACGGCGCGCTCCAGGATGGTGGTGGTCATGTCAGTGCCTCACTTCCGGCGGATGACGAAGCGATAGACCGAGCCGTCGGATGACTGGTCGACGAGCTCATTGCCGGTCGAACGGCACCATGCGGCGAAGTCCTTCACGGATCCCGCATCGGTGGCGAGGACCTCGAGGACCTCACCCGAACCGATGGTCTTGATCGCCTGAGCGGTCTTGACGATCGGCATCGGGCACGAGAGGCCCTTGGCGTCCACGGTCTGGGTGATCTCGACGAGTGCCATGGCTGGCTCCCTTGCTGATTCCATCGGGCTAGATGAAGACGACCTGGCCTTCGCCGGCGTTGAGGTAGAACGCGGTCACGCCTTCGACGCCATCGACGAGGGGATCGAGATCGCCGTCGTCGAGGTCGAG
>CAYVJP010000020.1:16346-20569 GCA_964451745.1 uncultured Anaerolineaceae bacterium | reverse complement strand
CTCACTCGCGGACCTCATGATCGGCGACCTAATTCGGGCTTCAGGCACCCTAGAACATCGTGTTCGAGTATGGGGAGCGCGCCGTCGTGAACAGGAGTTCCGCGGCGAGCAATGCCCCGGGCCGGCACTCCCGCACCCGGCCCGCCCGGGACAGGTCGGCGAAGCGCCACGCGCCAAGGTAGGCGCACGCCAGCGTCGCCACGTCGAGCGCGAGGTCGGGCTCGGCCGTGGTCCGCTCCACCGACGCCGATTCATCGGCACGGACCGTGACCTGCCATCGGCCGGCGTTGGAATCGATCAGGGGGTCCGCGACCTCCAGGACGAGACTCCCCTCCCCGGTGTACGTCCGCGCGGCGAGGGCGGTCGGGAGGTCCACGAAGCGCAGCCACAGGCCGTCGACCGTGGCGACCGCCAACCGGCGCGGTTCCTGGAGCCACAACTGCATCGGGTGCGGCACGGGGCCGCGCCAGCCGTGGATCGTGCTGACGAGGTCCATCGAGCACACCCACTGCCAGAGGCGCTGCTCGGCGTCGGGATCGAGCGCGATCAGCTCCGCCACGAGGAGCGTGCTCTTGGGGCCGCGCGCGTCCCAGGCCTGCTTGATTCGGTAGATGACGTACCCGCGCGGCTCGCCGGCTACCTCGAGGACGGCCCGATACGTGGGCCCGTTGTCGCGGCGCATCCACTCGGCGTCCGACAGCACGAGCCCGCGCCAGCGACCCTCGGGTCGATCCACCGAGCCCGGCACCCGCGCGCGCATGACCTCGTAGATCGGCGCGGCGATCGCGTACATCTCGTCGCTATCGACCATCCGGATCCGGACGTCGTCCCGCGGTGGCAGCGGGTCGCGGAAGACGACGGTCGACTTGTCGACTTCGAAGTTCGACGTGAGCGTCGCGGCCCCGAACCCGAAGCGCTGGTAGATCGCGGCCTCCGACGCCCACAGGATCGCGACCGGTTCCTGGCGCGCCCGCGCGTCGTCGAGCAGCCACGTCATCATCCGGCGCAGCACGCCCCGGCGACGCTGGTCCGGCACGACCCCGACCGAGGTGATGCCGCTGGCCCCCACCTCGCCGCCGGGCACGGTGAGGCGCATCCCGAAGGCGCCGGCGCTGCCGATGCGGCGATCGCCATCGAACGCGTTGACGCAGCGCGTGGGATCGACGAGCGGGCGCTCGGCCTCCCATTCGGACTCGGAGAAGTCGGAGTAGAAGGCGGTCAACAGCGGGTCGAGGAAGGCCCGCAGCTCGTCCTCGCTGGGACTGCGCAGGGTGATGGCATCGGTCATGGGGGCATGGTGCCACTCGGGTGAGTCCCAGGTAAGGGGCGCGTGGTTGAATGGCATTGACCCTCCCGAGGAGGCGATGTACGTTGTACACCATGAACCGCACGCAGATCTACCTCTCGGAGCGTGATCTGGCGATCCTGGATCGCGAGGAAACGCGCACGGGCCGCTCTCGGTCGCGCCTGATCCGGGATGCGATCGAGCAGGCATACGGACCGCAGGCCTCCGCGGAAGAATTCGAGCGGGTCCTTCGCGAGAACGCCGGGTTCATGGCCGACGCCCCGTTCACCGGGCAGGAGTTCGTCGAGGCCATCCGGACGCGTGGATTCGGTGCTCTTGAGGACCTGTGGCCGGAGTGGTACGGCGCCGATGCCGACCGTCATCGATAGCTCGGTCCTCATCGACTGCTTCCGCGGCAGACCAGAGGCCCTCGCGTTCCTGGTCGATGCGCGACGGGCGTCCACTGTCGTGAGCGTGACGCCGGTCCGCACCGAGGTGCTGGGCGGGATCCAGCCGGACGAAGTCCGGCGCACGATGGCCATCCTTGGACTCATCATGTGGCTCGATGTCACGGTCGAGTTAGCGGACGTGGCTGCAGGCCTTCGACGGCGATATCGCGCGAGCCATTCCGGCATCGATGTCGTCGACTACCTGCTCGCCGCCGCTGCAACGCATGTCGACGGCGCACTGGCCACGAGCAACGTCCGCCATTTCCCGATGTTCCCGGAGCTGCAGCCGCCGTACTGAGGCCGGCCGCGCCGAGTGGAGACGCTCACACCGGCGGCAGGACCTGGGCGTCGGTCTGGGCCGGGGCGAACAGGTCGCCGACCTGGGCCACGCGTGCCACGATGTCGCGGATGGTCCAGCGATCGGGGCGGAGGTCCGGGTCGTCCAGCTCGTCCCAGGTGATGGGGGCGCTCACCGGCGCGCCGGCCGCCGGTCGCACGCTGTACGGCGCCACGAGGGTCTTGATGCTGGCGTTCTGGGTGTAATCGAGGCGGGCGCGGCCCTTGCGCTGCTCCTTGGCCCACTCCCACGAGATGAGCTCCGGGACGGTGGCGCCCACGGCGCGGCTCACCTTCTCGACCCAGGCGCTCGTGTCGGCGAAGTCGTAGCGGCCGTGCTCGATGGGGATCCAGACCTGGATGCCGCGCTTGCCGGTCGTCTTCGGGTAGCCGCGGACCCCGAGATGCTGCAGCGCCGCCCGGTAGAGACGCGCGAGGACCAGCGTCTCGTCCCAGGTCGTCTTGTCGCCGGGATCGATATCGATGTAGGCGAACGTGGGCTGCCACGGCTCGGGCAGCTTGCCGGTCCAGGCGTGGATCTCGAAGCTCGCCTGGTTGCCGAGCCAGCACAGCGCGGCGACCCGGTCGGCGATGAGGTGGTCGTTGGCGTTGCGGTCGCTCCGGCCGTCGACGCCGGTCTCGTGCCAGCGTGTCAGCCACTTGGGCGAGGTGTCGGGCATGTTCTTCTGCCAGAACCCGGGCGCGCCGGCGCCGTTGGGGAAGCGCTGGAGGTTGAGCGGCCGATCGGCCAGATGGACGAGCATCGTGGGCGCGATGCGGGCGAAGTAGCGGATGAGTTCGCGCTTGGTGATGGGGTCGGTTCCGGGTCCCGCGGGGCGCGGCTCGAACAGCGGCTTGTCGAGGTTGGTGAGCTTGAGGTCGTGGCCGCCGACGTTCCAGGTGCCCTCCTTGCCCAGGGCGTCGAGCGCGGCGAGTTCGGCATCGGTGGCGCCGGGGAAGGCGGGCGGTTCGGGGGCGGCGGCTCGTCCGGGCTTCGAACCGTTCGCGGCGTTCGTGGTCGATGACTTCGTGGTCGATGACTTCCTGGCCGGCATGGGCGGTTCCTCCGATTCGGCGGCACGGACCGCCGTGGTCGTGGCGACCGGGGTCTCGCGCACGACGGCCGTCGGGTCACGCCCCGACTCGACCCCCTTGAACGCGGCCTGGCGGACGATGTTGTCGCGCGACCAGCCGCCGAGTTCGGCACGGATCACGATCTCGGGCCGCACCCACGTGACGTCGACGAGGTCACCGCCCCAGCGGCCCCGGTAGTCGCGGGGCGGCGGAGGATCGAACGGCGGGTCGTCCTGGGCCAGCGGCTTGAGCCGCTTGAGCAGGTCCGCGCGGATCGCCCCGGTGAACCCGCTGCCGACCTTGCCCGAGAACCGCAGCTTGCCGTCCTCGTAGACACCCACCGCCAGGGCACCGAGATCGCGGGCATTGCCACTCCCCGGGGTCCAGCCACCCACCACCAGCTCCTGCTCCGGCCGGATCTTGAGCTTCAGCCAGGCGTTCGATCGACGCCCGGGCTCATACCGCGACCGACGGAGCTTGGCCACGATCCCCTCGACGCCCAGCTTGGTCGCCGCGTCGTAGAAGGCGAGCCCTTCCCCTTCGATGTGGGTCGCATAGCGAACCCGCGGATGCTCCTTGAGCACGCTCCGGAGCAGCCGCTTGCGATCTTCGAGCGGGACGTCCACGAGCGACCGCCCATCGAGATAGAGCAGATCGAACGCCAGGTACACGAGCCCGGTCGCAGCCTTGTCCCCGAGCTTGGTCTGGAGGAGGCTGAAATCGGGCCGGCCCGCCTCGTCGAGCGCGACGACCTCGCCATCGACGATGGCCTGGTCGGCTTCGATCCAGCGGGCGGGCGGGCTGAGCAATCGCGGGAAGTAGGTCTCGGCGTCGTTGAGGTTGCGGGTCCAGATGCGGACCTTGCCGCCATCCACGACCGCCTGGACGCGATAGCCGTCCCACTTGATCTCGAACAGCCAATCGGGGTCGCTGAACGGCTTGCTGGCGAGGGTCGCAAGCATCGGCTCGAGGCGGGCGGGCAGGGGTGCGAACCTGGCGCCCCCCAGGTCGATCTCAGCGGTGGCTGCGGGGGCCTCGCTGACCCACAAGGCGTCGCGGTTCGCCTTGACCTCGTCATT
>CAYVJP010000020.1:0-16336 GCA_964451745.1 uncultured Anaerolineaceae bacterium | reverse complement strand
ACGCTCTGCGGGTGATCCTCGGCGTCCCAGTCGGCGTGGGCGTGCTCGTCGCGCTTGTGGATGAGCAGCCACTGCTCGCCTTCGTCGTCCTCGAAGGCGGTCCGCGGGGCCGAGCCGGGTCGGCGGCTCGTGCGGACGATCGTGAATCGACCCTTGAGCTTCTCGCCGTGGAGACGGAACTTCAGCTCGCCGTTCTCCACGGCCTTGCGCGGTTCGAGTGTGGGTGCCTCGGGTTCCCAGGTGCCCCAGTCCCAGACGATGACGTCGCCCGCGCCGTACTGCTTCGCCGGGATGACGCCTTCGAAGTCGAAGTACTCGATGGGGTGGTCTTCCACGTGGACCGCCATCCGCCGCGTCTTGGGGTCCAGGGTGGGGCCTTTCGGGACCGCCCAGGAGACGAGGACGCCATCGATCTCGAGGCGGAAGTCGTAGTGGAGGCGGGTGGCGCGATGGCGTTGCACGACGAATCGCCCGGTCTGCCCGGTGGCCGCCGTGGCGGGTACGGGTGCCGGCTCCGGCGTCTTGGCGAAGTCGCGCTTGCGACGGTATTCCTCGAGCGGCATGTCGCGGCCAGTGTGCCAGTCGTGGCCCGGAATGGGTCTCTGTCCCGCTGGCACGCGTCGATTGGGCGATCGAAGGTTCGATCAACAGATCGGCCGGTGCGCTATCCACGCTCGGGCCTGATGCGACCTTAGGGCTGGTACAGCACGGCGTAGTCGACCGCGTCGCTGACCTCGCGACCGATGTGGCTGTTGCCGGAGATGAGGACGCGCCCGTCGTCGAGGAGCGTCGCGGAGTGGGCTGCCCGGCTCGTACCCATCGAGCCGATCGGGTCGGACGCATTCGTCGCCGGGTCGTACAGCTCGGTCGAGGACAGGGGGAGCCCGGCCTGGCCGTCGCTCCAGTAGCCGCCCGTGATGAGGACTCGTCCGTCATCGAGCAGCGTCGCCGTATGCCACTGGCGCCCCTCGTGCATCGAACCTGCGTCGCGGAAGGTACCGGACCTTGGGTCGTAGACCTCGGCGCTGTCATACGCGGAGTCTTGTGGCGAGCGGCCGCCCAGGATCAGGACGCTCCCGTCCGCGAGCCGAGTGGCTGTGTGCAGCCAGCGAGCCGTGGTGAGCGAGCCGGTCGCGGTGAACGTGCCCGTCCCCGGGTCGTAGAGATCAGCTGATGCCCTGACCGCATACGTTGCGCCAGCGCCACCGACGATGAGGACGCGCCCATCTTCGAGCAGGGTTGCGGTGTGGTGGTCGCGGACCACGGTCATCGATCCGGTCGGGCTGAATTCGCCGGTCGCGGGGTCGTAGAGCTCCGCGGTCATGCCGCCAGCGATGAGGACGCGGCCGTCAGCCAGGAGGGTCGCGGTGTGGAACGCGCGCCCCGTGTGCATGGAGCCAGTGGCACTGAACGTGCCGGTGGCGGGGTCGAAGACCTCGGCCGTCGCCCAGACCCCTTCCTCGCCGGGGCTTGCACAGTCGGACCCGCCCGTGATGAGCACACGGCCGTCCAGGAGCAAGGTCGCCGTCGAGTTGGCACGTTCCACCTTGCGCGATCCTGTGGCCGTGAACGTGCCGGTTCTCGGGTCGTACAGCTCGGCTCCGGTCCCCCGACCCCGAGCCCATCGCCCACCCCGGTCGGTCCCGCAGCTCTCGGTGACGAGGACGCGTCCATCCGCGAGCTTCGTGGCCGGGCGCTCCTGCGAGGCGCCCGCGCCGAACGTCGATGTTCCGGCCAGGCTGAACCCGGGCGCCAGGTCTGGAGTCGGTGCCGGATCTGGCATGGCTGTCGGCGACAGGGTCGGTGATACGCTCGGAGACGACGTCGATGTTGCGGTCGGAGACGGTTCCGGCGGGACGGGCACCGCATCGGATGGTGTCAGCGGTACCCACGCCGTGAAACGGAACCCGCCGGCGCCGGCGGCCAAGCCGCCGACTACGACCAACAGCGCGGCGGCCGCAAGGAGCGTGACACCACGGCGGCGCGGCAGCGCACGCACTGGCGGCGGGGTCGCCACCGGGATCTCGGCGACGCGGTCGCGGAGGTCGGGCGGCGCTGTCTCGACGTCACCGATCTCGGCGCCGTACCAGGCTCGCAGTCGATCTTCCAGCTCTCGGTCGGTCATCGGTCCGTCCTCGTGGCGTCAGCGGTCTCGATCGCATGGCGCAGTCGTTTCAAGGCGTAATGGAGGCGCGACTGGACCGTTCCGGCGGGGATCCCGAGTCGCGTCGCGATCTCGCCGACGGTCAGGTCGCGGTAGAACCGCAATGCCACGACGACCTGGTGATCGGGTGACAAGGCCGCGATCGCCGACCCGATGACCTGCCGGTCGTCCGATCTGGGCGCGTGGTCGGCGGTCGCCAGGGCAACCTCGGCGGAGATGTCCGTGGCCTGCCAGCGCCGCGACCGAAGTCGATTGCGGCAGGTGTTGACCAAGATCCGGTCGAACCACGGTTCGAACCGCTCCGGGTCGCGCAGGGTATCCCAATTGCGCCACGCCTGGACGAAGGCGTCGTGTGTGGCGTCCTGGGCGTCCGCGGGGTCTCGCAGGATGGCCCGGGCGAGCCGGTACGCGCGAGCCAGATGCTCGTTGGCCAAGGCCAGGAACGCGACATCGCGTGCGGTCGTATCTGCGACTGCCGCGGTGGGGCCGATTGCCACGTCATGGACCTCGTACGAGCGGTTCACGATGACAAGACACACCAGCTGTGCGAAACGTTCAACGCGCTCGCGAGCATACGTGTGCACCAGATGCACGCAGCCGACGCGCATCGTCAGTGGCGTGGGCTGGACTCGTCGTGTCCGCAGGATCGGGCGTATATCAGACGCACGCGCTCACGGATGCGGCAGCAGAAGCACGGATCCGACGAAACGGGCGCGCGCCCGCAGCCGACAGGCGACGCCCTAGGAGGCCTTCCGCTTGCGGGCGGGCTTGGGCGCCTCGGCAGCCTCGGCTTCGGTCTCGGCCTCGGCGGCCGCCGACGACTTGGCGCGTGCCTTCGACGCGGGCTTTGCCTTGGCCTTCGCCGCTCGCGCCTCGCGCGCATCCGCGACGGACACGGGCTCCTCGGCGCCGGCGGTCCGCGCCGCCTTGGCGGCATTGACGGACGCTTCGAGCGCGGCCATGAGGTCGATGAGCTTGCCGCCCTCCTCGGGCGCCTCGATCTCGACCGTCTCCTTGCCTTCCACCTTGGCGTCGATGATGGACTGCAGCGCCTCGCGGTACTCGTCCTTGTACTGGGACGGGTCGAATTCGCCGGTCATCGCGCCCACGAGCTGCCTGGCCATCGCCAGCTCGGCGGGCTTGAAGTCGAACTCCTCGTCGGGCAGGTCCAGCTCGGACGTGGAGCGGATCTCGTCGGGCCAGTGGAGGGTGGTCATCAGCATCGTGTCGCCGAACGGGTCCAGCGCGGCCAGCGCCTCGCGATCCTTGATCACGACTTTGCAGATCGCCGTCAGCCCCTCGTCTTCGAGGACGGACTTGAGCAGGTAGAAGGCCTTGCGCCCGATCTTGTCGGGCTCCACGTAGTACGCGGACTTGACGAAGCGGACCGCGGCATCATCCCGTTCCGCCTTCGTGAATTGCTCGATCTCGATCGAGCGCACGGTCTTGAGCGGGACGCGCTCGAGGTCCTCGTCGGTGATGACGACGTACTCGCCGGGGGCGTACTCGAACCCCTTGACGGTGTCGGATCGCGAGATGGGCTCGTCCTCGACCGGACACCAGACCTTCATCTGGATGCGCGACAGGTCGTCCTTGTGGAGCATGTTGAAGCTGATGCCCTTGGATTCCGTCGCCAGATAGAGCTTGATCGGGATGGTGACCAATCCGAACTGGATGGCCCCCTTCCACATCGCACGTGCCATGCCACGCACCTTAGCGCACGAGCGCAAGCGTTCTCGTCATGGCGCTGTCCGGCGCCATTGCGCGCCGATGACAATCAGCCGCATATGCGGCCGATTGTCATCACAGGTGGGACCCGAGTCGGGCGGACCTGCTCAGGTCAGCGCGTGACGAGCAGCCCGTCGAGGGACACGGTGGGACGCCCGGCGGTGCCGCTCACGCGCACGAGGATCCGGTGCGATCCCGCGGTCTTCCACGTCTTGGCCCACACGACCCGGCGTGCCTGCGTGGACTTGTAGTACGTATCCACCGTTGCGGCCTTCACGCCATCGATGTAGATGGTGACGCGGCCGCGAGCCGAGCTCCGGGGCATGACGACCGCGATGCCGCGCCCGGTGAACGTGGTCGCGACGGTCGCGCCGGCCCGGGTGGAGGTGGTTCGGACGGCATTGGTCGCGCTGCTGACGGCCGCGCGCTTCCAGGTCCCGCTGTAGGTGAGCGAGGAGGATCGATCGCCGACGGTGCGCAGCCGGTACGCCACCGAGGTCGCCCAGGGGCTCCAGTTGCCGGCGGCGTCCTGGGCCCGCACCCGGAACGTGTGGCTGGCCCCGAGGCTGAGGCCGGCGAAGGTGAAGCTGCGGGCAGACGGGGCCAGCGCCATCGTACCGACCCACGAGCCGCTGTCGACGCGGCGCTCCAGCTCGTAGCCGACGATGGCACTGCTCGGGTCGGTGGCCGCCGCCCACGACACCTTCAGCGCGACGGTGGACGGCGTGCCGCTACCGGTGATCCCGACCTGGCTTCCCTTGGCCGGGGCGGCGGTCGGGGCGGACGCGGTCGGGGCATCGTTTGTCACCCGCACCGGCACGGTCAGGGTCTTGGTCCGGGCCTGATTGACTCCCGTGATCACCAGGTCGTAGGTGCCGCCCGAGGTGCCGGGCGGGACGGTCACCGTCAGGGTCGTGGCCTCGGTGGTCCAACCCATCAGGCTCGCGGCGGCGAACGCGGCGGTCCAGCCCGCGGGCAGGTCCTGCACGGAAAGGCGGACGCGTTCGAAGAAGGCGGCACTCCGGTCGATCGAGACGGGGATCGTGATGGTCCCACCGGTCTCTGCCAGTTCCCCGGTCGCACTCGCCGGGTTGAAGGTGAACGAGCCCAGCTTCGCGATCCGACTCACGTCGAGCAGCTTCTCGTGCTTGGTGTCGGGATCGGTGGAGGTGGCCCAGTTCAGGTTGCCCAGGTACTGCAGCGCTTCCTTGACCTCCGCCGGGGTCGCGGCCGGGCGGCTGGACTTGTAGAGCGCCACGGCGCCCGTCACGGCGGGGGCGGCCATGCTGGTCCCCGACGAGTAGGCGTAGGTGCTCCCGGGCTTCGTGGACCAGATGCACTTCCCCGGCGCGATGAGGTCCACGTCGGCGCCGTAGTTGCTGAAGTTGGCGAACGTGTCGTCCTTGTCGTACGTCCCCCACGAGTAGCAGCTGTTGCCACCGAGGCCGCCCGCCTTGCCATCGGTGTCCGCGAGGGCGCTGACCGTGATGACCTCGTTGTAGGCGGCCGGGACGCGCTTGCTCGCGCTGCCGGAGTCGTTCGCCGCGGCGGCGACGACCGTGATGCCGCCGGCGACCACGCGGCAGATCGCAGCGTGGAGGATGTCGTCGCTGACGCTCCCGCACGCGTGGTCGTCCGCGCCCGACTTCGCGACGCTCATGTTGACCGCCTCGAAGAGCGGCCGGCTCGAATCGCCGGGATCGCGCTGGGCGAGGATCCAGTTGAGCCCGCAGACATACCAGGACAACAGCCCGTACCCGTCGTCGTTGAGGATCTTGACCGCCCACAGCCGGACGCCCGGGGCGACGCCGACCACGCCGAAGTCGTTATCGATCGCACCCACCGTGCCAGCGACGTGCGTGCCGTGGCCCTGCTTGTCGCGCCACAGGGTCCGATCCGCGGTGGAACAGTTGTAGCCGCCCGCGACGTTGAGATCGGGGTGGGCGGCGATGCCGGTGTCGACGATCGCGACATCCGCGTCGACGCGCTGGTCGGTGCCGTCGATGGCCGCCGCGGAGGAACTTCGGCCGCCGATCCGCCGGACGCCGTTGGGGATCGTCTGGGCCGTCAACTGGATGAGTTCGTCGGGCACCACGGCGACCACGTTGGGGTCGGCGAGCAGCGCCCGACGCTGGTCGGCGTCCAGGGCGGCACTGAAGCCGCGGATCGCGCGGTCGTAGGTGCGGATCGCCCGTGTGCCCTCGCGCTGGCGGTGTCGGGTGACCAGGGCCTTGGTGTCGGTGCCGCTCTCGAGTACGACGATGTAGCGGCCCGCGGGGTCGGGGCGGCCGACCGCGTCCACGGCGGGTTCCGGGGTGCTCGCCGTCGTCGCGCCCGGCTCGTCGGTCGGGGCGTCCGTCGGCGCCGGTGTGACCGCGTCGGGCGTGCCTTCTGGCATGGGCTCGGGCGAGGTCTCCGGCGTGATCTCGGGTGTCGGTTCCGGGGTGGCGGATGGCACGACGCCTCGACGAGCGTCCGTCGGCGCCGGCTCGACCGCGGCGGCGGGGGCGACCGCCGGGAGGGCGACGAGCAGCGCGAGGGAGAGGCTGGCGAGGGTGCGGCGCATGGGCACTCCGGTTCGATGGGGCCTCGGAGGAGTCGCCAGTTCGCCTCGACGTGCGCTGGACTCGCGGGGCATCATCGCGCCGGACGCGGTTGCCGCACACCCACCCGGTGGTCCCGGTTCAACCTAGCCGACCGGTCCAAACCGCACAAGACCCGATGGGGCTACGGGCCTGTTTTGTAACGTCAGTCGGTGGCGGCGGCGCGGATCTCCGACTCGGCCTCGGTCACCCGGGCCAGGATGTTGGAGCGCATCGTGTCGAGGCCGGACCACACCGCCTTGGTCGCATTCGAGATGGAGGTCAGCTGCGACTTGAGCTGACGCACCACCTCGAGCTGCTCCCGGATCGCGGTCAGCGCGGTCGCGATGGCGGCCGCATCGACCTCCACCTCGCGCTCGGCGAGCGACGCCAGGGCCAGGAGACGGGCGAGCCGGATCGCGGCTTCGAGTGTCGCGGGTTCGGGCGCCTCGGGGTCGATGACGCAGTACACGTCCTGGCCGACCACCGTGAACGGCGCGATCCCGGTGGGGGCGTGGGCCGTCGTGAACACGGCCACGGCCACGGCCGCACCGCGGTTCTCGCGGGCCTCGCGCAGCTCGTCGCGCATCGCCCGCATCGACATCGGGCGGTCCTTGGCCTCGACGACCACCCGCAGGTCGTGCCCGCGCGCGGCCCGCGCGTCCACGGTCAGCACGAAATCGCCCTTCTTGGACTTGAGGACCGTGCCGGCGTCGAGGCCCGTGCGGTCCAGCAGGTCGCCGGCACCGCGGGCGATGTCGGCCAGCATCGCGTCGAGCAGGTCCTCGAAGTCCGCGCCCTTGGCCGCGGAACGGGCGCGCTCCGCTCCCCGGGCGGCGGCGGCCGCCTCGATCGCGACGAGTCGTTCCTCGAGACCCTTGAACCCGTCGGCGATCTCCTGGCGGAACTGGTGCATCGGTGAGTGCATCCGGGTCGGATCCAGCAGGTGCGCGAGCTTGGATGCGTCGCCATCGAAGTAGCGCTCGAGCATCCCGCCGATCCGCCCGATCGCGCTGTCACGCTTGGTCTCGTCGAAGAGCTCGTCCACCATGGAGCGCAGGGCGCCACGGTCGCCCAGGAACTTCTCCAGCGTGCGTGGCAAGCGGCCGTCGCCATCGGCGAAGTTCTGCCGGAGCGTCACTTCCAGGGCCTGCGCGGCGCGCTCGTTGACCTGCTCCGCCTGGCGGACCATCCGCTCGAACTCCGTGCGGACCGCGTCCACGTTGACGGTCACGCCGGCGTCCTGGAGCGCGATGAGCCCGATGCGCAGGGCGCGCTCCACGAGCGGCCCCCGGTCCCCCGCCGCGCGCTCCCCCAGGAACGCGGCGAGGGTGGGGTCCGTGAGAGTGAGGCGATCGATGACGATCCGGTCCCCTTCGAGCCGGACCGAGGAATGGAGCGGGATGACGGCGGCTTCCATGCGCCGGACACTAGGACCCACCCGTGACATCTAGGCTGTCACGGTTCGTGGAGGATCGGCCGTACGATACGGACGATGCCGATCAGCGCCCGACGCTCCGCGCCCCCGACCGCGTGGATGGCCGTCCTGGCGGTGTTGACCATCGTCACCGCATCGCTCGCCCCGGCCGTCGGCGCGGCCGAGCCGACCTCCATCGATGGCGAGATCCTCATCCGCTACGCGCCTTCGACGACGGCCCGCCAGCGCGGCGACCTGGTTCGCGAGGAAGGCCTCACCCCCGTGCGCGCCAGCGCCGATGGGCTCACCGCGGTCGTGCGGGCCGGCAGCCGCGCCACGGCGACAGTCCGGCGCAACCTCGCGGGCGATGCGCGGGTCGTGGCGGTGGCCCCGAACCAGCAGCGCGAGCTCGCGCAGGACATCGCGGTGGAGCCGTCATTCCCCCAGCTGTGGGGCCTCCACAACACCGGGCAGCGACTCATCGGGACGACCCGCGAGACCGGCGTCGCCAACGTCGACATCGATGGGCTCCAGGCGCTGGCGGGCGGGATCGGCAGCCCGGATGTCGTCGTCGCGGTCATCGATGACGGCGTCGACCTCGCGCACCCGGATCTCGCGGCGCGCGCGTGGACGAACCCGGGCGAGGCGGGGCCGCTGGCCGCCAACGGCATCGATGACGACGCCAATGGCTACATCGACGACGTCCACGGCTGGGACTTCTGCAATGACGACAACACGGTCCACGACGCCGGCGCCGACGGTCACGGGACGCACGTCGCGGGCACCATCGCGGCGTCCCTCAACGGCATGGGCACGGTCGGGGTCGCGCCCGGGGTCTCGATCATGGCGCTCAAGTTCATCGATGACGGCTGGTCGTGCGGGACCGACGATCTGGCGGTCGCGGCCATCGACTACGCCGCGTCGTTCGGGGCGCCGATCATCAACGCCTCGTGGGGCGGGCCGCAGCCGAGCACCGTGCTCGATGCCGCCATCGCCGATTCGGGCGCGCTGTTCGTGGCGGCCGCGGGGAACGGCGCCGCGGACCTGGACCGCGCGGTCGGCGATCGCTACTACCCGGCCTCATCCACGCTGCCCAACGTGCTGGCCGTGGCGGCCGTGGACCAGTCCGGGCGGCTCGCGACGTTCTCGAACTACGGCGCCACGTCCGTGGACCTGGCCGCCCCCGGCACCAACATCCTGAGCACGTATCCCGCCGACGTCGATTGCCCGAGCCCGTGCTATGCATGGTCGGCCGGGACCTCCATGGCGGCGCCGCACGTCAGCGGGGTCGCGGCGCTCGTGGGGAGCCGCCAGCCGGCGTTGCGCTCGAGCGCGGTCGCGCTGAAGGCCCGCCTGCTGGCCACGGGACGGGCGCTCCAGCCGACGGTCGGGCGGACCGCCACGGGACGCCTGGTCAATGCCGCCCGTGCGATCGATATCGGCGCGCCCGCCGTCCATGCCCCCGATCGCTACGGGATCGGCGTGGGGACGGTGGTCGGCGCCCGGGAGATCCTGACCCACGTCCGCTGGCCGGCCGCCTCGGATCCCGTCACCGGGATCGCACGGTATGACCTGCGACGGCTCGGGCCCGACGGCTGGACCGACGTGCAGCGCGGTGGGACGACCCCGTCGGCGACGTCGTCGCTCCAGTACGGCCGGGCCTACACGTTCCGCTTGCGGGCCACCGACGGCGCCTCCAATGTCGGCGGCCCGGCCGACGGCCCGGCCATCACCGCGACCATCCATGCAGACGGTTCGGCCCTGACGACCTACGGGCCGGGGTGGACGACGGTGGCGAGCAACGGGGCCACCGGCAAGAAGCTGCACAGCTCGACCACGGCGGGTTCGTGGATGACCTTCGCCTTCCAGGGACGCGCGGTCGCCCTCGTTGCGCCGAGGGGGGCGTCGCGCGGTTCGGTCCGGGTCTACGTGGACGGCGTCTACGACTCGACCGTCAACCTGCATCGGGCGAAGGCGCAGTCGCAGGTCGTGGTGTTCTCGCGGTCGTGGTCCGCCAAGGCCCCACATACCGTCAAGCTCGTCGTCGTCGGGACGGCGGGGCACGCCCGCGTGGACGTGGACGGGTTCGTCGTCATCCGCTAGTCCCGCTGCGGCGGTCAGCTGCCCCGGTAGGTGGTCATCGAGTACGGCGCGAGCAGCAACGGGACGTGGTAGCTGCGGTCCGTATCGGTGATCCGAAGGTCCACCGCGATCTTCGTGAAGAACGAGCCGTCCTCGTGGGCGATATCGAACTCGAGGCGGTAGTCGCCCGCGGCCATCGGGCGCTCGAGCAGGTCGCGGATGCGGCCGTCGCCGTCGGTCAGGGCCTGGGTCATGCGGATCGGGGCCGCCGCCACGTCGATCCGATAGAGCGTGACGTGGACCCCGACCGCGGGCACCCCACGTTCCGTGTCGAGGACGTGCGTGCTGATCGTGTGGCGAGGGTGCTCGGCGCTATCGGTCACGGGACTCCTGGGCGCTATGCTGTCCGGCATGGGGACGTTGCGGATCGAAGTCGGTGACCTGCACTTTAGCGCCCGCTGGGAGGCCGCCGCTCCGGCGACGATCGAGGCCATCCGGCGGATGCTGCCGATCGAGTCGCGGGTGATCCACTGCCGCTGGTCCGGCGAGTCCGTGTGGATCCCGTACGGGGAGTTCCGGCCGGGGATCGACTACGAGAACCACACCTCGCACCCGGCGCCCGGGATGCTCGCGATGTACCCCGGTGGCATCAGCGAGTGCGAGATCTTCTTCCCGTATGGGGCGTGCACGACGTCATCGAAGGTGGGGCAGCTCGCGGCCAATCACTTCGCGACGATCATCCCCGACGACGGGTGGGAGGATCGACTGCGCGAGATGGGCCGGCGGACGCTCTGGGAGGGTGCGCAGGCGATCCGCATCAGCGAGGTGGAGGGCTGACGATGCCGATGGATCCGATCGTCTTCCTGATCGTGGCCGCGGCCGTGATCCTGATCGTGGTCGCGATCGGGCTCCGAGTGCGCTCCGGCGAACCGGCGGGGCGCGGACCGTATTCGAGCTCCGCGGAATCGACGGGCAGCTTCGCGGCCTTCGGGACGACGGTCGGCGACGGCGGCGATCACAGCGGGCTGGACGGTGGTGGGGCCGGACCCGCCGATGGCGGGGGCGGGGACGGCGATTGAAGCGGCACCAGGGCGGCACCCGCGCTCACGCCGCCGAAGGCAGTCCTCGCCCGCGATGACCATCGGCCGCATATCCGGGCGTCGGTGCGGGGTCGCCCGCACATGACCAGCGGGTCGTGACCGACCTCATCGTCCGCGGTGGCACCGTCGTCACGGCCGTCGGCTCCACCACCGCCGACATCGCCATCGATGGCGGCATCATCCGGGCGGTCGCCCCGAACCTGGCCGGGCCGGCGGCCGCTGCGGAGCGCGTGATCGATGCCTCCGGGATGCTGGTCCTGCCGGGCGCCGTGGACGTGCACACGCACACTCGCGTCGCCACGGACGCGGAGCCCGATCGGTTCTTCCAGGACTCGGTGGCCGCGGCGTTCGGCGGCACCATGTCCTTCCTGTCGTTCAACAACCCGGGAACGGGTTCGACCCCGGCCGCGGAGCGCTCCCTGCAGACCGGTCTCCGGGAATGGCGCACCGCGACCGACGGTGACAGCGCCATCGACTACGGGCTGTCGCTCGCCATCTCGGGCCACGCCGACGATCCGCTGACCGAGCTCCCGGCCACGGTCGAGGCCGGGGTCGCGACATCGAAGGCGTTCATGGTCTTCGAGTTCCGGCTCGGGGACCAGATGCTCTTCGATGCGATGCGCGTGATGGGCGAACGCGGAGGCATGCTCCAGGTGCACTGCGAAGACCCCGTGCTGCTCGACGCGGGCGTCGCGCACGCGCTTCACCGTGGTAATACGCTGCCGCGCTACCACGCTACCTCGCGACCACCGTATGTCGAGGCGGTCGCGACGGCGAGAGCGATCGCGTTCGCCCGGATGACCGATTCGCCGGTCCACATCGTCCACCTGTCGTCGGCGGCGGCGCTCGAGGAGGTTCGCCGGGGCAAGGCCGCCGGGGTCCGCGTGACGGCCGAGACGTGCCCCCACTACCTGACCCTCACCGAGGAGGTCTACGACGAGCCGGACCCGGCCCGCTGTGCCTGCTTCGTGATCTCGCCGCCCCTTCGCTCGGCCGTCGATCGCGACGCGCTCTGGGCTGGTCTCGCGGACGGGACCCTCGACATGGTGGCGACGGACCATGTCCCGGACCGGATGGGCATCGAGAAGGCGGGCGCAGCCGCGGGCATCGCGTTCGACCAGATCAGCAACGGCGCGCCAGGGATCGAGACGCTCCTCACGCTGCTCTACGACGAGGGCGTGGCCGCGGGCCGGATCACCCTCGAGCGCATGGTCGATCTGATCGCGACGACGCCCGCTGCCCGCTTCGGCATCGCCGGCAAGGGCGCGCTCGCCGTGGGGCAGGACGCGGACATCGTGATCTTCGACCCCGCTGGCGAGCGGACGCTTCGGGCCTCGGACCTGCACCACACGAGCGACTACACCCCGTACGAGGGTCGCCGGGTCCGCGGCGTCGTGCGCGATGTCGTCCAACGCGGCACCGATGTCGTGCGCGGCGGCGTGTTCGTCGGTCGCCGCGGCGGAGGTCGCTTCCTGGAGCGCCGCGCGATCGACGGCTGAGGTCCCGGGCGCGACCCGCCGGCCGGCTGCCACCCGACGATGCGGCCGATCGTCATCACCGACGGGTCATGACTTCGGCGCCGGTCGCGCCGCGGACGAAGTGATCGGCGGCTACTCGAGCACCGCGTACGCGCGCAACGTCAGGAAGTCGGCGAAGTGGTCGTCGAGCACGAGGCGATCGAGCAGGTCCACGGCGTCGGCCATCCGCCCCTCGCCGACACCCCCGAGTCGGGCCAGCTCCTCGTCACGGATCGCGGCGTACCGTTCCGGCCAAAGGACCCCGCGGGACCGCCACAGCCACAGCTGCGAGCGGGCGATCTCGGCGGTCGCGACGTCCTCCATGAGGTTGTCGATCGCGGCCGCTCCGTTGCCGCGCAACCAGGAATCAAGGTAGGCGAGCGCCACCCGGACGTTCGATCGCAGTCCGGTCGAGGTCACGCTCGCGCCATCGACCCGGAAATCGAGCAGGTCGGCAGCCTGGACCGAGACGGTCTCCCGGAGCCGGTGCTTCTGATGCGGCGCGTCGCCGAGCACGGCGTCGAAGACCTCGGTAGCGAGCGGCACCAGATCGGGGTGCGCCACCCAGGTCCCATCGAACCCGTCGCGCGATTCGCGCTCCTTGTCGTCGCGGACCTTGGCCAGGGCTCGCTCGGTCACCTCGGCATCGCGACGGCTCGGGATGAACGCAGCCATCCCGCCGATGGCGTGCGCCCCGCGGCGGTGGCAGGTCTTGACGAGCAGCTCGGTATAGGCCCGCATGAACGGCACGGTCATCGTCAGCGCCGAACGGTCCGGCGAGCGCAGGTCCGGCGAGGCCCGGAACTTCTTGATCACGCTGAACAGGTAGTCCCACCGCCCGGCGTTGAGCCCGGCCGCGTGCTCGCGCAGCTCGAAGAGGATCTCGTCCATCTCGAACGCCGCGGTGATGGTCTCGATGAGGACGGTCGCGCGGATCGACCCACGCGGTACCCCGAGCGCGGCCTGGGCGTGGATGAACACGTCGTTCCAGAGCCGCGCCTCGTGATGGGATTCGAGCTTGGCGAGGTACAGGTACGGCGCGGACCCGCGCGCGACTCGCTCGGCGGCGTTGTGGAACAGGTAGAGCCCGGCATCGAACAGGGAGGCCGAGATGGGGGCACCGTCCACGAGCACGTGCGATTCGACGAGATGCCAGCCGCGCGGTCGGACGACGAGCTGGGCCGGTCGCTCCCCGACCGCGTAGGCCTTTCCCTCCGGGGACGTGAACGTCAACGTGCCCCGGACCGCGTCCTGCAGAGCGGCCTGCCCACCCACGACATTCGCCCACGTCGGCGAGAGCGCGTCTTCGAGGTCGGCCATGAAGACGCGGGCGCCCGAGTTGAGCGCGTTGATCATCATCTTGGGCTCGGCCGGTCCCGTGATCTCGACGCGCCGATCGTCGAAGTCGGCCGGTGCCGGGGCCACGATCCAGGCGGCCTCGCGGATCTCCCGGGTCCCCGCGAGGAAGTCGAGCCGCTCGCCGGCGAGGAGTTCGGCCTCGCGCTCCTCGCGCCGCTGGAGCAGATCCAGGCGGAGCGGTCCGAACCGTCGCTGAAGGTCCGCGACGAACGCCAGCGCCTCGTCGGTCAGGACGCGCTCGGCGCCCGGGACGGGCGGCCCGGTGACGACGACCCCCGCCACCGTCACGTCACCCCTCCCCGCGACGGACGGTCGCCTCGATGAGGCCGTGCGGCTCGGTCGTGGCCACGTAGACCGTCTTGTCGTTGGTCATCCCGAACGGTGAGAGATCGACCGGCCAGTGATGCAGGTTCGGCAGGACCATGCGGACCTCGTCGAGTTCCTCGTGCCGCTCCAGCATGGCCTTGGCCATGATCCAGATGCTCGTCTGGACGCTGGGGCTGTGATGGTCGGCGAAGACCTCCAGCAAGGTCGATCGGACGGCCCCGAACACGCCGTCGAAGTCGAGATCGGGCGACCCGTAGCGCCAGATCGCGGCGAGCTTGGTCGCCATCAGGCGATCGTCGGTCTCGGGGAGCGTCGTGTAGGCGTCGCGCGGGAAGCCTTCGAACGCCGACCGCGTGGTCTTCATGACGATGAGGTCCTCGACGCCGGCCTCGACCGTGGTGGTGCCGCGGTCGGCGTAGACCGTGGCGACCCGGGTGCCCTCGCCGCCGCGCACGAACGCATCGGGCGCGACCCCGCCCGGGACATCGATCGGGCGCCAATGGTGCCCGCGGATGTTCACCGTGGCGCGATCCACCTGGTCGAACCCGAGGAAGTGTTCGGCCAGGTCCCGGCCGTACGTCTCGATGGGGCCATCGAGGTGATCGCGGGCGAACGCATAGGCCGTGTTCTTCATCGTGTCCGTGGCGACGACCTGCGCGTTGTCGCCATCGGTGTGGGCCGCGGCGAAGTCGCCCTCGAGCGCGATCGCGACCGTGAGGTCGCGCAATCGATGGGGCGTCTCGTCGCGACCGACCCGGACGATCCGGATGGCGGCCTTGCCATAGCGGTTGGCGGTGAGTTCGATCATGGCCCTGCCTCAGGTGCTCGCGGACAGCTTCGCATGCCGGTCGATCGCGATGTCGACCACCGCGTCGAGCGCGCGGTGGAGCTCGGTATCCCGGTCCGCGGCGAGCGCCTCGACCAGACCGGGGAGCAGCGCCTCGCGCGGCCGACCCGCCACGAAGACGCAGTAGCGAAAGCCGAAGCGGGCCTCGTACGCATCGTTGAGGCGGGCGAGCTCCGCGGCGACGTCCACGGTCGGTGCCGGAGCGGTCGTGCCGGTTCCCCGGTCGTACCCCTGTTCCGCATGGCTGAGCCGCGACACCGTGCCCGGCGGCGCCCCCAGCCGTGGATGGGCATCGATGAGCTCGAGCTGCTCGACCTCGGGCATCGCGTGGGCGATCGAACGGGCGGCCACGAACAGCGCGGCGTCATCCGCGAACGGTGCCGCGGCCAGCACGCGGCCCACGAACCGTGGCGCCCCCTCGAACAGCGTCGCGAGGTGAGCCGCGTCGGGGATCACCAGCCGCCGGCCTCGCGAACGAAGCGGTGGAGCATGCGCGCCGCCACGATGCGGCGGTACTCGGCGGTGGACCGCACGTCATCGATGGGGGCGAGCTCCGCGGCCAGGGCCTCCGCCGCCCGATCGGCGACCTCGGGCGTCGGCGGCGAGCCCTCCAGAACGGCCTCGGTCCGGGGGGCGCGGATGGGGGTCGCCGCGACGGACCCCAGGGCCACGCGGACATCTCGCCAGACCCGTGCCGCCACGCCGGACCCCACGCCGTCGGCGTCGCGCCAGGCGACCGCCATCACCACCTTGCTGATCGATTGCGCCCGGCGCGTCCCGACCTTGCGGAAGCGCATCTCCCGATCCGGCCGCAGCGGGATCACGACACGCAGGAGGAGTTCGTCGGGCGCGAGTGCGGTGCGTCGGTAGCCCGTCCAGAAGTCCGTGGCGGCCACCTCGCGTTCGCCGCGGCTCGATCCGAGCGCGAAGCGGGCATCGGCGGCGAGGAGGACGGGGAGCGTGTCGCCGGCCGGTGAGGCGTTCGCGATGTTGCCTCCGAGCGTGCCGCGGTTCTGGATCTGCGCGGCCCCGATCGTCGCCGCGGCGTCCACGAGTGCCGGGACGTGCTCGCGGCACGGTGCCGAGCGTCGGATGTCGGTGAAGGTCGTCAAGGCGCCCAGGGTGATCGCATCCCCGCTGACCTCGATGCCGCGCAGGGCATCGATCGCCCACAGGTCGACGATACTGGCTGGTGGCTCGCCGATCTCGCCGG
>CAYVJP010000019.1:0-20651 GCA_964451745.1 uncultured Anaerolineaceae bacterium | reverse complement strand
CAAGCTTGCCGCCTCCCGCCTCGCGTCACGCCTCGATCGCGAGGGTCTCGACGCCGTGGCGATCCATTCCGACCGCTCGCAACCGGAGCGGACCCGGGCCCTCGAGGGGTTCAAGAGCGGCGAGATCCGGGTCCTCGTGGCGACCGACGTCGCGGCCCGGGGGCTCGACATCGAGGACCTCCCGGTCGTCGTGAACTTCGAGCTCCCGTGGAACCCGCAGGACTACATCCACCGCATCGGGCGCACGGGCCGGGCGGGTGCGTCGGGCGAGGCCATCAGCCTCGTCTGCATCGACGAGACGGACCTGCTGCGCGGCATCCAGCGGATGCTCAAGATGGCGATCCCGTGGACGGTCGAGGAGGGGTTCGTGCCGGACCGCAACGCGGAACCGCGCCCGCTCGGGATGCGCTCCGGTCACGCGCGGACCTCCGGGGAGCACCACGCGCATCGCAAGCCCGTACGCCGCCGGGCCGGAGCCGGGGGACGCGCCTAGGCCGTTGCGGCCTCCACGCCGTCCATCGCCGCGCCCGGGAAGAAGAAGCCGAGCATCAGATCGGCGGCGACGCGCTCCACCCCGTACCGGTTGACGAGGGCGTGCCGACCGATCACGGGACCGGGCGCCGGCGCGTCGCGGGACGCCAGTCGGACGTCCCGCAGCATCACGAATTCGCCGCTCGGTCGGGTCAGGGCGCGACCGGGATCGAACCCGGGCAGCGTGGGCAGCTCGCCGTCCACGCGGAACGGCCCGACCTGCAGGCTGATCGGGTGCCACGACGCGTGCACCGGGACGACCGGGTCGTCCTCCGCGACTGCGATCAACACGTCATCGACCGGGATGCTCACGTCGCCGATCTGGCGCTCGGCGGGCTGCCCGATCGCGCGGAAGCTGGCCCGGCCAAGGATGAGCGGCCGGCCCTCTTCGAGGACATCGCGGAGATGCGTCGTCTCCGCGAAGACCCCGCTGACCATCCCCTCGGTGATATAGGCGTCGACCCGGATCGGCATGGCGACCCCCTGCGAACGGACCGTCACGCTCCCGCACCTTCCGATCACTGTCCAGACCCAACGGTACCGGCGGGCGCGGCTGCTTGTACCGGGGCCGAAGGAAGTGGTGCCGCCGCGCACCGTTCGTGCAGGAATGCCGTCGCCAGCGGGCCCGCCTCAGCGGAGCGGGGCACAGGCACACGGCCTCGACGGTTCCAGGACGATCTTGAGCAGCGCCCGGGCGATGATCCCCGGGTCGGTCCGGCTCTGGTTGGTCAGGACGGCGATCGCGACGCCCTCCTCGGGCAGCCAGCGGACGACCGAGCGAAAGCCCAGCAGGCGTCCGGAGTGACCCAGCGTGGGTCGTCCGCCGACGTCGACCGCCTGGACGCCGAGGCCGTATGGCAGGCCGGGCTCGTAGCGCTCGGTCAGCGCGATGTCGGCGACCATCGCGTCCACCGATGTCGGGGTGAGGACCCCGCCCGCGTAGAGGGCGCGGGCCCAGCGCGCGATGTCGCTCGCACTCGCTGCCAGCCCACCCGCCGCCGCGGCGGCCGTCACGACCGACGTGAACGGGACGAGGCCACTCCCGTCGGACAGGTCCACGGCCGGCTCGTCAACGTCGGCGGTCGCGAACCGATACCCGACGGCCACGGGACCGCGGGGCGGCTCCGTCGGCTGGTAGTACGTGTGCGAGAGGCCGAGCGGGACGAGGAACCGGGTGCGCAACTGGTCCGCGAGCGGCGCCCGACCGACCGACTCCGCCAGCATCCCGAGCACGAGATAGTTCGTGTTCGAGTAGTGCCAGCCGCGGCCGGGCTTGAAGTACGGCTTGCCGACGTACTCGAGGGCGTCGGTCTCGTCCCACCGACGGTCCGGGGTCTTGAGCAGCGCCTTGTCGATGTCCGGGTCCAGGAAGTAGTCGCGCAGCCCGCTGGTGTGGTCGAGCAGCTGGCGGACCGTGATCGCAGGATCGACCTCCAGCGCGGGGAGGTAGCGGGTGACCGGTGCATCGAGCGTGATCGCGCCCTCCTGGGCGAGCGCCATGATGAGGGCCGACGTGAACGTCTTGGTGATGCTGGCCACGGCGAACGCCGTGTCCGGGGTGATGGGGACATCGTTCGCGAGGTCGGCCGAACCTCCGGTCCCCACCCAGGTGGTGCCGTCCGGAAAGATCATGGCGACCGAGATCCCCGGGATCGCGTACTTCTCGCGGATCCCGTCGAGGCGGGCATCCAGCGCGGCGCGGACATCCGGGGTGAGGATCGGCACGGCGCCCATCAGGGGCAGGCCCGCGGCCCGCGCGGGGGTGGCCGACATCGCGACGCCCGCGAGGAGGGCGACGACGAGAGCGAGGATGCGGTGGGCGATCCCGGGTCGCCCCTGGCGGCGACGGACCAGCTGGGCGGCCATGATGGCCGCACGATACCGCTTGAGCCATGACGGGTACCATCCGCGGGTGCCCGATACCCCGACCGCCGCCGCGTTGTTCCGCTCCGTCGGGCTGCTCGCCGATGGGCCGGCCGTCTGGGGACGACCGGTCCCAGCCCCGGGCCCCGGCGTGTTCGTCCTGGAGCTGCCTGCGCCGCTGGCGACCGCGCCCATCGAACTCACCAGGGTCGGCAAATGGATCGAGCGGGTGGACACGCTGCGCCTCGACGGTGCGCGGCCGACCTCGCGCGCGCTTGCGGCGCGTCTTGCGAGCTTCTGGCTCCCCTCGCAGACCGTGGTCTATGTCGGGGCGACCGATGCTTCCGTCGGCCGGCGCGTCGCCTCCATCGGCGCGACCGCACTCGGCGACCGACGACCCAGCTCGAGCGCCCATTGGCTCAAGACGCTTCGTTCGCTCGACGGTCTGCGGGTCTGGTGGTCGCTGACCGATGCGACCGAGGAGTACGAGGATGCCCTGCTCGCCGCGTTCGCCGAGGGCGTACCGGCGGCCGAACGTGCCTCGCTCCCGGATCCCGCGGTGGTCCTGCCGTTCGCCAACCTGCGGCGACCGACCGGTGAGCGCCGGTCGAGCGGTCTGACGGGCTCGCTCCTCGCTGAACCGGTCAGTGCCGCGGCCCCGCCGGTGAGCCGGATCGTCGACCTGCCCGACGGCGAGGCCGACGGCGCCCGCGACGAAGCGCAGCGCGCGCGTCGGCCAGCGCCCGGTCGCGGGGTCGGACGCGTAGCGTCCGCGGCGGCCTACGCCGCCCAGGGCTCGCCCCGGCGGGCGGTCGCGGAACCGACCCAGCTGTCGACGGCGGGCCTCGAGCGCCTGCAGGCCGAGCTGGACGGCCTGCGCGCCCGACGACCCGAGGTCGTGGCCCGGATCGCCACCGCCCGGGAGCACGGCGACCTCAAGGAGAACGCCGAGTACCACGCCGCGCGCGAGGAGCAGGGGTTCCTCGAGGGCCGCATCCAGTCGCTGGAGGCGACGCTGCGCACGGCGGTCGTCGTCGAGCCCACGGAACGCGGGGCACGGGTGGAGCTCGGCTCGCGGATCCGTGTCGAGGTCGACGGTGACGAGGTGGCGATGCAGGTCGTGGGTGCCGCGGAAGCGGACAGTCGCGACGGACGGATCTCGAGCGCGTCACCGGTCGGCGCAGCCCTCATGGGTCGCCGGGTGGGCGACACCGTCACGATCATCACGCCAGGCGGCAGCGTCCCCTATCGGATCCTGGCCATCGAGTGAGGGCCGGTCGTCCCGGCCGGTCTCAGCCCTTCGGGGCGTCCACCAGCTTGTGCTCGACGGCGTACAGCGCGGCCTGCGTGCGTGATGCGAGACCCAGCTTGCCGAGGATGTTGGACACGTAGGTCCGAGCGGTCCGCTCGGTGATGAACAGCGTGGAGCCGATCTCCTTGTTGCTCATCCCCTGCCCCAGCAGGCGCAGGACATCCTTCTCGCGCTCGGTCAACGGCTCGGCCAGCTCATCCTGGGGCGACTTGCGGTTGCGCATCCGCTCGGCGAGCAACCGGGCGACCGCCGGGTCGAGGTGGACCTCGCCGGCATACGCCGCGCGCACGGCCGCGGCGACCTCCTCGGCCTCCGCGTCCTTGAGCACATACCCCGAGGCTCCGGCCTCGAGCGCGGAGGTGACCTTCTCCTCCTCGATGAAGGAGGTCATGGTCACGATCTCGGTCTCCGGGCGTTCGGCCTTGATCCGGGCGATCGCGGTGATGCCGTCCATGTTCGGCATGAGGAGGTCCATGAGGACCACGTCGGGTTCGAGGCGGCGGGCCATGGCCACGCCCTCGGACCCATCGGCGGCCTCGCCGACGACCTCGATGTCCGCCTGGAGGTCGAAGAACATCCGCAATCCCATCCGGACGACCGAATGGTCGTCGACGATGAGCACGCGGATCTTGGCGGTGTCGTTCACATCGGCTCCTGGCGCCGGGGCGCCGTTCGTGTCGTCGGATGCGGGAACCTGCAGCGTGACCGAGTCTAGCAAAGGACCATCCTCACAACGTTCATGCGGCGGGACGACGGCCGGCGGCGATGATCGCGGCGACCAATTCGGTGGGTCGGAAGGTCTTGCGGACGAAACCGTCGGCACCTCCCGTCATGGCGGCGTGCTCGAGGGTGTCCGACCAGCTCATCGCCAGGATGCGGATATCGGGCGCGATCGAGCGAAGCCGGCCGATGAACGCGATCCCGCCGTCCACGTCGGGGAGGCGGGGATCGACGACGACGACATCCGGGGATCCGCTCGTCACGAGCTCGAGCGCGGCACCCGCATGCCCGGCCGTCCCGACGACCACGACGTGGTCGCCGATGGTCAGCAGGCCCGCAAGACTCTCGCGCACGCGGTCATCGGCATCGACGACGAGCACGCGGAGCGGGCCCCCTGGAGGCTGGTCGGGATCGGGCATGGCGCGATGGTGGCGCGAGGGCGCCCTGCGCGGATACGGACCATCGACGCTGCCGGTGCTCGGCCGAACGACGGAGCCCGCCTACGTCAAGCGTCGCGGATCGACCCGGACCCCGCGGGGGACGGGAGCCGTTCGGGTGGGGCCGCGCGACCCATCTCCTCGATGACCTCGCGCGGCACCGTGACGGCGACCGTCGTGCCATGCCCCGGCGTACTGATGCACGTGAACCTGGCGCCGATCCGATCGGCCCGCGCGCGCATGCCGGCCAGGCCGAGGTGGCCATCGGGGACGTCTGCCGGGTCGAACCCCTTCCCGTCGTCGGTGATGCTCATCGTGGTGTCCGCGCCATCGCGTCGGACGTCGAGGCGGACCTGCTTGGCGCCCGCGTGCTTCACGATGTTGTGCAGGGCCTCCTGGGCGATCCGGTAGAGCGTCTCCTCGACGGCCAGCGGCAGGCGATCGGCGATGTCCGACTCCACCACGATCGGCAGTCCGAGCCGACCCTGCAGGGCGCCGCTGTGGGTCTTGAGCGCCCGGACCAGTCCGTCCTGCTCGATGTTCCCGGGACGGAGCTCGAAGATCAGGGCGCGCATCTCGGCAAGGGCCTCGCGCTGGAGGTCGCGCAGCTGGCCCAGATGGGTCCGCGCGGCCGCCGGGTCGCTATCGAGCAGCATCTCCACCGATCGCGACACGAGCGTCATCGAGAAGAGCGCCTGCGTCACCGAGTCATGGAGCTCCCGGGCGAGGTGCGCGCGCTCCTCGCCCGATGCCAGTTCGCCCGCCTGGCGGCGGAGCTCGCCCTGCAGGCGGACCTGCTCGCTCACGTCGCGGGTGGCGCCCTGGATTCCCGCGAACTTGCCGTCCACCTCGATCCCGAACGAGCGGACATCCACCGGGGTGAGTCGGCCGTCACGACCGCGCAGGACCAGCGCGGCCTGGGTGACCTGGGTCGGATCGGCCACGAGGCTGGCCCAGCGGTCCGCGGCGACGGGCATCGTGGACTCGTCCACCACCAACGAGAAGTGCTTGCCCGTCAATTCGTCCGCCGTATACCCGGTCATCCCTTCGATGGCCGCGGACAGGAACGTGAACCGTCCTTCGGCGTCCGTCGCGAAGATGATGTCCGGCGAGTTCTCGACGAGGAATCGGTAGCGCTCCTCGGAGCGCTGGAGCTCGTGCTGGAGGCGCTCGCGCTCCGAGATGTCGCGCGCGACACCATGGATGGCGAGGAGGCCGTCGTCGCCGGTGACGCCGACCACGTTGATCTCGAGCGGGACCGGTCGACCGGCACCGTCGAGGAAGTCGAGGCGCGTCGAGTGGACGTGGCGCGGGTCGGCCACGATCGTGGCGTAGCTCTCCATGGCGGTCGCCTCCCACCCGGGTGCGATGAACGTCATGAAGTGCTTGCCGAGCGATTCCTCGATGTCCCAGCCGAGGGTCGTGGCCGCGCGGTCGGACAGGAACGTGTAGTGGCCCGCCGCATCGGTCGCGAACACGAGATCGGGGGACGACGAGGCGAGCGTGCGGTAGCGCTCCTCCGACGCTCGCAGGTCGCGCTCGAGGCGTTGGCGGTCGCCGATGTCGCGAGCCGCGCCGTGGATCCCGGCGAACTCCCCGTCGATCCGGACGCCGACCGCGCTGACCTCGAACGGCACCGGGTGGCCATCCGCGTGGAGGAGGGTCACCTGGGTCGTGACCTCCAGTCCCGGATCGTCGCGCATCGCGGCGAAGAGCCGGCCGCGACCCTCCCCGTCCGGATACTCGGTCACCGACAGGAACGGGACCCCGATGAGATCGCCGGGCTCGCGGCCCAGGGCCCGTCGGATCGATTCGGAGACATAGGAGAACGTGCCTTCGGCATCGATCGCGAAGATGATGTCCGGGGAGTTGTCGACGAGGAATCGATAGCGCTCCTCGGAGCGCCGGAGTTCGTGCTCCAGGCGGTCGCGTTCGCGCATATCGCGGACCGAGCCGTTGGCGCCGCTGAATCGACCTTCGGCGTCGAGCGACGCGACCGCGATGAACTCCGCGGGGACGGCCGAACCGTCTCGGTGCTGGAGGTTGATCCGCCCACGGACCTCCTGCGAGGGAGCGTCCAGGGCGGTCGTCCAGTCGATCTCCGCGACCTCGCGCGACGACTCGTGGACGATGGCCCCGAAGTGCTTGCCCAGGAGCTCGTCCGGCCGGAAGCCGGTCATCCGCTCGCAGGCATCGGACAGGAACGTGAGGCGGGCATCCGCGTCGATGGACCAGACGAGGTCCGGCGCGTTCTGGACCAGGTAGCGGTAGCGCTCCTCCGACTGGCGGAGCTCGCGCTCGAGGCGCTCGCGCTCGCTGACGTCGCGGACCGTCCCCTGGGCTCCCACCCAGCGGCCATCCTCGAAGACCCCGGTCGTGGTCACCTCGGCGGCGAAGCGCGACCCGTCGCGACGGACGAGGATCAAGGGGACGCGTTCCACGAGCTCCGGCGTCCGGCCCACCGCGGTGTAGCGATCGACCGCGATGGGCATGGAGGCGGGATCGGTCAGGAACGCGAAGTGCTTGCCGATGATCTCCTCGATCGGCCAACCGAACAGGGCCTCGCCCGAATCGGCCATGAACGTGAAGTAGCCCTCGGCGTCCGCCCGCCAGATCACGTCGGGGGTGGTCTGGACGATCCCGCGGAAGCGCGCCTCCTCGCGAGTCACGCGGTCGAGGAGCTTGGAGTTGGTCAGGGCGATCGCCGCCTGGTCGGCCAGCCCCTGGAGGAGGTCCAGCTCATCCGCCTCGAACGTCCGGGGCTCGGCCGAGGAGACGGCGAGGGTCCCGATGACCTCGCCCCCGGGGGCACGCAGGGGTGCGGCTGCCATGCCGCGCAGGCCCAGCCGCTCCGCCACGGCGTTGTCGTCGGGCTCGTGCGGGATCCGCGGATCGGCCATGTAGTCGAACGTCCAGATGGGGATGCCCTGCTCGGCGGCAAGACCGTTGATCCCGTCGCCGAGCGGGAACTCCATGCTCATCAGCCAGTCACGGGTCTGGGCATCACCGTCGCCTTCGACCACGACGGGGACGAGGTACGTCCCGGTCGGCCCCATGCGCGTGAGGTGGGCACCGTCGGTCGCGAGGAGGCGTCGGGCGTCGTCCACGACGTGCGCGAGGACCTCGTCGGGATCGTGGAGCGCCGCGATCCGGGCGGTGATGTCGCGGAGCGACCGTTCGGTCTCGGCGCGTCGCGCGAGCGCGACCTGGGAGCGCTCGAGCTCATCGATGAGGCGGGCGTTGGTGATCGCGATGGCCGCCTGCTCGGCGAGTCCGCCGAGGACCGCAGCGTCCAGCTCATCGAAGGCGTTCGGCTGGCGGCTGAAGACTTCGATCGCGCCCAACGGCCCGGCATCGCCGATGATCGGGGCCACGATGAGGTCGCGGATCCCGGCGCCACGGGCCAGCGAATCGGCGAGATCGTCGTGCTGGAATCGACCTTCGAGGTAGTCGCCGACCGTCACGACGCGGCCTTCGGCGACGGCGGTCCCGGAGACGCCCTCGCCGAGGCGCAGGTTGCTCAGCTTGACCGCCTCGCGCTGCTCGTCGGGGATGCCGGAGTCGTAGGCCCACTGGAGGGTCCCGCTGGCGGGGTCGTACTGGTCGATCATCGCGCCGTCGGCGCGGAGCAGTCGAAGGGACTCGTTCACGACGTGCTGGAGGACATCGTCGGGTTCGCGGAGCACGGTGATCCGCGCGGCGATGACCCGCAGCGCCCGTTCGGCCTCCGCCCGGCGTTCGATGTCGGACCGTGACCGACCGAGCTCGTCCATGAGGTGGGCGTTGGTCATCGCGATGGAGGCGTGCGCGGCCAGCGCGGTCAGGACGTCCATGTCCGACTCGTCGTAGGCTCCGGGCTCGCGCGAGACGACCGAGAGCACGCCGACCGGCCCCTGCTCCCCGGTGAGTGGGGTGGAGATGACCGCGCGGATCCCGGCGCGACGGACGAACGCCTCGATCTCGGGCGTCGTCTCGAACCGGTCGTCGGTCAGGTAGTCGGCGGTCATCACCGTGGCCCGCTCCGCGAATGCCAGTCCGGCGACGGCCTGCCGCGGCCGCAGCCCGCCCGAGCGACCCCAGTCGGGCACCTCGCGCATCGCGTCGCCCGCCGAGTACGCCCAGCGCAGCGCCCCGAGCTCGGGGTCCCAGAGGTCGATCCGGGCGCCATCCGATTCGAGCAACCGCGCGGCCTCGGTCACGATGCGTTCCAGGACGTCGGCGGGGTCGAGGATCGCCGACACGCGGGCGGCGATCTCGCGCAGGGTCCGCTCGGTGTCGGCGCGGCGGGCATTCTCCTCGCGCGACTGCTCCAGCTCGCGGATGAGGCGCGCATTGGTGATGGCGATCGCGGCTTGCCCCGCCAGGGCACGGATGAGATCCGCATCCGATTGGTCGAAGGCATCCGGACGGACGGAGTAGACCTCCACGACGCCCAGCGGTCCGTCGTCCCCGGTGATGGGGGCGGCGATCATCGACTGGAACCCGGTCCGCTCGTAGAAGTCCGTCGATTCCGGTGACGGCGGGAAGAGTTCCGCCAGCGCACCGCCGGCGATGACGACGCGATCCTCCGCGACCGCGACCCCGGTCGCGCCGATGCCGACCGAGATCCAGAGCTTCGCCTTCTCCTCGGCGCTGAACTTCTGGCCCAACCCGTCATCGAAGGCCCAGTGGAGGTTGCCCGTCGTCGGGTCGAGCAGATCGAGGATCGCGCCCTGGCCACCGACGAGCCGGCTGGCGAGCTCGATGACCTCCTGGAGGATCTCGGACGGATCGCGCAGGGCGGTGATCCGGGCCGCGATCTCGCGCAGGGCCTGCTCCGCTTCGGCACGGCGCGCGAGGGCCCCCCGTGAGCGATCGAGTTCGTCGATGAGTCGCGCGCGGGTGATGGCGATCGCGGCCTGGGCGGCGATGGCGTCGAGCAGGGCCGCGTCCGGCTCGGACCACGCGTCGAGGCGCGAGGTGAAGACCGTCAGCGCCCCGAATGGCCCCGCCTCCCCGACGAGCGGCGCGGCCATGACCGAGCGGATCCCGGAGGAATCGATGTAGGTATCCGCGCCGTAGCCGTGCGGGAACCGCGTGTCGTGCACGTAGTCCCCCGTCCAGAACGGCTTGCCGGTCACGACCGCCTGGCCCGACACGCCCTGCTCCAGGGTCTCATCCGGGTCATCGGGCCACTCCGAGTCATCCGGCTGTTGCGCCCCGGACGCGTACGCCCAGCGCAGCAGCCCGGATCGCGCATCGATGAGGTCGATCCGGGCGCCGTCCGCTTCGAGCAGCCGGGCGGCTTCATCGACACCGCGCTGCAGGACGGCCGACAGATCCGATGCCGCCGAGATCCGGGCGTTGATCTCGCGCAGCGTGCGCTCGGCCTCGGCGCGCCGCTCCTGGATGGCCCGCGACCGATCCAGCTCCTCGATCAGCCGGGCGTTCGCCATGGCCGCGGCCGCATGGTCGGCGAGCGACCGCACCAGCACGATGCCGGCGGCGTCGAAGGCATTCGTCCGCGTGGAGAACGTCCCGATCGCGCCGAAGACCTCCGCGCCCGCGACGAGCGGCGCGACGACCATCGAGCGGATCCCGATATCCCCCACGACCTGGTCCGGGCCCTCGGCATGCCGGAACGAGGGGTCGGACGGGTAGTCGTCGGTGACCACGACGGCACGCTCCGCGACCGCGCGACCGAACATCCCCGTGCCGGGTTCGAGTTCCATGCCGCGGATGAAGGAGCGCACCCGTCGGTTGCGGATCCCGGCGTCGTGGGCGAACCGAAGGCGTCCGGTGGCTGGATCGACGAGGTAGACGATGGCGCCATCGGCGTCGAGCAGACGCGCCGCCTCGGCGACGGCCGCGGTCAGCAGGTCGTGCGTCGAACCCGATCCGCCGTCGGGGTCATGACCGATCGCGGACGTCGAGGCTTTCGAGGAACGGCGACGCGACGTGGCTGCCACGGCCGGAGGATACGACGCGTCCGCCAGCCGTGGGCATCGCCGTTCGCCGAGGTCGTCTACGTCATCCGGCCGAGATGGGCGTGGACGGGTGCCGCCAGCGATGACCGGGCGAGCGTCCGGTCGATTCGGGGTCCCTTGTCGGGAGCGCATCCGGGTCGTGCGGGGCGACAGTCTGGCAGCCACGCCGGTCCCCCCGGCATCCATCGCACCACAGAGGTCCCAACCGAGATGTTCGCCTCCCGAACGCCGCTCCGCGCCTCCGACATCGCGCTTCGCGCCGCGATCGTGGTCCTTGCCCTGTCCACCGCGTACATCCATTCCACGCTTGGTGGACTGCTGTTCACGCTCAACGCACTCGGCTACGTGGCCGCCGCGGTCGCGATGGTCGTCCCGCTCGCGCTCGCCGTCCGGTTCCGCTGGGTCGTCCGCCTCGGCCTGATCGGCTATGCCGCGACCACCATCCTCGGCTGGGCGATCCAGGGCCCGTACTACCAGACCGCATACATCGCCAAGGCCATCGAGGTCGCGATCATCGTCCTCGTCGCCATCGACTTCGCCCGCATGGACGGCAACCCGATCACGGTCGTCAAGCGCGAGCTGGCTGCCTTCACGGCGCTCGTCACGCGCCGCGGCACCGTCGCCGGCGCCGGCGCCTAAGCGTCGCACCCACCTCCGTCCACCCTCCACGCTCGACTTCGAGGGAGCCTGATCCGATGAAGCGCCTCTTCCTGGGCCTGGGCCTGGTCGCCCTCGCCGTCGTCACCGCCGCCTGCTCCGGCGCGACCGCTGCGCCCGCCACCGATGCCCCGGCCCCGTCCACCCCCGCCGGCGATGCGATCGTGATCGTCGCCAAGGACCTGGCCTTCCAGACGACCGACGTGACCGTCCCCGCGGGCGAGCCCGTCGCGATCGTCCTGGACAACCAGGAGGGCGCGCCCCACAACATCGCCATCAAGGACGCCGCCGGCTCGATGGTCTTCAAGGGCGAGATCGTCTCGAACGCGAAGGTCACGAACAACGTCCCGGCGCTCGCCGCCGGCGCGTACACCTTCCTGTGCGAGGTCCACCCCGCCATGCAGGGCACGATCACCGCCCAGTAGTCCGCTGTGGCCGGGCCGGTCCCGCCGGTCCCCTCGCCACCGCGTTCCCGGCCTCGAACCCCGGTCCGTCTCGACGGACCGGGGTTCCGTTCGTCCGCTCCACGGCAGGCCGACCGGCAGGTGCCCTCCGCTGCGCCCCGCGGGTATCCTGAGAGAGGGCATGCGCCTCGACCACGGCCCCGATCCCAGGGAGAGCGGATGCTCGAGATCATCGACCTCGTCAAGCGCTATGGCACGGTCACGGCCCTCGATGGGGCGTCGTTCAGCGCGGCGCCCGGGAGGATCGTGGGCTTCCTCGGACCCAATGGCGCCGGCAAGACCACGACCATGCGCTGCGTGTTCGGCCTCGCGCGACCGGACGCGGGATCGGTCCACTGGAACGGCAAGCCGATCGACCGCGAGGCGAGACTGCGCTTCGGCTACATGCCGGAGCAGCGCGGTCTGTATCCACGGATGCGGGTCCGGGAGCAGCTGTCGTACTTCGCTCAGCAACACGGCATGAACGGCAAGGCGGCCGACGCCGCGGCCGGACATTGGCTCGAACGGATGGGCCTGGGCGATCGCGCCAAGTCCAAGCTCGAGGAGCTCTCGCACGGCAACCAGCAGCGCGTCCAGCTGGCCACCGCCCTGGCCCACGACCCGGAGCTGCTGGTCCTCGATGAGCCGTTCAGCGGCCTGGACCCGATCGGCATCGCGACGATGACCGACGTCATCCACGAGCGGGCCGCGGCCGGCGTCGGTGTCGTGTTCTCCAGCCACCAGCTCGATCTCGTCGAGGACGTGTGCGAGGACGTGGTGATCATCGCCCGGGGCCGGATCGTGGCGGCGGGTGCGATCGACGAGCTCAAGGCGCGGTCCGGCCGACGGCATCTCGACGTCGAGGTCGTCGGGTCCGACGGCGCGTGGCTCGATGGTGCCGGCGACGTCACCGTGCTCGAGCGCGACGGCGACCGGATCAAGCTGTTGGTCGACGAGACCGTGGACCTGGATGGTCTCCTGAACCGGGCGCGCGCGGCCGGGGAGATCCGCCGCTTCGCCTACCAGCCACCCAAGCTCTCCGAACTGTTCATGGAAGCGGTCGCCAGCCCGACCGAGGAGGCGACCCGATGAGCCGATGGCGCAGTGTCTGGCTCGTCGCGCGGCGCGAGATCCTCGAACGCGGTCGCAGCCGCGGGTTCATCCTGAGCGTGTTCTTCACGACCGCCCTGGTCATCGGTTCGTTCATCGTGCCGGCGATCCTGTTCCGCGACGACGAGGTCACGAACCTCGGGGTCGTGGCGCCACCGCCGCCCGGACTGGATGTCGCGATCACCGCCACCGCCGCGCAGTTCGAGCGCGAGGTCGCCATCGTCGAGTATCCCGACGATGCCGCGGCCGACGCCGCCCTCCAGGCCGGCGACGTGGAGGCCGTGATCGATGTGCCGGCCGATCTGTCGTCCGCGGGCGAGGTCCGTTTCGATGAAGAGACGGACCAGGGGATCGCCCAGCTGGCGTCGGCTTCGATCATCGCCCTGCGCATGCAGGCGGTCATCGAGGCGTCCGACGTGGACCAGGCAGCCCTCGCGGCAGCCCAGGTCCCGCCCACCATCGAGGCCATCGATCCGCGCACCGAGGCCGACGAGGCGAGCTTCCTCGTCGCCAACATCGGCGCCGTCCTGATCCTCATCGGGATCTTCAGCTTCGGATTCACCGTGCTCACGGGCGTCGTCGAGGAGAAGCAGAGTCGCGTCGTGGAGGTCGTGCTCTCGACCGTCCGGGCGCGCGACCTGCTCATGGGCAAGGTCCTGGGCATCGGGATCCTGGGGCTCATCCAGCTCGCGGTCTTCATCGTGGCGGGATTGGGCGCGGCGGCCGTGACCCAGACCATCGCCCTGCCCAACACCACGCCCGGCACCGTGATGCTGCTGACGGTCTGGTTCATCCTGGGCTACGCGCTGTACTCCACCGCGCTCGGCTTCCTGGGCGCCCTGGCGTCGCGGATGGAGGAGGCGTCGAACGCCTCCACCCCGGTCACGATGATCGCGATGATCAGCTACTTCGTGGCGATCTTCGCCGTGATCGACGACCCGTCCGGGCTGGTCGCGCAGGTCGCCACGTACTTCCCGCCATCGGCGCCGTTCGTGGTCCCGTTGCGGGCGGCCTTCGACGCGATCTCCCCGATCGAGATCCTGCTCTCGATCCTCGTGACGATCGCCGGGATCTGGCTGCTGTTCAACGTGGGCGCGCGGGTCTACGCGGGGGCGGTGCTCCAGACGGCGGCCCGGATGAAGCTGCGGGATGCGTGGCGGTCCGCCGGGGAGTAGCGGACCCGCGGGCACGAGCCAGGCAGCCGTCAGTCGAGCGGTTCGAACAGCCCGGGCGTGCCGCCCGCATGCCAGAAGACGACGGTCCGGCCGTCGAACGCGCCGGCACGCACCGCGGCGACCAGCCACGCCAGCGCCTTGGCCGTGTAGATCGGGTCCACGAAGACGCCCTCGGTCCGGGCCAGCACCCTCGTGGCCTCGTCGGCCGCGGCCGATCGGCGGCCGTAGCCATCCCCGAGTTGCGTGTCGTCCAGCCGGATCTCGACGCCTCCCGGGTCCACGCCCGTCCACGCCCCAAGCTCCGTGATCATCACTTCGATCGCGGGTCGCAGCTCGTCCATCGGCCGGGCCACGACGACCCCGATGACCTCGGTCCCGGGCGAGCGGGCCGCGGCGCCGGCCGCGAGCCCCGCCTGCGTCCCGCCCGTGGCCGACGGAACCACGATCGCGTCCACGGCACTCCCCTGCCCGATCGCGGCCATCTGGTCGAACAACTCGCCCGCCGCGAGGACATGCCCGAAGGCGCCCACGGCCCCGGATCCGCCGACCCCGATGACGTGCGGCCGTCGACCGTCGGCCCGCAGCGACGCCTCCAGCGCGTGGACGGCGTCCTCGCGTTCCGCCCGATCCGCCGTCGCGAGCTGATGCACGGTCGCGCCGAGCAGCTCGTCCAGCACGACCCCCGGACCCGGCGTCGCCGATGGCGGCCCGGAGAGCACCAGGTGCACGTCGAGACCGGCCCTCGCCCCGGCGGCCGCCGTCAGTCGGCAGTGGTTCGACCAGCGCCGACCGCTGGTGACGAGCGTATCGGCGCCGTCCGCGAGGGCCCCGCCCACCAGGAACTCGAGATTGCGCAGCTTGTTGCCACCGAACGCGACCGGCAGCAGGTCCTCGCGCTTCATCCAGATGTCCGCGCCATCGCCCAGCGCCGCCGCCAGCCGAGGGGCGCGCACCAGCGGCGAGGGCGCATCGAACAACCGGAACCGCGGGAGATCGACCATCAGCACCGATGGTACGGCCCGTATCATCGGCTCGATGACCGAGACCGGCGAGCCCCGCGACCTGCGCCACCTGCCGCTCGCCCAGTTCGCGTTCCCGGGGCCGCTCCGCGATCGGCTCGTGGCGCTCATCCTGGCCGGCACGAAGACCGCGACGGCGGGACTCCTCGCCGAGTACCTCATCGATGGCGACGAACTCCCGCGACCCGGCATGCAGGCGGTCGTCATCGATTCCGGGGAGCGCCCCGTCGCGATCATCGAGACGACGAGGTGCGAGCTCTCGACGATCAGCCGGGTGACGGATGCGTTCGCGCGGGACGAGGGTGAGGGCTTCGCCGACGCCAGCGATTGGCGGATCGCCCACGAACGATTCTGGGGCGGCTACCTCGACGACCTTCGGCGCGACCTGGGCGACCCGGAGTTCCGGTTGCAGGATTCCACGCCGGTCGTCTGCGAGTGGTTCCGGCTCGTCGAGCGCTTCGACCCCGAGGCCCCGCCGCCCCTGATCGCCACGACCTGAGCCCGCTACTGCGAGGAGCCACGCCAGCCCATGGCCACCAAGATCACCCCCGCCGATCGGCACACCACCATCGGGCAGCACCCGGGCATGGAGCGCTCGGTCGCGATCTCGCGGCCGACGGTCGGCTCGGCGCAGCTCTACTCATCGGTCGTCTCGACGGCACCGGGCGACAAGACGCGGATCCACCACCACGGGGACTGCGAGACGTCGATCTACATCCTGCACGGGACGGCGCGGTTCACCTGGGGCCCGACGGGACTTGAGCATGAGATGACGGCCGAGACCGGTGACTTCGTCTACATCCCGGCGGGCGAGGTCCACGTCGAGGAGAACGCTTCGACGTACCAGCCGCTCGTCGTGATCCTGACCCGGAACTGCCCCGATTCCCACGTCGTGTACCTCGACGGCGGCCCGGACGGCGCGGAGGATGTCCCGGCTCCGTGCTGAGACACTGGACCGAACGCGACCTCGCCGACCTGCTCGCGGAGCTCGACCTGCAGGGCCTCCCTGAGATGCCGTTCCCCAACGACGGGTGGTCCGGCGCGACGCTCACCCAGGTCCGTCGAGGTGATGACGTATTCGTCATCAAGCGCACGTCGTGGGCGCAGGACTGGATCGCCCGGGCCACCCGCGATCACGCCCTGCGCGAAGGGTTCGTGGCGAACGGCCAGCTGCCGCTGCCGGCGCCGTTCCGCTCCCCGTATCTCGGCGCAGCCCGCGATGACACAGCCGTGGCGATGCTCATGCCCGACCTCTCGCGGGAGCTCATCACGTGGGAGCGCGAGGACGGGGCACCCACGGTCACGCCCGAGACGCTGGACCGGGTATTCGGCGGGCTGGCCCGACTGCACGCCGTGCCCGACCCCGGCGTCCCGGAAGTGGCCGGCGATCGCCCCTGGCCGTGGTGCCCGCCCCGGGAACGCCTGACCCTGCTGTCGCGACCATCGGCGGCGCAGTTCGTGATCGATGGGGTCGCGGCCGGAACCAGGTTCCTGACCGGCTGGGACGCCTTCGACCGCCACGCGGACGCCGCCGCGCGCGACCTCGTGGACGGACTGGCCGCCGATCCGACACCGCTGCTCGCCGCCCTGGCCCGGCTTCCGGACGCCATGCTGCACGGCGACCTCAAGCTGGCCAACGTCGCCCTGCTCTCCGACGGCGGACTCGCGCTCATCGATTGGCAGATGGTGATGCGCGCTCCCGTGGCGGTCGAGCTCGGGTGGCTGCTCGTCTCCAACAGCGGGGCGCTCCCCGAGCCGCCGGATGTCGTCCTGGATCGATACTTCGCGGCAGCCGGGGGCGCGGACACGCCGATCGGCGACCGGGACGCCCAGATCGACCTCACCGGGATCGTCGGGCTGCTGTTGCGCGGGTGGCGCAAGGGTCTGGATGCCGAGGCCGGTCGGCGCCTGGCATCGGGCGTGAGCGCCAGCGACGACCTCGCCTGGTGGTGTGCGCATGCCGTGGCGGCCGCCAGGCGGCGGCTCTGATCAGCTGGGAGCGGCGAGGTCCCGGCGCGGGAAGACGATCAGCGCATAGGCCACGGCCGTGGCGATGACCCCGGCCAGGACGACGAAGTTCGCGGGATCGGGGAGTCCGGCCAGCGCCGCCCGGGCATCGAGGTAGTGGAACAGCGAGTACGGCTGCAGGAAGGCCGCGTCCGGCCAGAGCTCCCCGATGACGTCGAGGAAGTACGAGACCAGGACGAACGCGAGCGACAGCCCGATCGCGGGCGTGAGCCGGTCGAACGACACCGACGCGGCCAGCGAGACCGCGGCGAACGCCCAGAACAGCAGACTCGCGTTGAGCCACAGGATCGGCAGGTTGCCGGGCCCGAGCTCGGCCACCCGCCCCACGATGGCCGCGCCCGCAAGGGCCCCGAGGCTGAGCGCGGCCACGGTGACGGCGACGAACAGCGCGCTGGCGATGAGGGCGGTCAGGTAGATCCGGCGGCGCGAGACCGGCCGGGCCAGCAGGACCTCGAGCGTCCCGCGCTGCCGCTCCCCGGCGATGGCCGCGCCCGCGAAGCCGACGGCGAACACGAGCCCGAGGCCCACGGCGATCGGATGGATGAACCCGAGGGACACCGAACCCGCGAGACTGAAGATGTCACCCCCACCGAACTGCGCGAACTGGCTCGGGATCGCTCCGCTCTCCATCAGGTCCTCGAACTGCGCGCCGAACGCATCGAAGACGATCGGCAGGATCGCGCCCCAGACGGCCAGGGCGAGCGCCACGATCGCCAGCCGCCAGCGATTCGCGCGCCACAGGTGGCCGAAGTACGCGGCGCTCACGACACGGCCTCCCGGCCCTCGTCCTCGTAGAACTCGAGGAAGGCCTCCTCGAGCCGCGCGGGTTCGATGGTCAGATCGCGCACGTCGAAGCCGTGCAGCGCGGCGAGGAACGGGCCGACATCGCCGTCGAGCCGGCAGGCGATCCGCTCGCCGTCCACGGTCACATCGCTCACACCCGCGACCCCCACCAACGCCGGGAGCGGGCCGACCACGCGGAGCTCGGCGTTGCGCTTGCGCCGTGCGATGAGGGCCGCGACGTCCTCGAGCGCGACCAGGCGCCCGTGGCGCACGATGGCCACGCGATCGCAGACCCGCTCCACCTCCGAGAGGACATGCGACGAGAAGAAGACCGTTCGACCGGCGGCACGCAGGTCGTCGAGGATCGTGTAGAAGGAGCGCTGCATGAGCGGATCGAGGCCCTCGGACGGCTCGTCGAGGATGGCGAGCTCCGGGTCGTGCTGCAGGGCCTGGATGATCCCCACCTTCTGGCGCATGCCGCGCGAATAGTCGCGGACGGGTCGTCGCAGGGTCGCCGGGCTGAGCTCCAGCCGATCGAGGAGCTCGGCGCGCCGCGTCGCCGGGCGTCCGGACAGGGCGGCCAGCTCGTCCAGCAACCGCTCGCCCCGGAGTCCGTCCCAGAACGCGATGCCGCCTGGCAGGTACCCCACCCGCCGCCGGATCTCGACCGATCCGCGACCGATGTCGTGCCCCAGGACCGTGCCGCTCCCTGCCGTCGGGTGGAGATAGCCCAGGAGGAGGCGGATGAGCGTGGACTTGCCCGCGCCGTTCGGCCCGAGGAACCCGAAGATCTCGCCCTCGCGGACCTCGAGGTCCAGGTCGGCGAGCGCCGGGTCGCCCACGCCGCGCCCGTAGCGCTTGGTCAGGCCGCGAGTCGCGATGGCGATCGACACGCGGAACAGCGTAGGGCCGCGCCGCAGCGGGTGCATACGGCACACTCATCGGACAAGGAGGTGGAAACCGCATGCCCAAGTCCGTCCCGCAGATCCCGGGTGTCACGCCCGGTCGCTATCCGTTCTCGCAGATCGTCGAAGCGAACGGCTTCGTCTTCCTCGCCGGTCAGGTCGGCGACGATCCCGGCAAGCCGGGCGCGGTGCCGGGTGGCATCGAGGCCGAGACGCGGGCGATGCTCGACAACGTCGGGCGCTTGCTACGGGCCGCCGGCCTCGACTACGGCGACGTGGTCAAGTGCACGGTGTACCTGCGCGACTTCACCGAGTTCGCGGCGATGAACACCGTCTACCGCGAGTACTTCCCGACCGAGCCGCCGACCCGGGCGACGGTGGGCGTGACGGCGCTCGCCGAGGACTTCCGCGTCGAGATCGAGGTCCTGGCCGCCCGCTGAACGGACGGCCAGGCGCCACCGATCCAGGTCGCTACGGCGTGACGACGAACTCGTCGATGGCCACCATCGGACGGCCGGCGGTCCCGACGACCTCGATGCGCAGGGTGTGGGCGCCGCTGCCATCCCAGGTCATCCGGAATGCCGCGAGTCGCGCCTTGAACGTGCGCCGATAGAGGTTCACGGTCTTGACGTACGTGCCATCCACGAAGACCTTGGCCTTGCCACGGGTCGGTCCACCCGGGCCGTACCAGGTGACCGCCTTCCCGTTGAACGTGAGGGTCGCCGCGGCCGACTTCGAGGTCGCGTAGCGGACCTTGTCGCCCGCGTAGCCGCTGTGGCCCGCGGTCTTCCACGTTCCGGTGTAGCTGATCGCGTCGTGGCGCTCGCTGTAGTACTTCTTCGACGGCGCCTCGGGCTGGGGCGGGGTGTTCGGGGCGCCCTTGTACAGGCGCATGACCTTGTTCACGTAGCGCGTGGCGTAGGCCGACCAGCCGGACGTGCGCTTGGAGCCCGTGAGCCACCAGTAGGCGACGCGGCGCCAGCTCCCGAGCGACCGATAGAGCGACGTGAACTTGCCCTTCGCGACCTTTTCCTGGTTCGCCGGCGTCTGCTTCGCCTTGCTGTTGCCGAGGTAGGTCTTGGCCCAGGCCGGCCAGTTCGGCGGCATGATCTGGTACTTGCCGTAGGCGCCCGACGACGGGTTGCGTGCGGTGTAGCTCCCGCCGGATTCCACCTTGCCCACGGCCCACATGAACCTCGCCAAGCCCGGTGGCGCCTTCGCCGCGTTGGCCGCGGGCCCGGCCAGCGACAGCACCAGGATGGTCGAGAGGATCGCGACGATGACCGCGCTCCGGCGGCCGATCCGTACTCGCAATGGAGCTCCTTCCTACCGGGACGACGCGGGTGAGCGGCGTCGAACGTCGGCTGGGTCGGCATCGGGGTCGGAGCGGTGGCGGACGAGTTGGGGGCCGCGGCCTGGGCACTCCGACGGCGACAGCGATGAGGTCTGGTCCGCACGACCATCGGTCGCCCGGTCTGGGGACGGCACAGGATACGGGGCCATCCCCGGTCCGACAACCCCCTCCGGTGTCAGCCCGCCACACCTGCGAGGAACGCGGCCGTGCGGTCGAGGGCATCCTCGAGCACCGGTTTGAGGCCGTGGCCCACCCCTGGATAGGTGACCAGATCGGCCGGTCCGCCCAGGCGCGGGACGGCGGCGCGCAGCAGGTCGATCCGCGCGAACGGGTCGGATTCGCCCGAGA
>CAYVJP010000018.1:0-20877 GCA_964451745.1 uncultured Anaerolineaceae bacterium | reverse complement strand
GGCGGTGGCGGCGGCGGCGGTGGCGGCGGCGGCGGTGGCGGCGGCGGTTGATAGGGCGCTGTAACGGTTCGCGGTCTCGTACGAGCGTCGACCGAAGGGACCCCAGCGCATCCTGACCATCGGTCATCCTCGGCCCTTCGGGAGACCCCGTCACATGCGCTCCGATATCGCCCCGTGGACCATCCGCGGGATGGGTCTGGCCTTCGGCGCGATCCTCGTCTACGGCCTGGTGAGCCTGGGCGTCGCGGCGGGCGGCGTCCTGCTCCTGTTGTTCATCGCGATCCTGCTGGCGGCCGCACTCGAGCCCATCGTCGGCTGGTTGCGTGAGCGGCTGCATCTCGGCCGAGGCTGGACGATCCTCGTCGTCTACCTCACCTTCTTCCTCACCGTTCTCGGCCTGGCCTTCATCGTCGTGCCCGCCGCGATCGCGCAGGCGGAGCTGATCCTCGAAGCCCTGCCGGCCTTCTTCGATCAGGCACGAGCGTGGGCATCCGGACTGCGGCCGACCGCGCTCGCGACGTCGGTCACGGCGCTGATCGATTCCCTCGCCGGGATCCTGATCCCGACGGCCCCGCCCGACCCGGAGGAGGTCGTCGAAGTGGGGGCGGCGGTGGCGGAGGCGACCGTCGCTTTGGCAACGCTGCTGACGATCGTGTTCTTCTGGCTGGTGGAACACGCTCGGCTTCAACGTTACGTCCTGGCGTTCCTGCCGACGGAGCGACGCGCGGGGGCGCGCGATGCCTGGAACGAGATCGAGACGCGCCTGGGTCTGTGGGTGCGGGGTCAGCTGATCCTGATGGCCGCGATCGGGGTCGCCTCGGGGGTCGCGTACGCGGTCCTCGGCGTCCCTGGGGCCCTCCTCCTGGGCCTGATCGCGGCCATCACGGAAGCGATCCCGATCGTCGGCCCGCTGCTGGGGGCGATCCCGGCAGTCCTGGTCGCGGCGTCGGTGTCGCCGGAACTCGCGGTCGTGGTCGCGCTCGTCTACGTCGTGCTGCAGTTCATCGAGGGGAGCGTCCTGGTCCCCATCGTGATGCGCAACACCGTCGGCATCTCCCCGCTGCTGGTGCTCATGAGCCTGCTCATCGGGGCAGCGGTCGGTGGGTTCGTCGGGGCGTTCCTGGCGGTCCCGGTCGCGGCATCCCTCGAGATCGTCCTGTCGAGGTTGCAGGCACGCGAAACGCCCGTCGCACAGGATCCGGCGTCGATCGAGGCACCCGACGAGGACACGGTGGAGGAGTCGAGGCGCAGCCTCCCCGATACGGGCCGCCCTGTACGCTGATGCGGATGACCGCCGATCGCAGCTGGGCGTCGATCGAACCGCGCGGCGCCGCGCGGCGCGCGCGCGAGTCCGCATTCGCGCTGCTGGTCGGCCTCGCGGCGATGACGATCGCGCTCGCCGGGAAGTGGGTCATCCACGAGGTGTCCGGGGACGACGTCGCCTACCTGCCCCTGTTCGCGATGCTGCCGGTCGCAGCCATCGCCGGGGGCTTTCCGGCTGGCGTCGTCCTCGTCGTGGGCGGGGCGGTGCTCGATGCGTTCCTGTTCCAGCGGCCCGCGGGCACGGTCGGGATCGCGGATCCGTCGGCCGTCCTCCGGTTTGTGCTGTTCATCCCCGCCGGGTGCTGGCTCAGCTGGCTGATCGCCAACCTCGCGAGACTGCGCCGCGAAGCCCGGTCGGAGGCACAGGTCGCGACCGAGTTGCTGGACGCCCTGCCGGATGTGGCGATCCTCCTGGACCGCGACCTCAGGATCCAGCGTGCCAACCGACGGCTGGAGGAGATGGGCTGGGACCGGGGCACCCTGACCGGGCGGGATGCGAGCGTCGTCATCCCCAGGATCCGCGAGGCCATGGACGGCGCAGCTCAGGCGGCCACCCTCGAGTTGCTGTCGGCCGACGGATCCGAGGTGGCCGTCGATCTCGTGTCGGCCCGGGTCGATGCACCCGCGGGCGGCGGCTGGTTCATCGCCGCCCGCGACGTGCGCGAGCGGATCGACCAGGAGATCCGCCTGGTCCGGCTCGCGAGCGCCGAACGCCGCACCGTTCGCTCGTTCCAGGCGTTGCTGGCATCGATGGACGCCGGCGTTGCCGTGACCGGTGCCGATGGGGAGATCACCCTCATCAATGATGCGATGACCGCGCTCACCGGGGGTCCCGTGACGACCCGGGTCGCCCTGGCCGAGGCGCTCGGCGTGACTCTCGTGCCGGGCGATGCCCATCGCACCGCGAGCGGGCGCTGGTTACGGCTGGTGGTCCAGGACGATGGCGATGCCGGGCTCGTCATCGCCGTCGACGTGACGGCGGAACGCGAGGCGGCCGCCGCGCAGGAGGCATTCATCGGGGTGCTGTCGCATGAACTGCGGACGCCGGTGACGACGATCCTGGGCATCTCGCACCTGTTGCAGCGCCCGCTGCCGCGCGCGCCGGACGCGTCCGCGGACCTCGCCGCCGACCTGCAGGCGGAAGCCACGCGTCTCGACGACCTCATCGAGGACCTGATCGTCCTGAGCCGCGCACAGTCCGGTTCCGTGGGATTCGAGGCCGAACCGGTCCTGCTCCAGCGTGCCATCCCGATGTCGCTCGAAGCCGAGGCGAAGCGCTACCCCACCGTAGCCTTCCGCGCGGACGTCGCGACCGACCTGCCCCCGGTCAGCGGCGACGCGACCTTCGTCGACCAGGTCCTGCGGAACCTCATCGGCAACGCGGGCAAGTACTCCACGAGCGCCGACAACGAGGTGATTGTCAGCGCGGTCCAGCGTGACGGTTCCGTCGAGGTCTCGGTGCTCGACGACGGACCGGGATTCGCGCCCGAGGACAGGGACCGGCTGTTCGACCTCTACTTCCGTTCAGCGAAGACCTCTCGCGAGCGTGAAGGCTCGGGGATCGGCCTGTACGTCGCGCGAACGTTGGTGGAGGCCATGGGCGGCCGGATCGGCGCCAGCCTGCGAGAACCGCGCGGTGCGGCCTTCGTCTTCACGCTGCCGGTGATCGAGGCCGACGACGACGTCGGACCTTGACGACCCGATACACTGCGGAAGCCGTTCGGAGGCCCCGGATGACGTGGAGGGAACTCGATGCGCGTCGCCGCCGCTGACCTGCAGGCCATCCACCGTGCTGGATCGCTGATTCGCTATGCCCTGTTCGGGCCGGTCGCCTATGTCGTGGTCGATCTCCCGCCTGCCGGGACCGCGGGCACGGGACTCGACGAGCCATGCCTCACGGAACACCATGGAATCGTCATGCGCGGGTCGTTCGAAGTCCTCCACGAAGACGGCCGGACGGAACGGTTCGGCGCGGGCACCGCGTTCTACGTTCCGCCCGGCCCGCCGACGCATACCTTCGCCAGTACATCGCGAACGGTCGTCTGTGGCTTTGCGCGCATCGACGCCCAGGTCGACACCTCCGACGAGGCACTCTCGGCGGCGGGATTCGAGGTCGTGCCCCGACCGCGGCCGCCCATCGGCCCGCCGGGATCCGTGGATCTTGCCGGCGCCGTCGCGCCGTTCCGTCGGTCCGGGGCCATCGAGGTGTCCGGCAGCGTGATGGGCGATTGGCTGTTCATGACCGCATCCTTCGGCCCGCGGAGTGGCTACACCAGCGGGTGGTGTGATCTGACCCATTGGGGCCTGGTCCTCGACGGCGAACTGGCCATCACGTACGAGGGCACCACCGAGCTCGCATCCAAAGGCGACGCCTACTTCGCGCCGGCCGGCCACCGGTTCGCCACCGCGGACGGCGTGACGATCGCGGACTACACGCCGATGGATGGGCTCACCGCCCAACGCGTGTCGCGCTGGCGGCGCACCGTCCTCGACGGATTGCTCCCGGGCACGACAGCGGCGGACGCGCCGACGGCCTCGGTCGCCAAGGCGACCGGGCGGGTCGGTCGCGCGATGCAGCGGCTCGTGCCGGACCTGCCAGGGGCGGATTCGTAGGCGCCCTCAGATCCACCGACGCAGGCGCGCGAGGGCCAGCAGACCGATCGCAAAGGCGATCATCGCGGCGAGCACCAGGAAGAAGTTCTCGGGCTGGTCGAAGAACGCCAGCTGGAAGTTCATCCCCATGATGCCGGCCAGCACCACGGCGGGCAGCAGGACCGCTGACAGCATCGTGAGCGCGAGCATCACCTCGTTCGCTCGCTGCGTGGCGCGGCCCATGTGGATGTCATAGGTCCCAAGCAGCGCGTCACGGAGCGCCTCGGTCGCGGCGACCGCGGTCTCGATCCGACCGGCCAGCCCCGGCCACGGTTGCCCCAGGTCCACGTCCGCGCGCGTCTGGGGCCCCACCAGTTCCTGGATCACCCCTCGATGCGGGGCCAGGACGCGTCGCACCTGGTTCACGCGACGGCGCAGGTCGACGATCCCGCCGAGGATGTCCTGGGTCCGCGCACCGCGCAGCGCTCGATGATCGAGGGCGTCGATCTCGCGCTCGATCCCGGCAACGACCATGAAGTAGCCGTTGATGATCTCGTCGATGATCGCCGACATGAGGTCATTCGGATCCAGGGACCCGAGTGATGTCTCATCGGCGAGCGAGCGTTCGTAGCGCTCGATCGCGGCCACCCGCCCGCGACGGATGGTGGCCACCGCGCCCGGGACAGAGATGAGGTCGACCCGACGGCGGACGAGACGCCCGCGCTTGCCCGCGGTCAGCGCCGCATCATCGGCGAGGTCGAGGTCGGGGTCCTCGGGTTCGAGGGCCTCCATCGTCAGGTGCAGGGATCCCGTCGATCGCATGATGGCGGGCAGAGAAGCGTCCCGCTCGAGGCGGCGACGGGTCCGGTCCGAGAGCTCGAGCAGGGCCACGAGGTCGTCGACGGCCCCAGCCGACTCGAGATCGGCATCGACCCACACGAGCTGATGACGCTTGACCTTGGGCATCCCCCCGGCGAGATCGATGGACTGGTCGTGTCCATCGGCGTCGAGGAGCCGCCCCTGGATGCCGGTCAATGGACGGCATCGAGGGCGATCGCGGCAAGGCCCGCCACGATCGCGACGACGAATTGCAGCACCGCCATGGAAGCATCCCGTTGCGCCGTCGGCCCGCGGCGCGCCCGCGCGGACCGAGCCGATGTCGACATGCGTCTCTCCTGATACGCGCCCGGGGGAGCGGGCCTCCAGAAGCATGCGCCCGGCAGGCTCGAATCACGCATCAGCAACGGCGCTCCATATGTCGGCGGCCTCACAGTCCCGCGCCGCGGCAGCTGTCAGCCGCCTGCAACGTCGGAGCCTGTTTGGGGAGGGCGGACGTCGATGTGACTCGCATAGGTTTCCTACGTCGGCCACCCAGCGCCACGCGCTGCACGACGGCCGTCATCTTCAAGGAGGAACGACCATGTTCAAGCGCATCCTGGCCATCGTGGCCATCGCGGCGGTGTTCGCCGCGTGCACCCCATCCGACGGCAGCGGGACCTCGCCGGACGTGAGTCCCATGAGTTCCGAGGCCCCCTCGATGAGCATCGAGTCCGCGCCGGCGTCGCCGTAACCGCGTTCTCGGCCGCGATCTCAAGACCGGGCCCACGGGCCCGGTCTTCGTCGTGATGCCGTTGTTACGGCGCGGCGCGCCGTCGTAGCCGGAAACAGATGCCCGGACCCGCACATTGCCCCGAGAGCCAGACATCGTGATCGGTGTCGGCATGACAGGAGGTAGGACATGAGCATCATCGCGTGGATCGTCCTTGGAGCCATCGCCGGGTACCTGGCGGGATTCCTCGTCAAGGGTGACGAAGGCCTTGGGATCATCGGGCACATCGTGCTCGGCATCGTCGGTGCATTGGTCGGCGGCTTCCTGGCCGGCGTCCTCTTCAACAGCGACCCGATCGACGGGCCGTTGGATGTGAGCTCCATCGTGGTCGCGACCATCGGAGCCATCATCACGGTCGTCGTCGTCGGCGCGATCACCGGCCGGACCCGGACGGGTCGCGGCTCGATCTAGGTCCTGTCGATCGACCGACACCCTCGCAAACCGCGAACGACCCTCCGGCGACGGAGGGTCGTTCGCGTATGCCGACACCGCGACGCGCCTGCAAGCCCCTTGGCGGCGAGTACCGGTCGCCCGTCACGGACCCTGGGCGACACTGGTCCTGTGGCCCCCGTGCCACTGGGGGTCCGGGGGTCACACCTGCTCGGGGTTCATGCACATGACGCATCAGGAGGCGAAGGTCGGCACCGCGAATCACGCGCCGTGTGCCATGACGCCCGTGGACATCCTGACCGCCGACGAGCGACGTGCCCTCGTCGACGTCATGGCGCACGAGCTGCGGACACCACTGACCTCCATCTACGGCGTGACCCAGATGCTGATCGGTGACCTGCTCGCATCCGACGTCCGCACGTCCGTCCTGCGCGACCTTGCCCAGGATGCCGAGCGCTTGCGCGCGACCGTCGAAGACCTCGTGGCCATCGAGCACCTCGCGACCGGGACCACCTGTCCGGACCCCGAACCCGTGCTCCTGCAGCACCTCGCCGCCGACGTGGGTCGTGCCGAGGAGCGACGGCACGCCGGGCGACGGATCGTCGTGACCTATCCGGCCGAACTACCCGCGGCCCTCGCGGACGAGGGTCTCACGTCGCACGCGCTCCGTGACCTGGTCGTCGAGGCGCTCGAGGCGAGCTCCCGAGAGCATCAGGTCGAGATCCGACTATCGGCGACGGAGACCGAGGTGGCGGTCGCCGTGTGCGACCGTGGATCCTGGTTCCCGGCTGGCCTGGACGACGGCGCCTTCCGGCTCTTCCCCCAGGAGCTGACCACGGTGCGCAGCGCATCGACCACGGGTCTGCGGCTGCTGGTCGCGCGCGTCCTCGTCGAGGCGCAGGACGGCCGGGTCTGGCTGCGGCGCCGGGTGCGGGGTGGTACCGAGATCGGGCTCGCCCTCCCGCGGGCCGGCAGCGCTGACGTCTCATAACCGTCGGGACGGCCGGATCAGGAGCCGCCCGAGGCCAGCCAGGCGATCAGGATCAGCATCAGCACGGTCCCCCCTCCGAGCACGGCCGCGACGTAGGCAGCGTGTGCCCACGGGTTGACCTCGGCGAGGTGCTCGCGCTCGACGTCAGCCACGGTGAGATCGCGATCACCCACCGCCGGCCTCCCGTCGGATCAGATCGTCGAACTTGGCTTCCATGCGCCGGAGGGCCGCCTCGGTCTCGTAATCGGTGTCGGGCGATTCGTGGCTCTTGCGGTGGACCAGGAACGTCGTGAGGACGATGAAGATGAAGACCTGCAGGAACTCCGACTGCCAGTTCTCGAAGGTCGCCTGGGCCCAGCGCCAGACGTAGCCGTCGTCGCCGAAGGCCGTCCCAGCCTGACCCCGAGCGGCCTGGTCGGCGACGTACTCGACCCAGCCACTCCAGGTCTGGAGCCCCCAGGCGATGAGGAAGAGTCCAGCCAGCGTGATGCTGAGCCCGTAGTCGCGCCATGCGCGCAGCGCCACACCTCGTCGAGCTGGTGTGCCGGCGTTTCGGGTCAACCTCGTCTCCTGCTGCAGCGCGAGGGATTCGTTCGGCGTGGGCAGCGGCATCGGGAGATCCACTGGCGCCGGACCGATCATTCCCCGGGATCGGGTCGGTCCGCAGCAACCATGGGCCGTCCCGCGTTGCAGCGGCGTTGCGTGCAGCGGCGAGGCTGGTGCACGGTTGCAAGCCGAGGACCGGGTCCCTGCTCCTCGTCTGCGACCAGCTATGACGCACGATCGGGGGCATGAACAAGCGCCGCAAGGATGCCGTCCGCGCCGGCCGCAAGGCCGTCAGATCCGGGAAGACGCCGCGCTATCGGGTGCGGCTCGAGGATCGCGAAGTGGCGGTCATGCCGTGGCTCGAGTTCGATGGCGCCCGCCCGGCCGAGATCGCCGAGGCCGCGCGCCGCGCGATCGCCGCCGAACTCGACGTCCGACCCGACCAGGTCGAGGTCGAGCTCGACGCGAGCGAGATCGATGAAGACCGGGCCTGACGCGTTTGTCACGCCATTGCAAGGGTGCGGCCATCGGGTGATGGCGATCGGGAACGAGCCGGTCGATATCGTGTCGCCCATCGCTGGGAGCCCCTGGCGTCGACGACGCTGCTAACCCACACCGGGGACGCGCTTGTGACGGGGCGTGATCCCTTTGCGCGGACGGTCCGGGTCCCCTCCCCGGGCCGTCCGCCGTTCTCAGCCCCCGTAGGAGAGATGCCATGACGACGAGCGAACAGGCGAAATCGACGAGCCCCACCCGCAGCGGGACGTCACGCGAACCGGAGACGAACGTGCTCGATGCGCTTGCCGGCACCGCGGGCGAGCTTTCGGCACGGTTGCCGGAGGTCGTCCGGTCCACCCAGGATGCCGTCGACGAAGCGACGCGGGCCGTGCGCAGCGGCTCCGACGAGACCCTGCAACTGGTCGGGACCATGTCCGTCGGGATCGCGGTCGGCTTGCTCGTGGGCGGTGCCAACCGCTTGATCGTGCTTGCCTCCCTGGTGCCGGCTGCGCTTATCGGCGCGACCTTGATGGGGCGCGCGTCCCCCGGCGACACGATCCGGCCGGTGCAAGGGCGCTGATACGCCCATCGTCCCGCCGTGCCGACGGCCCGCAAGCACGTGGGCCCTACCTTCGATCCATCGCTCGCGGCCAGCGAGCACTACGGAGGACATCGGACATGGATGACGTCAAGCAGGGATATCGGCAGGCCGAAGACAAGACCAAGGAAGCCTGGCGCAAGGCCGACGGCGAGGAGGATCTCGCCGACAAGCTCGGCAACGCGGGCGACGACATCCGTCGCGAAGCCGGCAACCTTGGGGACGACGTCCGCGATCGATCCGACGACGCGACGCCTGGCTTCGACCCCGACCGGCCGACCCGGACGACCGACGACACGGATCGCCTGTAGGCGATCGCACCACGCCAGCGCTGTCGACCCCTCGAGCCGATCGGGGGGTCGACGTTTTGGCGGCGACATGAAGAACGCCGCGGCGCCCCAGGGCACCGCGGCGTTCCCTGCTACCGCGGGCGCTGCGCCTGTCGACGAAGGAGCCGCATCACCGCCCGCTCCTCGGCCGGTGAGATCCGCGCCGCTGCGCCTCCCTCCTCCTCGGCTGCCTCGACGAGCGCACCACCGAGCGTCCCATCGAGGTAGGCATCGAGGACGGCCGGGTGGACATAACTGCCGCGCGCGACCGCCGGCGTGTTCCCGAGTGATTCCGCGGTGGACCGGATCGCGCTCGCGACGCGACGCGACACGGGCCCGGCGTCGTCGCCCTGCATGGCGCGGAGTGCGCGATAGGCCATCACGGTCCCGGCCCACGTGCGGAAGTCCTTGGCCGTGAACGGTCCTCGCGCGGCATCGGCGATATAGGCGTTGACGTCCGCCGAACCGATGTCGCGTACCTCGCCGCCTTCGTCGACGTACTGGAACAGCTCCTGACCCGGCAACTCTTGGCAGCGGGCGACCAGGTGCGCCAGGCGGCGATCGCGCAACCCGACGTCGTGCGTTCGTCCGGACTTGCCTCGGAAGCGGAACCGTACCTGCGCTCCCGCGACCCGGGCGTGTCGATCGCGCAGAGTGGTCAGTCCGAATGACCGATTCAGGCGCGCGTATTCCTCGTTGCCCACCCGGATGAGCGTGAGCTCGAGGAGGCGGACCACGCCGGCCAGGACCTTCTCCCGGGGGAGCCCGCGTCGCGCGAGATCGCGATCACAGCGAGCACGGATCCGACGCAGGGCCGCCGCGAAGGCCAGGAGTCGCTCGAACTTGTCCGCCTCGCGGCGGGCACGCCACGCCGGGTGATACCGGTACTGCTTGCGGCCACGCGCGTCCCGGCCGGTCGCCTGGAGGTGACCGGCCGCGGACGGGGAGATCCAGACGTCCGTCCACGCGGGCGGGATGGCCAGCCGCCGGATGCGATCGAGGGTCGCTCGATCCCGGATCCGCTGGCCGTCGAGATCGCGGTAGCTGAATCCTCGACCGGAACGTCGTCGGGTGAAGCCGCGCTGGGCGTCGGTCGTGTACCGGAGCCCCACCTCGCGGGCTGTCGCGCGAAGCCCGGAGGGGCCGTCGCCCGTGGTCGCAGGTTCCGACGGGTGTGCAGGACGCGGCATGCCTCGGATCATGACGGGAGGGGTCCCGGGCACCGCTCGATCCACCGTCGGTTCGCGTCGCAAACACGTGACAAGCGTTCGCGATGCCGCTGCAACGCCCGCGCCGACCTGAAGCGGTCCGACGAAAGTGCGTTGTCCCGATACTCAGCGCAGCTCATCGCGGCACCAGTTCTGTGGGGGAGAGCCGCGATGAGCTCAACCGCACGACGTCCCGACCGCCGAACGCTTGGGCGCCAGGGAGACCCCAGACCGTGACTGCAGCCACCGACACGCCCGCACCGTCGGTCGTCGACGCCACGTCGAGTGAGCCGGTCGAGACACCCGAAGCCAGTGCCTCGGTCGTCGTCGATTCGGTATCGATGCGGTTCGACGACCTCGTCGCCGTCGATGGCGTCTCACTCTCGGTCGCGCCCGGCACCATCCTCGGGATCATCGGCCCATCCGGCGCCGGGAAGTCGACCGTCGTGCGCATGCTCACGGGCTCGCTCACTCCCACCCAGGGCACCGTTCGGGTCCTGGGGGAGGATCCCCGCCGGTTTCGGCGAGCCACGCGCCAACGGATCGGCTATATGCCGCAGCTCTTCTCGCTCTACCCGGACCTGACGGCGCGCGAGAACGTCGACTTCGTGGCTTCGATGTTCGGGGTCCTGTGGCGCACCAGGCACCGCCGGACGCGCGAGGTCCTCGAGCTCGTGGATCTCTGGGATGCCCGGGGTCGCCGCGCCGGGGCCCTCTCCGGTGGCATGCAGCGCCGACTGGAGCTCGCGTCAGCCCTCGTCCACGACCCGGTCCTCCTCTTCCTCGACGAGCCCACCGCCGGCATCGATCCGATGCTGCGCGCCCGGATCTGGGTGGAGCTCCACCGCCTGCGCGAAGGGGGCCGGACCCTGCTGGTGACCACGCAGTACGTCAACGAGGCCGAGGAGTGCGACGCGGTCGCCCTGATCTCCGAGGGACGCCTGATCGCACTGGCGGCGCCCGATGCGCTGCGCCGCAGCGCGGTGGGTGGCGACGCGCTCGATCTGGAGACGACGACGATGGTCGACAGCGCGGTGCTGGAACGATCGCGCGGCGTTCGCCGGGTCGAGCAGTCGGCCGCCCGACGGTACCGCGTCACGGTCGACGACGCGTCGACCGCGGTCCCTGACGTCATCGAGGCGGTCACGGCGGCCGGCGCCGAGGTGGCGTCGATCCGCGAGGCGCGACCGACCTTCGACGAGGTGTTCGCCATCCTGGTCGAACGCGGCCGCGCGCTCCCGGATGCCGGCGCCGAGGTCCCGGCCTGATGCGGGCGCTCCTGGCCACGCCGATCCGCCTCCTGGCCTTCGTGGGCAAGGAGCTGGTCGAATCGGTGCGCCGACCCGGCGCCCTGGTCAGTCTCGCCCTCGGGCCGTTCCTCATCATGGCGGTCTTCGGGCTCGGTTACAGCGGGACCAAGCGGCCGCTCGAGACCGTCATCGTGGCCACGGCCGAGAGCGGCCTCTCCACCGACCCGGCGCGGTACCAGGAGCTGGCCGGTGGCGGCCTCCATGTGCTGGAGGTCACCCCGGATCGTTCGGCCGCGGAGGCCATGCTGGCGAACGGGGAGGCGGACGTCGTCATCGTCGCCCCTAGCGACGCGCAGGCCAACTTCACGTCCGGCGAGCAGACCGTCATCGAGGTCCGGGTCGATACCGTCGATCCGGTCGCCGCCAACTACGCCGGGTTCCTCGCCGACGGGTTGGCGAGCGCCGTGAACCGCGAGATCATCGAGGAGGTCGCCGCGGCCGGCCAGGGTTACGCCGTCGACGCCGGGGAGCCTGCTGCGACGGCGATCCCTCCAGAGGTCATGGCGGCTCCGACGCGCGCGCAGGTCGTCAACATCGCGCCGTCCACGCCGGCCGTGATCCCGTTCTTCGGCCCCGCGGTCCTCGCCCTGATCCTGCAGCATCTCGCGGTCACCCTGGTCGCGCTCTCCCTGGTCCGGGAACGCACGAGCGGGGTGATGGAGCTCTTCCGGATCGCGCCCGTCACCTCGCTCGAGATCCTGATCGGCAAGATCCTGGCGTTCGGGATCGTGGGGGCGGGTGTCGCGGCCGTCACCATCCTGTTGCTGGTCGTCGCCTTCGGCGTGCCGCTCCTCGGGGACCCGGCCTTGCTCGTCGCGACGGTGACCCTGCTGTTGGCAGCATCACTCGGGCTGGGCCTGGCGATCGCGATGGTGTCCGATTCGGAACGTCAGGCCGTCCAGCTGTCGCTGCTCCTCCTCCTTGCATCGGTGTTCTTCAGCGGGTTCGTCCTCGCTATCGATGAGTTCACTCCCGCCGTTCGCCTGCTCGCCTACGCCCTCCCGGTCACGCACGGCATCCGCCTGCTGCAGGACGTCCTGCTCCGCGGCGGGACGAATCAGGCGTGGGAACTGGTGGCCCTGGCCCTCATCGCGACCGTGACCTTCATCGCGGCCTGGGTGCTCCTCCGCCGGGCGATGGTGCGGGCATGAGCCCCCCGTCGCGGAGGCACGCGAATGCGGCGCCTGCAACGTCTGGGCGGCCATCGACACGCGCGCGCAGAGGCGGCTGCGGGCGATGGTGCTGACGTCGGACGAACATCCGGGCACGAGGTGGGCATGGCAACGCGACGTCACGGGGAGCCTGACGCAGGCCACGACGGGCGACCTGCGCCGGAGCAACGAGCCGAACGACTCGACCTGATCGAGTTCTTCTGGACGGTCCGGTTCGGGGTCCAACCGGTCCTCTACATCGAGCGGCGTCTCCTGCACTGAAGGACGGTGTCATGGTCTGGAGCCGGGCACGTGCGGACGAGACGCACGCGAGCGACGCGATCCTCCTGTGCTTCCCCTCGCCGCGGCACGCGGTGCGGATCATGTACGGCCTGCGCGGGGTCGCCCCCGGGTCCACGCTGGAGTTCGTGACGACCCCGCTGAGCGGGGCCGAGGGCGACATCGTGGTCGCCACCGGCCGGATCGCGGCCGAGGACATGGACGCGTTCGGGCGCGCCCTGGAGGCCCTCGAGCTGTCACCGATCTGGGGCGACCTCGAACGCGATCGACCCGAACTCGATCGACCCGAACTCGATCGTGGATCCACCGACCCCGATGCCGCGCCGGGGCGCGGCGGTGACGGGCGGTAGCGGCCGGCGGGGTGCGCGCCGGTCAGCGGGCGGCGGGAGCCGCTTCGGTCAGCGCAGGCAGCAATTCCTGTCGCGCGAATCGAAGGAACCCGGCCTGGTCGGGCCCGATCTGGTGCAGATACACGTGGTCGTATCCGGCATCGACGTAGGCGCGGATCCGTTCCACGTGCACGGCGGGATCCGGACCACACGAGAAGGACGCCGCCACCTGGTCCTCCGTGAGCCCCGAGACGAGGTCGCTGAATTGGGCAGGATTCGGGAGTTCCTGCGTCACCTCGCCCTTGAGTGCGGCGGTCGGCCACCATTCATGGGCGATCCGCCGGGCCGCCCGCTCGGACTCGGCCCACACCAGTCCCACTTGTCCGAACCTGGGTCCGGCCCCACCGCCGGAGCGATAGGTCTCGATGAGATCCCGCTCGGGTCCGGTACCGATGAACCCATCACCGATCCGCGCCGCCAGCCCAGCCATGCGCGGTCCGCTGGCCGCCACGTGGATCGGCGGCGGCTCGTCGGGCAACGTGTACAGGCGCGCATTCTCGACCGTGTAGTGCTCCCCATGGTGACTGATCACGTCGCCGGTCCAGAGCCGTCGGATGATGCGCAGCGCCTCGTCCAGCATGTCGGCGCGGACGTCCCACTCCGGCCAGCGCTGCCCGAGGATGTGTTCGTTGAGGTTCTCGCCGGTGCCGACACCAAGGAAGAATCGCCCGGGCATGAGGCAGGCGGCCGTGGCGGCGGCGTGGGCGATGATGGCCGGGTGGATCCGGAAGGTCGGGCAGGTCACGCCCGTGCCCACCTCGAGTTGCTCGGTCGCCTGCGCGATGGCACCCAGCACACCCCACACGAACGGGCTGTGTGGGTGGCGTTCGATCCAGGGGTGGAAGTGATCGGAGATGAGGGCGAAGCTGAAGCCCGCCTCCTCGGCGGCAGCCGCATGGCGCACGAGGTCCGTCGGCCCATGCTCCTCGCTGGATAGCGCATAGCCGTACCTGGTCAACGCGACCCATCCTCGGTCTCGCCCGCCTCACGGCGCTCCTTGTTGACGGTCCGCGCCGCCAGTTCCTCGGCCTTGTCCTCGGACCGGCCGCGGTCCTCGTAGGCGTCCTTGATGTGCTCGTACTGGCGCTCGCGCTTCGCGCTCCAGGCCTTCTTGGGCATCGTCGTCCTCCGTCGGCGGGGTTGCGTTCGCTGAGGCCACGATGTCGCGATGGGCGTGCACGTCGCGCTCGATGCCGCGCGCCGCGGCATCACAGCGGTGCGACAACGCCGCACCCGAGCACGGCCGGGATCGAGGAGACGACCGCTAGCGACGACCGCCGGCCGCGGCGCCACCGGCCGCGGCGCCGAAGCGATCCGCCCGTCGCGAGGCGAGCCGATCGGCGGGGATGACATCGGGTCGATCCTCTCGCCCATCAGATCCCACGGGCTCGGCGGGGAACCCCAACGGGCCTGGGACGCCGCCGGCCAGGACACGCCGGTAGACCGCCTCGTAGCCGTCCGTCATCCGCCCGACCGAGAACCGCTCGAGGACCGATCGGCGGATCTCCGCGCGATCGAGGTCGGCGACCCGGTCGACCTGGAACGCCATCGCGGTGACGTCGTCCCCGAAGAAGCCATCGACGCCTTCCCGGATGATCTCGGGCAGCGCGCCGATGCGCCGCGCGATCACGGGCGTGCCCGTGGCGAGCGCCTCGATCGCGACGAGACCGAACGGTTCCGGCCAGGACCCGGGCATGAGCGAGGCGTAGCTCTCGGCGAACAGGGCGTCGCGGTCCGCCTGGGACAGTTCGCCGAGGAACTCGACCTCGGAGCCGGCGGCCTCCATGGCCGGGGCGAAGACGGACTCGTAGTACGCGCGCTCGGGGCCCATCGGCGCGATCTTGGCCGCGATCCGCAGCGGGCGGCCGGCGGCCTTCGCCACCTCGATGGCCTCCACGATCCCCTTCTCGGGAGCGACCCGGCCCACGAAGCACAGGGCGTCGGTGCGGCGCCGATCGAACGGCGCGTCCTCGAGGCGCAAGCCGTTGTGGACGACCGCCTCCCACGCCACCTCGGGATGCGTGGCCGCCTGGTTCTCGCTGATCGCCACGAGACCGCGCGGCGACGCCTCCAGCAGGGTGGACGCCCACGGCAGATCCAGACGACCGTGGAACGTGGAGACCACGGGGATCGGGCTGAGCCGAGCGAGCATCAGTCCGGCCCATTCCAGGTGCGCGTGGACGAGATCGAACTCGTCGATCCGGGACAGCACCTCGTGCATCGTCACGTGGAACCACGGCAGGGGATCGCCGGTGTAACCGGCGGGTCGCAGCGCCTCGGGGACGGTCGGAACGTGACGGCCGGGAACCTCGGAATCGGCGGATGCGAAGGTGGTGACGTCATGACCGCGGTGGACCAGTTCCTGGACCAGCCCGAACACGATCCGTTCTGTCCCGCCATACGCGATGGGCGGTACGCGCTCCAACGGTGGCGCCACTTGGGCGATGCGGAGCCTGCGATCCATGTGCGGTACCTCGGTGGTGATGACCGCGGCGGCTCTGGCGGAGCGAGCCGCAGGGGTAAGTGTCGCACCACCCGAAGGATCCGGGTGGTGCGAGCGAAACGAGCGACGTTGGTCAGGCCCGATGAGGGTCAGAAGGCGCGATCATCGGGATGGGCGATCCGGCCTTCCTCGGCTTCTTCCTCGACCTGGTCGCCGGCCCCGGCGCCACCGGCGGCGCCGACGGCACCACCGACCACGGCGCCTGGAGGACCCGCGACCGCGCCGCCGACAAGCGCGCCGACAGCGCCGCCACCAACGGCCCCTGTCCCGGCGCCGGTCTCGTCATCACCTTCGGTGGCTTCGCCCGCCACCGCCCCACCGACAGCACCCACGGCGCCGCCGATGACGGCGCCGACGGGTCCGCCGACGGCCATGCCGACGGCCGCACCACCCAGAGCACCTGCACCGGCGCCCAGGGCCTCGGTCCCCGCTTCCTCGTTCTCAGGCGCCGCTCCCCGAGCGTCGGCGTTCGGATCGATCCCGCGACCCTCGTTGAGCAGGTCGTCTCCCGTATGGGTATGGTTCGTCATCGTGTCGTGGTCGTGCGGCATGACACGCTCTCCTTTCGTCGTCTCCATCCGACACCAGTCGGATCCCGCCAGCGCATCTGCTGGTACCGAAGCACGGTAGGGTGCTGCACCGCGCGCGCGCCCGTCGGAGTCCCCCCGTCGCGTTTCATGTGCATCACAGCGCTCGGTCTGGGCGGAGGTCCATATCCTCGATGGACTCCTGAGGTGAAACGGTCGATGAAGAGACGGGAGTCGCGCGCGTGTCTCACGCTTCGGGTCGGTCCGACGAGAGTGCCCTCCAGCGCTTGAAGGGCGATCTCGCGCGATTGCGCGACGCTCGCTTCGCGACCGGCCCGTCGTTCCTGCTCGGACTCGCGATCGCATGGGGCGCGATCGCCCTCAAGGCCACGCTGAACGAGTTCGCCGGCGGCGAGACCGGCTACGTGATCCTCATGGCGGGGACCGTCATCGCCGCGTGGTACGGCGGCCTTGTCGGGGGGATCACAGCGACCGGGGCGGCGGGAATCGGCGCGGCTCTTCTCTTCGATCCCCTTCCGTCTGACGGGCCCGGCGCCTCGATCGAGCGGGTCCGCGAGGTCCTCTATCTGATCATCGGGAGCGCGACCGCGGTCCTGATCGCGGGGAGGCGCGTGACGCGCGATCGGCTTGAGGACGCGCTGGAGGAAGCCGTTGTCCTCGCCGACCAGATCGAGGCACGCGATGCCCGGATGGAGATCATGCTCGCCGCGTCAGGGACCGGGTTCTGGGAGTGGGACATCGTGACCGGCGAGCTGACCTGGTCCGAGGCCATCTTCCTCCAGCACGGACTCGAGCCCGGAGCCGAGGCGCCAGATTTCCCCGCGTACCTGAGCATGATCCATGCCGACGATCGCGAGCCCTTCCAGTCAGCGATCGCCGCTGCCGTCGCGGGCGATCGACCGTTCGACCTCGAGTTCCGGCTCGTATGGGGTGACGGGAGCGTCCACTGGACGCGCGGCTCCGGACGCGTGTTCCGTGATGAAGAGGGTCGTCCGCTGCGGATGATCGGGACGGGCCAGGACATCACGGAACGCCGTCGGCTCGAAGAGCAGCGGGATGCACTCCTCGCCGACGAACGCCGTGCCGGCGAGTTCCGCGAAGCCTTCGTCGACGTGATCAGCCACGAACTCCGGACGCCTATCACCACGATCCTCGGGCTGGTGCAGATCCTGGCGAGGCCCGGCCGCGTCGATCGCGCCGCCGAGCGGCAGACGATGCTTCGTGACATCCGGGCCGAATCGGAGCGGTTGCACCGCCTCGTCGAGAATCTGTTGGTGCTCAGCCGCGTCGAACGCGGCCGCCTCCAGGTGGACCCGGAACCCGTCGCGCTTCATCGGCTCCTGGGTCGCATCGTGGCCGATGAATCCAAGGAACTGCCCTCCATCACGATCCGCCTCGTCGCCGAGGATCACCTGCCCGTCGTGGCCGGCGAGGAGACCTACATCGAACAGATCCTGCGCAACCTGCTGGGCAATGCCGCCAAGTACACCCCAGCGGGCACGACGGTCACGGTCGATGCTCGGCGCGAGGATGACGCGGTGGCGATCCGGGTTCGCGACGAAGGACCCGGGGTCCCGGCCGGTTCCCATGGGCGGCTCTTCGAGCTCTTCTATCGCGACCCGGACAGCGCGCGGTCAGCTTCGGGGTCCGGCATCGGACTCTTCGTGTGCGCCAGCCTCGTCGAGACGATGGGCGGTCGGATCTGGGTACGCAACCCACCAGGCGGTGGTGCCGAGTTCGGATTCACCCTCCGGACCCTCGCCGCCGACGAGGCCGATCTGGACACGTCCGAGATCAGGCCGGAAGCCAGGCCAGTCGGATGAGTCCGATGGCTGCCCCGGCGGCCACGAGCCACGCGGTCCCGACCCCGCGGACGAGCAGCGCGAACGCCACGATAGCCGTCGCCAACCCGATCACGTCACGGATCGATCCGGTCGCGAGCTGGACCGCGACCACGGCCAGGAGGCCGACGGAGGCCGCGTTGACCCCGTCGAGGAATGCCCGTGCGCGCATGGACCCGCGCAGCCGGTCGAGGATCGGGATGCTCACCGCCACCGCGATGAAGGCCGGCAGGAAGATGCCGACGGTCGCCGCCGTCGCTCCGACCGGGCCACCCACGAGATACCCGATGAACGTGGCCGTGGAGAACAGCGGTCCGGGCGTGGCCTGACCCACCGCAACGGCATCGAGGAGCTGGGTCTCGGTGATCCAGCCCAGCCCGTCGACGAGCTCGGACCGCAGCAGCGCCACCAGCACGTAGCCGCTGCCGAACAGGACGGCGCCGATCTTCGCGAACTCGGCGAGGATGGCCAGCGGTGCCGCGACGGCCGCTGCCGTCGTCGCCGCAAGCCCGCCGACGGCCGGACCCGACGCCGACGCGACGACAGCCAGTCCCCCGCCGAGCTCCGGGCGTTCGCGCCCGGCGATGCCACGGATGACCATCGCTGCCGCCCCGAGGCCCAGCAGGACCGCGATCTCGTTGACGCCGGCGAGGACCAGGGCGATGGCCGCGGCCGTCGAGATGGCTCCCAGCGGCGTGCGGACCACGGCCCGTGCGATGCCCGCTCCGGCGTGCGCGATGATCGCCACGACCACGGGTCCGACGCCGACGAGGATCGCTCCGACCTCGGGACGCGCGCCGTACTCGACATAGACCCAGGCCAGGACCGCGACGATCACGACGGCCGGCAGCAGGAACCCGAGGCCGGCCACGACGAGGCCGGACCAACCCGCGCGCCGGTGACCGACGTGCATGGCCACCTCCGTGGACGTGGGGCCGGGGATGAGGTTGGCCGCCCCGATCAGGTCGAGATAGGTCGCGTCGTCGAGCCAGCCACGGCGGCGCACGAACTCGTCGCGCATCAGCGCGATATGCGCAGCCGGGCCGCCGAACGAGGTCAGCCCGAGGCGCAGGAAGGTCGCGGCGAGGCGCGCGAGACCAGCGGGACCACCGTCGCGCGGCGGCTCCGGCGCATCAGAGGGCGAGCGGGTCGGTCTTCTCAGGATCGATGCCGAGCTCGCGGACAGCCGCGGCGGCCTTCTCGGATGGCAGCGCCCCGCAGCGCGCCAGGGCCACCATCGTGGCCGCGGCGATATGCGGCGGATCGATCTCGAACAGCGACCGGAGGTCCTCTCGGGTGCCGCTTCGCCCGAAGCCATCCGTCCCCAGCGACAGGTAATGCGGCGGGAGCCAGCGACTGACCATGTCGGGCAGCGCCTTCATCCAGTCGGTCGCGGCGATGATCGGCCCCCCGTCGCCGGGCAGGACCGTCGTGACATGCGGCACCCGTGGCTTCTTCGCCTCGGGATGGAGGCGGTTCCAGCGCTCGGCTTCGAGGGCGTCGCGACGGAGCAGCGGGAACGAAGGGGCGCTGTAGACCTCGGCGGCCACGCCGAACCGCTCGGCCAGCAGATCGCGCGCGGCGAGGACCTGGTTGAGGATGGCGCCCGATCCGACGAGGCGCGCTGGATGCGCACCCTTCCCGAGCGACGGGGCCGGCGCGAACCGATAGATGCCGCGCAGGATCGCCTCGTCGGTGAGGCCGTCCGGGCGCGGCGGCTGCGCGTAGTTCTCGTTGTGCAGGGTGACGTAATAGAAGACGTCCTCGGCCGCCGGACCGTACATCCGCTCGATCCCGTCGCGGACGACCGCGGCGAGTTCGTAGGCGAAGGCCGGATCGTAGGCCCGGACGTTGGGCACGGTCGACGCCAGGATGTGGGTGTGGCCGTCGTCATGCTGGAGCCCCTCGCCGGCGAGGGTCGTGCGACCGGCGGTGGCCCCCATCAGGAACCCGCGGCCACGAGCGTCGGCGAAGGCCCAGATCTGGTCGCCGGTGCGCTGGAACCCGAACATCGAGTAGAAGATGTAGAACGGGATCATGGCCAGGCCGTGGCTCGCATACGAGGTGCCGGCGGCCTGGAGCGACGCCATCGACCCCGCCTCGGTGATGCCCTCCTCGAGGACCTGCCCATCGGTGGCTTCCCGGTACGACAGCACCAGGTCCGAATCGACCGGCTCGTAGCGCTGGCCCAGGGCGGCGTAGATGCCGACCTCCTTGAACAGCGGGTCCATGCCGAACGTCCGCGCCTCGTCCGGGATGATCGGGACGATCCGTGCACCCAGCTCCTTGTCGCGGATGAGGTTGCGCAGGATGCGGGTGAAGACCATGGTCGTCGACACCGGCGTCTGGCTCCCGGCCGCGAACTCCGCATCGATGGCCGGCGGCGGCTCGGGCAGCGGGGCGTTGCGCACGACGCGCTTCGGGATCGCGCCGCCGAGCGCCTTGCGACGCTCCATGAGGTACTCGACCTCGGGTGACTTCGGCCCGGGGTGGTAGTACGGCGCGTCCTTGAGCTTCGCGTCCGGGATGGGCAGTTCGATCCGGTCGCGGAAGACCCGCAGTTCGTTCTCGGAGAGCTTCTTCGCCTGGTGGGTGATGTTGCGGGCCTCGACGCCCGGACCCAGGGTCCAGCCCTTGACCGTCTTGGCCAGGATCACGGTGGGGGCGCCCTGGTACTCGGTGGCGGCCTTGTAGGCGGCGTAGAGCTTGCGGTAGTCGTGCCCGCCGCGCCGAAGCTTGGCGAGGTCGTCG
>CAYVJP010000017.1:0-21049 GCA_964451745.1 uncultured Anaerolineaceae bacterium | reverse complement strand
GGCCAGCCGGACTCGATGACTGTGAGTCGGTAGACCTCGGGACTCCCGAGCGCGAAGAGGGTATCGATGTCCTCTTCGTCAGGTGATTCGCCCAGGGCGATGCGGAGGAGTTGGGCTTGGCCGGCCCGTCGCTGCGTCCGCGACGTGGCCATCAGGTCGCGGAGAGCGGGGTCGACGTCGGCTGCTTGCCGGATGAGTCCATCGACGTCGGTGCGTCGGGCCAGGATCGCTGCGCCACCCTCGGCGAGCAGGTCGAGGCGTTTCGCGCGATCGCTCTCGTCGCGCATGGCGCGGACCCAGTCGCGTTCGAGGACCGGGACCGGGAGGGCATCACCCGCGATCGCGTGATCAAGCACGTCCGCTAGCAGGCGCCGCTTGTTGCCGAACCTCGCGTACACCGTCTTGGCGGACACGGACGCTTGGTCCGCGATGGCCGCGATGCTGGTCGCGGCATAGCCGTGCTGCAGGAACAGTGCTCGGCTCGCCTCGAGGATCGCGCTCCGCGTGCCCTCCGCGGTCTCGGCGCGCCGAGTTGAGACATACGTACGCCGGGGCTTGACTCGGCTCGACATCCCGCATACCGTACCATCCTATTGGATAGGTAGTAACTCACCTGAATATATGGATGGGCGGTTCCCGAGGAGGCGTGTCGTGATCATGGTCCGCATCGAGCACACCGTCGGCGACTACGAACGATGGAAGGCGGCGTTCGACAGCGACCCAGTGGGTCGGCGGGAGGGCGGCGTCCGCCGATATCGGGTGCTTCGTCCGGTCGATGACCCCGGTCGGGTCGCGATCGACCTGGAGTTCGATGACCAGACCGCCGCCGTCGCCTTCGGGGAGCGGCTCGCGGCGCTATGGGCCGGCCCGACGGCCTCGGCCCTCGGTCTCGGGCGCCCCGACCTGCGCATCGCGGAGATCGCGGACAGCGGATCGTACTGACCACGATGCGCGTCAGTCGGTCGCGGCGTCGCGCTTCTCGGTCTCGGCGAGTTTCTTGCGGTTCGCCTCGCGCGTGCGCATGAGGTCGCCACCAGCGGCGATCGTCGGCTTGGGGTTCGGGTCGCGCCGCGGCCTACCGGCGGCCCGGGTCTCCGAGCGCGCCGTCATCCGGGCCGCGATCGTCGCCTCGTACCCGTGGTCGGTCGGCAGGTAGTAGCGCCGGTCGGCCAGCTCGTCGGGCAGGTACTGCTGGTCGACATCCGCCTGCTCGAAGTCGTGCGGATAGCGATATCCGACCCCGATCCCGTGCTGCTTCATGCCGCGGTGAGCAGCGTTGCGAAGGTGCAGGGGTACGGGCAACGATCCACGCGCCTCGAGGTCGCCGACCGCGGCGAAGAAGGCCGAGCCGGCACGGTTCGACTTGGGCGCGGTCGCGATGTAGGTCGTCGCCTGGGCGAGCGCGTACTGCGCCTCCGGCAACCCGATGTGATCGAGCGCCTGTGCCGCGGCCACGGCGACCTGCAGCGCGCGCGGGTCGGCGTTCCCGACGTCCTCCGACGCGCTGATGATCAGCCGCCGGGCGATGAACCGCGGGTCCTCGCCGGCCGCGATCATCGCGGCGAGCCAGTAGAGCGCGGCATCGGGGTCGTTGCCGCGCAGACTCTTGATGAACGCGGACGCCGTGTCGTAGTGGCCATCCCCGGCCCGGTCGTAGGCGAGGACGCGCTGCTGGGCCGCCGCCTCGATGTCCTCCAGTCGCGGGGTGATCCGGCCGGCGTCGTCGCGGATGCCTTCGCCCTCGGCCAGGGCCACGGCACCTTCGAGGACGTTGAGCGCCGATCGGGCGTCGCCGCCGGCGAGGCTGACGAGGTGCTCGAAGGCCGCGTCGTCCACGGCGACCCCGCCGTCGGGACCCAGTGCGCCGGCCAGGCCGCGGTCCACGTCCTCGAGCGCCCGACGGACCACGACCGCGACCTCTTCGTCCGTCAGGGGCTCCAGTCGCCAGACCCGCATCCGCGAGAGGAGCGCCGCATTGACCTCGAAGTAGGGGTTCTCGGTCGTCGCCCCGACGAGGGTGATCGTGCCGTCCTCGACGTGGGGGAGCAGGGCGTCCTGCTGGGCCTTGTTGAAGCGATGGATCTCGTCGAGGAAGAGGACCGTCCGCGTCCCGTGTAGGGAGAGGCGGTCCTGCGCCTCGGCGATCAGGGAGCGCACGTCCGCGACTCCGGCCATCACGGCGCTGAGCGTCGAGAAGTGCGCCCCGATCTCACCGGCGAGGAGTCGGGCCAGGCTCGTCTTGCCGGTCCCGGGCGGGCCCCACAGGAGGAGCGACGCCAGGTGGCCGCGAGCGATCCCGCGTCGCAGCGGCCCCCGTTCGCCGACGAGATGCGCCTGGCCGACGAACTCGTCGAGGGTTCGCGGGCGCATCCGGGCGGCCAACGGCTGCCGTTCGGGCGGGGGCTGGAAGAGCGCCTCGGGTCGGGCGCCGGCGGGTCGCCGGGGAGCTGGCATGGCCCGACGATGGTACGCGCGGGCGCGGCCCGCGTCAGCGGTTCAGAACGGCCCGATCCCTGTCGCCTCGACGACGACCCACAGGCCCAGCAGGAAGGCGATCAGTCCACCGCCGATCACCGCGATGCGACGAACATCCCGCGCCACGTAGGCGTACTCCTGGGATGCTCGAACGGCGATCGACCCGCCGCGTCCCGTCGGCTCCGCGTCGCCGTCGCGCCGTGCGCGCTCGCGCGTTCGACGGGCTGCTTCCTCGGCGGCCTTCTCCTCGGCCACGATCTGGGCCTCGAGGGCTGCGGCGCGGGCCTCCTCCTCGTCGGTCAGTGTCGCCGGGCGCGGCGCCTGGGTCGGCGTGGCAGCGGCGCCGGCGGACGGGCGCGTCGTGGACGGACCGCGCTGGAGCGGGGCACGCTGGCCGGGTCGGGTGGTGCTGCCACGTGCGCGCTTGGCCATGGTGCGAGACGGTCCTCCGGGTGGGTCGGTCACGATGGCGGGCGCCGTCGGCTGGTGCCGGGACCGCCAGCGCGACAGGATAGCACTCTGCCCGCTCCTGACCCTGCGGAGCCACGAGCGGCACGCCGGCGCTGCGTGTCGGGTCATCGGCCCCTGCTAGACTCGGACGACCGTCGCTCCCGGAGGATCCGGCCATCGATCTCAACACCACGGTCGAGCAGAATCTCGGCGTCATCGTCGTCGCCCTCGCGGTCGTCGCCCTCGTGCTCTTCGTGCTCGTCCTGTGGCTCGTCGGCCGGGTCCGGTCGCTCGGGTCGCGGCTCGACCGGCTGACTCGCGGGCAGGCCGGCGATAGCCTGGAGGCGGTCCTCGACGCCCACCTCGACAAGGTCTTCGCCGTCGCCCGCGACGTGGACGACCTGGCCCTTCGGACCGCCGCGCTCGAGGTCGCCGGGCGCAAGGCGTTCAGCCGCGTCGGGCTGGTTCGCTACAACCCGTTCGAAGAAACCGGTGGGAACCAGAGCTTCGCCCTCGCGCTGCTCGATGCCAACGGCAACGGTTGGGTCCTGTCCAGCCTGCACGCGCGGTCGGGCACGCGGGTGTACGCGAAGGCGATCGCGGCGGGCCGCTCGGAGACCGCGTTGTCCGAGGAGGAATCGGCGGCGCTGCGCCAAGCCACGGCTTGACAGCCTAGGTGTCACGGGGCGCGGCGATGATCCGCGCATGGCCCCCATCCTCGACCCGCCCGCCGTCGCGACGGTGACGCCGCCCCGCCCACGGATCCGGCGTCGCGCACCCGCTCCACTCGAGCAGATCCCCGCCTGGCGTGACCTCGTGCCGGTGATGGACCCCTCCGCGGTCCGCCCGGCGCGGCCGGACGGGATGGAGGCGCTCCTCGGTGGGCTGAACCCCGAACAACGTCGCGCCGTGACGCACGAGGACGGACCCCTGCTCGTGATCGCGGGCGCCGGCACCGGCAAGACCCAGGTCATCACGCGCCGCATCGCCTGGTTGATCGCGTCGCGTCGCGCCAAGCCGTCGGAGATCCTCGCCCTGACCTTCACGGACAAGGCCGCCGACGAGATGTCCGTACGGGTGGATCAGCTGGTCCCGTATGGCTATACGGACACGCAGATCTCCACGTTCCACGCGTTCGGCGACCGGATCATCCGCGAGTACGCCCTCGAGCTCGGCCTGCCGCCCGACCTCCGGGTCCTGACCCGGGCGGAGGTCGTGATCTTCCTGCGCGAACACCTCTACGCGTTCGACCTGGACGAGTACCGGCCGCTCGGCGATCCCACCCGGTTCCTCGGCGCCCTTGCCACGCTCTTCAGTCGATGCAAGGACGAGGACATCTCGCCGGCGACCTACGGCCGATACGCGGACCGCGTCGCGGCCGAGGCCGCCGCCCTGTCGGCCGCGGTCGAGACGAACGTCGGGGCGACGGACACCGAGCGTGATGCCGTGGACGCCGCGGCGGAGGAGGCCCGGCGGCAGGCGGAGCTCGCCCGGGCATTCGCGACCTACCAGCGGCTGCTCGCCGAGAACGGGTGCATCGATTTCGGCGACCAGGTGGCGCTGGCCCTGCGCCTCGTGCGCGAGTCTGCCGCCGCGCGCACGGCGATCGCGGGACGCTTCCGCTACGTCCTCGTGGACGAGTTCCAGGACACGAACCGGGCACAGGCAGAGCTGGTCCGCGTGCTCGCCGAGCCGCATCGCAACGTGACGGTGGTGGGCGATGACGATCAGGCCATCTACGCGTTCCGCGGGGCCGCGGTCGACAACATCCTCGACTTCGAGGCGCGCCATCCCGGCGCGCGCACGGTCGTGCTGCGCACGAACTATCGGTCGCTCGCGCCGGTCCTCGACGCCGCCTACCGACTCGTCCGGTTCAACGACCCTGACCGCCTGGAGGTACGGACCGGGATCGTCAAGCGCCTGCGTCCGGCCCGCCAGGAACCGCTCGCTGCGCCCGTCCGCCTCGAGGCGTTCGCCACCGGGTCGGAGGAATCGGACTGGATCGCCGCGGATATCGGCCGGCGGATCGCCAGCGGGGCTCGCCCGCGTGACCACGCCGTGCTGGTCCGGGCCAACGGGCACGCGGACCCCGTCCTGCGGGCGCTCAACATCGCCGGGATCCCGTGGCGGTTCTCCGGGGCCTCGGGCCTGTACGCCCGCCCCGAAGTGCGCCTCCTGATGGCCTTCCTGCGGACGGTCGCCGATCCGGATTCCAGCGTGGACCTCTACGGCCTGGCGGCCTCGGACGTGTATGGCATCGACGGGGAGGACCTCACGGCGGTCGTCAACATGGCGCGGCGCCGCAATCGGTCGGTCCGCGACATCCTGGACGAGCTGGAGCGCCAGCCCGGGATCCTGCGGGTCAAGCCCGCGACCCGAACCGCGGTCGCGCGCCTCAACGGCGATGTCGCCCGGTTCACGGCGCTGGCCGCGGAGCGACCGGCGGGCGAGGTCCTCTATGCCTTCCTGCGCGACAGCGGGCTGTTGGCGCGACTCGCCGAAGCCACGACGAACGGCACGGACGAGGGCCTCGGGAACGTGGCGCGGTTCTTCGACATCATCCGTGCCCAGTCCAGACTGCTGGCCGACGACCGGGCGGTCTTCGTCGCACGCCACCTGCAGACGCTGATCGATGCCGGCGACGATCCGGCCACGGCGGACCTGGACCCCGACGCCGACGCGGTCGCGGTCCTCACGGTCCACAAGGCCAAGGGACTCGAGTTCCCGGTCGTGTACCTGCCCGGTCTCGTGGCGGGGCGGTTCCCCGGGAACGGCCGCGGAGAGCCCCTGTCCCTGCCCGCGGGTCTGGGGCGCGGCGAGCCGCCCACTCCGGAGCGCGCGCTGGCCGAGGAACGACGCCTGTTCTACGTGGCGATGACCCGGGCCCGCGACGAACTCATCCTCTCGCACGCGGCGGATTACGGCGGCGCCCGCGCCCGGCGCATCTCGCCGTTCGTCCTCGAGGCGCTGGACCTGGCCCCGGCCAGCAGCGACCCGGCATCCGGGGTCAGATCCGTCTCGGCCGTGGAGCGACTCGCGGCCTTCGCCGCGGTGGACACTCCCGCATCGGCCGCTCGCGGGCCGATCGAGGAGCCGCTATCGCTGAGCTTCTACCAGGTCGACGACTACCTCACGTGCCCACGCAAGTACCAATACGCCCATGTGCTGCGTGTCCCGCTGGCCCCCCACCATGCGATCGTCTATGGCGCAGCCCTGCACAAGGCCGTCCAGCTGTTCCACACGCGACACGCCCGCGGCCAGGTCATGTCCGAGGCCGAGCTCGACGACGTGCTCGACGCGGCATGGTCCAACGAGGGCTTCGTCAGTCGCGAGCACGAGGAAGCCCGCCTGGCTGCCGGCCGGGCGGCGCTCCGCCGGTTCCGCGAGGAACAGCTGCGACCGGGGGCGCTGATCCCCACGTACGTCGAACGCGAGTTCAGCTTCATGCTGGACGGCGACCGGGTGCGCGGTCGCTGGGATCGCGTGGACGTGGAGACCGTCGATGTCGCGGCCGCCGATCCGGATGGGGCAGGCTCGGCGGATCCGGCCCCGCGGCCCTCCGCGGATGTCGTAAGCCCCACGCTCGGGATCCTGGGGCGCGAGCGGGTGACGATCACGGACTACAAGTCGTCGGACGTGCGGGATCCGGCCCGGGCGAAGCAGCGTGCCCGCGACTCCCTGCAACTGCAGATCTACGCGATGGGCTACGAGGCGATGACCGGACGCCTGCCCGATGCGGTGGCCCTGCACTTCCTGGAATCCGGGCTCGTCGGCACGGTCCCGGTCGATCCCAAACGCCTCGCCAAGGCGAGGGAGAAGATCGCCCGGGCCGCCCGCGGCATCCGTGCCCGCGAGTACACCGCCACGCCGGATCAGCTCGCCTGCGGTTGGTGCGCCTTCCGGGACATCTGCCCGTCCAGCGTGGCGGGAGGCCGCTCCGGGCGATAGGGCATGTTCCCCACTCGACGCCGTGCGTGCGAGCCCGCATCGTGCCGCGTCCTGGGCCCTGACCCAGCGACCGGTGGAGGCACGATCGCTCGATGCGCATCGAACAGGTGGTCCGACCCTGGGCGACCGTGGATGGGTCACACACCCTAGACTCGGTCGTCATGGAACGGCGCGACCGGCTGGCGAATCTCGGCATCTTCGCCGCGGCCGCGATCGTGTGGCTCCTGGTCGGGCTCATCGTCACGACCCGCGACCCGGTGGCGGACCCGGTCGCCGGGTTCCTGGGGGCCGCCCTGATCGGGTTGGCCGTCGCCCTCACGACGATCCCCATCTGGTGGCTGGTCGTGTTCGGCCGCCACCGCGGCGTCTCCTACAACGGCGACTGGATCCGCGCGGCCCGCCGGGGCGCCTGGGTGGGCCTGATCGTGGCGATCTTCATCGTGCTGCGGCTCCAGGGCGCCCTCGAACTGCCGATCGCGCTGTTCATCATGGCCCTCGCGGTCGTCGCCGAGGCGACCCTCTCGGCAGAACGCTGACCGAACCTCTCGCGACGCTCTAGGATTCCGGGGTCCACGCCCCCCGAATGCTGGAGCCCCATGCCCGACCTCCGAGCCACACGCCCCGCCGAACCGTACGCCGACATGAAGGCGCGTCTCGCCGCCGCCGTGGAGGAGGCGCGGGACGAGATCCTGGACCTCTCGCACCGGATCCACGCCAACCCGGAACCGGCGTTCGAGGAGTACCAGGCGGCCACCTGGGTCGCCGAGCGGCTTCGCGCCCACGGGTTTGTGGTGGAGCACCCGGCCGGGAGCCTGGCGACGGCGGTCCGAGCGGTTCGGCCCGGCGGCGCCGGGGGCGACGGTCCGAAGATCGGCCTCCTCGCCGAGTACGACGCGTTGCCGGGCCTGGGCCATGGGTGCGGGCACAACACGATGGCGGCATCGGGTGTCGGCGCGGCGATCGCGCTCGCGTCGATCGCCGACGACCTCCCGGGCGAGATCGTGTTCCTCGGGACCCCGGCGGAGGAGCACGGCAGCGGCAAGCAGAACATGATCGATGACGGACTCTTCGACGGGCTCGATGCCGCCCTGCTGTACCACCCCTGCGATCGCAGCCATGTCGAGAGCCACCCACTCGCATCGGAGGACGTGGACGTCGTGTTCACCGGGCTGCAGGCCCACGCGTCGTCCGACCCGTGGAAGGGAAGGAACGCGCTCGACGCGCTCATCCTGCTCTTCAGCTCGGTCGGGCTGTGGCGACAGCAGCTCCGGCCGACCGCGCGGGTCCACGGGATCGTCACCGATGGCGGCACGGCCGCCAACATCATCCCGGAACGCTCCGCCGCCTGGTTCATGATCCGCAGCGACGACCTGACCGATTACGAACGGATGCGCGAGGCGTTCGAGTCGATGTGCCGGGCCGCTGCACTTGCGACGGGGACGACCGTCGAGGTCACCTTCTCCGGCTTCGCCACGACGATGATCAACAACCCGGTCCTCGCCGAGCGGTTCCGGGCGAACATGGGGGCGTACGGGATCGCCGACATGGGCGACGATGCCAACGCCGGCAGCACGGACATGGCGAATGTGAGCTGGGTCTGCCCCACGATCCATCCTGACCTATCGATCTGCGACGTCGGCGTCCCGGGCCACTCCATCGAGTTCCGGGACGCCGCGGCACAGCCGCGGGCCGACGAAACGACGCTGCTCGCCGCGACGCTCGTTGCCCAGACCGCCTACGAACTGTTCGCGGATCCCGCCCTCGTCGAGGCGGCATGGGCGGCATTCCACGCCGCGACCGACGGCCGCTCCCCGCACTGACCACATCCCGGCGCGGGTGGAGCCGCCCAGCGGGGTGCTACCATCCCCCGGCGCGCCCCGCTGGACGACGGATCTCGAACCGGCGGCGCCCCGACGCGAGACCGCGAGCACGTACGCCGGGCGGTGAGTGTGGCCCGGACGTCGTCCGCAAGGTCTCCTGGAGGTTCCCGTGGCCGAGCGCCCACACGCGGCTGGATCGGAGTCGGTGGCCGCCCCCGACTACGCGGCCGCGAACGGCTGGGATCGCGAGTACGAGACGTACGACGACTTCGACCTGCCCACGTACGTCGGACCGACGAGCTTCATGAAGCTCCCGTGGATCACGGACCCGGCCGAGCTGCGCCGGCGCGAGGTGGATGTCGCGATCATCGGAGCCCCGTTCGACGACGCCGTCAGCCATCGGCCCGGTGCGCGGTTCGGTCCACGGGCCATCCGTGAGGCGCAGTACACCTCCGGATCCATCAACTCACTCCAACTCGACGTCGAGCCCTTCGACGTGCTCAACGTCGTGGACGCGGGTGACGCCAACATCATCCCGGCATGGATCGAGCGCGCCCATGCCCTCATCTATCGCAAGGTCCTCGAGGTCGCCGAGACCGGGGCGATCCCGATCATCCTGGGTGGCGACCACTCCATCACCTGGCCGGGCGCCACGGCGGTCGCCGAGGTCCGCCGTCCCGGGAGCATCGGGATCGTGCACTTCGACGCCCACGCCGACACGGCGCCCGACGACTGGGGTGTCCTCGCCGGGCACGGCACCCCGATGCGCCGACTCATCGAGTCGGGGGCGGTCAAGGGCCGCAACTTCGTCCAGGTCGGCCTGCGCGGTTATTGGCCGCCGGTGGAGACCTTCGAGTGGATGCGCGAGCAGGGCTTCCGCTACCACTTCATGCGCGAGATCGAGGAACGCGGCGCCGAGGCCGTGATCGCCCAGGCGATCGATGAAGCGCTCGACGGTCCCGATCATGTCTACCTCAGCCTCGACATCGACGTCATCGACCCCGGGATGGCGCCCGGGACCGGGACACCGGAGCCCGGCGGCATGCTCACGCGCGAGGTCCTTCGTGCGATCCGCCAGATCGTGGGGGCCGTGGACCTCGCCGGGATGGATATCGTCGAGGTGTCGCCGCCGTACGACCACGCCGAGACGACCTCGATGGCCGCGAATCGTGCCGCCCTCGAAGCCATCAGCGCCCTCGCCGTCCGCAAGCTCGCCGGCCGACCGGTGCGCTGGGACGGGCGTACGCCCCAGCCCGGCCGGTTCCCGAGCGCGCCCCCTGAGCGCCACGGTCACCCGGGGTAGCGGACGCGCCCGATGCTGGACCGTCCGGACCCCGCGACCGCCGCCGCGCTGGCGCGCCTCTATGACCTCGATCTCCTGGATGACCCGGGTGATCTCGACCTGTGGCTGGCCCTCGCCGATCGTGCCGACGGCCCGGTCCTGGAGCTTGCCGCCGGCACCGGGCGTCTCGCGGTCCCGCTCGCGGCGGCGGGCAACCGGGTGACGGCGCTCGACCTGGACTCGGCCATGCTGGATCTCGCCCGTGCTCGTGCTTCGTCCGCCGGCCTGACCGACGATCGGATCTCGTTCGTCGAGGCCGATCTGCTGACCGAGCGCCTGCCCGAGGCGGGAACGTTCCGGCTCTGCTTCATCGCCCTCAACTCGCTCATGCTCCTGGCCACCAGGACCGCACAGCGCGAGGCGCTGCGCACGATGGCCGCGCACCTCGCTCCGGGTGGGATCGCGGCCGTGGATGTGTGGCTGCCCGACGCCGAGGACCTCGCACGCTTCGACGGCCGGGTCATCCTGGAATGGCCGCGCACGGACCCGGCCAGCGGGCGGGTCGTCACCAAGGCCGGTTCCGCGCAGCACGACGCCGCGAGCGGGACGATCACCCTCACCTCGATCTACGACGAGGGGCGCCAGGGCGAAGCGCCGGCCCGATGGGTGCGTCGCGATCGGCTCCGGCTGGTGTCCGCGGATGAACTGGCCGGCTTCGCCGAGGAGGCGGGACTGCATGTCGAGCTGGTCGCCGGCGGGTACGATCTCGCCCCGCTCGGACCGGGATCGGACCGGGCGATCCTCATCGCCGTACGTCCCTGAGACGAGCGCGGAAGACCCCGACCGTCCCTGCCGTCCCCCGGGACCTCCGGGTGGGTCCCCGATCGGGGGCGCGTGGTATCGTCGAAGCCCATGTCAAGCAACGGCACCAATGACCAGACACGCCTGCTGATCGTCGAGGATGTCCCTCAGGTCGCCCAGTACATCCGGGGCCTCCTGAATGCGCAGGCGCACGTGAAGCTGCTTGACGTCCTCGCCGACGGCGGTCGGGCGATCGCCCAGATCGGCGAGCTTCGACCGGACGTCGTGCTCGTGGACGCGCTCCTGCAGGGCCGCATCAAGGGTCCCCGACTCGTCGAGCAGATCAACGCATCGGGCCTCAACGTGCCGGTCATCGTGCTCACCGTCCCGCAGAACCCCGTCGCGGTGGATCCGGCCAACGGGATCCACGGGGTCCTCGCGATGCCGTTCAGCGGCTATGACCTCATGACCCGGATCGCGGGCGTGAAGAAGGAGCATGCCGCCACCTCGAGCACGGCGACGAAGGTGGTCTCCGTGTTCGCGCCCAAGGGCGGCGTCGGCAAGACGACGATCGCGTTCAACCTGGCGGTCGCGATGGGGCAACAGGGGCAGCGGACCGTGCTCATCGATGGAAGCCTCCAGTTCGGCGACCTGCGAGCGTTGCTCAAGGTGCCGGTGGACGCGCCGTCGATCCTGGACCTCCCGACCGACCGCATCGCCGAATCCGACCTCGCCGACGTCCTGTGGCGTGACCCGTCCGGGATCGACATCCTGCTGGCGCCGCCGCGCGTCGAGATGGCGGAGATGATCAATCCGCGCGACGTGGACAAGATCCTCTCCCTGCTGCGTCGGGTCTACAACGCGGTCGTGATCGATATGTCGAGCACGGTCAACGACATCAATCTCGCGTTCCTCGACACCAGCGACGTGATCGTCGAGATCGTGACCTACGACTCGACCACGATCCACAACACGATCTCGATGGCCGACACGTTCCGCTCCATCGGGTACCCGGCTTCCAAGGTGCACTACCTCGTGAACCGGGCCGACAGTCCGGGTGGCATCGATCCGGAGGATCTCCATCGAGCGCTCGGCCGCGTGCCCGAGCACCGGGTCATCTCGGACGGACACCTCGTCGTTCGCGCCAACAACGATGGTGTTCCGTTCGTCCTCGCCGACCCGTCCGCCGCCGTGAGCCAGGACATCGCCCGCGTGGCCGCCGAACTGCTCGGCGCGGCTCGCGTGGCCGCCCTCGCCGGGCGTCGCTAGGCCCGCGCGGTGTCGGATCCCCGGCCCATCGGCGTCTTCGACTCCGGGGTCGGTGGCCTGACGGTCCTTCGCGAGATCATCCGACGCACGCCACACGAGTCCACGATCTACCTGGGTGACAACGCGCGCGCGCCGTACGGGCCGCGCTCGGACGAGGAGGTCCTCGCCTTCTCCACCCAGGCCCTCGACGCGCTCGCCGAGCGCGATGTCAAGGCCATCGTCGTCGCCTGCAACACGTCCACCGCGGTCGGGATCGGGGCGTTCCGCCGTCGCTACGACCTGCCGGTGCTCGGAGTGATCCGGCCCGGTGCCACCGCGGCGGCGCTCTCCACCCGCAACCGACGGGTGGGCGTGATCGCGACCCCCGCGACGATCCGTTCGCACGCCTACTTCGCGTCGATCAAGGACGAAAACCCGGCGATCGAGGTGTACGAGCACGCGACCCCGACCCTCGTTCCCATGGTGGAGGCGGGCGTGCTGTCGGGGCCTGAGGCCGAATCGACCGTGGCGGCCGCGCTGGCGCCGCTCCTGGGCGAACGCGATGCCGATGGGGAGTCCATCTTCCCGAGGCCGCCGGGGGCGACCATCGACACGCTGCTGCTCGGGTGTACGCACTACCCGCTCCTTCGACCCCTGATCGCGGCCGTGGCCGGCGAACGGGTCGCGATCGTGGATTCGGCGACGGCCACGGCCGCTGCCCTGGCGGAACTGCTCGTCGTGAACGGGCTCGAAGCCCCTGGGACCACGAGAGGGACCGCGGCGGACGCCGGACTGGCCGGCCATGAGCGCCCGACCGAGCCCGCCCGGCCGGCGACGCATCAACAGCTGACGACCGGGGATGCCGCCCGCTTCCACGAGGTTGCCGTGCGCCTGTTCGGCCCCGACCTCCCCGAGACAGGATCGATCGAACTCGGCATGCTGGTCCCGTGAGCGATCGTCCGGGCCGCGAGGCCCGCAGCGGCCCGTCGTGGCGAGACGACCGGGCCTGGCAGGCCGGCCTGTTGATCGGTTCGGCGCTGGGCGCCGCGGCGACCGTCGTCGGCCGGCGCATGGAACAGAACGCCCGCGAGGGGCTGGTGGATTGGCCGGCCGTCGAACGGATCGCCATCGCCCGGCTCCGGTCCGCGCCCGGCGCACTGACCGCCGCCGACCTGCGAGCGGCCGAGCCGGCGTATCGCGCGGCGATGGATCGCATCGTGCCCGCCCTGAGCGCGGCCCTCGGGGCGGAGCTGCCCGGGGTCGTGGAGCGCTCGGGCGTCGTGGACCGGGCCGATTGGGTCCGGGCGAACACCTCGGCCTTCGAATCGCTCATCGGGAAGCTGGAGGCGGACCTCCTCGACCAGGTCGTCCCCGTGGGTGGTGGACTCGCGAAGGCCACGATGGCCCTCGCCAATCGGTGGATCACGACGCGCCAGCTCGGGTTCCTCCTCGGGTTCCTCGGCCAGCGCGTGCTGGGTCAGTACGACCTCGCGCTGCTGTCCGCCGAGGCCAAGCCCGGCCGCCTGCTCTTCGTCGAGGAGAACATCCGCCAGACGGCCGCCTCGCTCGGGGTCCCGTTGGCCTCGTTCCGCACATGGATCGCCCTCCACGAGACCACCCACGCGTTCGAGTTCGAGGCGCACCCCTGGCTTCGACCGTACCTGGCGGAGCGCCTGGAGCGACAGATCACGCTGTTCGGGAGCGACGTCAAGGGGATGGGCCGCGAGGCGGTTCGGGGCCTCGGCCGAGCCCTGCGCGGGGAAGGCGGCGGCGAGCACTGGATGGAGCGCCTGATGGGCCCCGAACAGAAGCGGTTGTTCCGCGAGACGCAGGCGGTCATGAGCCTGTTGGAGGGATTCAGCGACTACGTCATGGACGAGGTGGGTCGCGACCTCGTGCCCGACGTCGAACGCATCAGCGCGCGGTTCCACGAACGACGCAACCGACGGACGCCGTTCGAACGGTCCATGCTGCGCCTCACCGGCATGGACCTCAAGCTCGAGCAGTACAAGAAGGGCGAGGCCTTCGTGCGCGCCATCGCCGACGCCCGGGGCCGCGATGCCCTCACGCGCCTGTGGGACGGACCGGCGTCCCTGCCGCTCGACGGTGAGATCGAGGGCCCGCAGCGCTGGATCGCCCGGGTCCTCGACGCATGACGACGACCTCGGCCGGGCCTGGCAGCGGGCCTGGCGGCGCCCCCACGGCGATCGCCCTGAGCCCGATCCTCTCGGCGCGGTATCGGTCGCGCGACCTGGAACGCATCCGCGCCGCGGCCCCCGGGGCGCGGCTCGTCACCGTGTCGGTCGAAGGGCTCGCCGACGGGCAGCTCGACGATGTCGAGGTGATGCTGCGCGGCTGGCTGAGCTCGGACGCGTTCGATCGCTTGCTGGTGCGCGCCCCGCGACTCTCGTGGGTCCACTCGGCCACGTCGGGCGTGGAGCGGGCGCTGACGCCGGCCGCACGGGAGCGGGGACTCGTCGTGACCAATGCGCGCGGCGTGTTCAGTCGCCCCATCGCCGAGTACGTCCTGATGATGATCCTCTCGGTCAGTCGCCGGCTGCCGCAGCTCCTCGAACTCCAGCGCGAGCGGACGTGGCAGCCGCTGGAGGGCGCGGAACTCCGCGACGTGACGGTCGGGATCGTGGGGCTCGGGTCCATCGGACGCGCCGTGGGTGCGCTGGCGACCGCATTCGGCTGTCGCGTCGTCGCAGTCCGCCGCCGCCCGGACGGAGCGGCGACCGGCGAAGGGTCTGGCGCCGACGAGAAGAGCTTCGGCGAAGTGATGCTCGACCGGGTCGGCGGGCCCGAGACGCTGCCCGAACTCCTGGGCGAGTCCGATTTCATCGTGCTCGCGGCCCCGCTGACGCCCGAGACCGAGGACATGATCAACGACGACACGCTGGCCATGGTCAAGCCCGGCGCCTGGCTCATCAACGTGGCGCGCGGCCGGCTGATCGACGAGCGCGCCCTGCTGCGCGCGCTCCGTGACGGCCCGCTCGGTGGTGCGGTGCTCGATACCTTCCGCGATGAGCCGTTGCCGCCGATGTCGTCGTTCTACGACCTGCCGAACGTCATCGTGACGCCGCACACCGCGTGGTCGAGCGGGCGCGTGCTGGATCGCAGCGTGGAACTCTTCTGCGAGAACTTGCGGCACTTCGCCAAGGGCGAACCGTTGCTCAACGTGGTGGATCCGACCGCCGGGTACTGACGAGCCGAGGGTGCGCCGCGTCGCCGGGGCGCATCGGGCCGCGCGCCGCTACGATCGTGCCCATGCAGATCGCCATCGTCGGGCTTGCCGGGAGCGGCAAGACGACCGTCTTCAACACCTTGACCCGCGGCCATGCCGAGACCGGCGGCTACGGGGGTGTCACGCTCAACGTGGGCGTGGTCAAGGTCCCCGATGCCCGCCTGGACCGCCTCGCCGAGATCTTCAAGCCCAGGAAGATCATCCACGCCGACGTGACCTACGTCGATCTCCCCGCGCCACCGGCTTCGACGGAGGGGCGAGTCGGCACCGAGGAGCTGCCGGCCGACCACCTCGCCCGCCTGCGCGATTCCGACGCACTCCTCCACGTCGTGCGCGCGTTCGAGGACCCGGCCCATCCGCACCCCGCCGGCAGCGTGGACCCCGCGCGTGACCTCGAGCAACTCGACCTCGAGTTCATCCTCGCCGACCTCGCGATGGCCGAGCGGCGGCTGGAGCGGCTCAAGGGCAGCGGTCGCCACGGGACCCAGGCCGAACGCGAGGCGGCCGAGCGCGAGGAAGTCGTCGTCCGGCGGATCCACGAGGCCCTCCAGGCCGGGCGGCCCATCCGTGACCTGGGCCTGGACGCCGACGACACCAAGGCCATCCGCGGGTTCCGGTTCCTCACCGAGAAGCCGGTCCTCATCCTGCTCAACGTGGGGGAGGGGGACGTCGCCAACGCGCCGGACCTCGTGGCCACCATCGCCGCAGGCTATCCGCACCAGCACGTCATGGTGGAAGCCCTGTCGGCCCGTATCGAGATGGAGCTGGGCGAGCTGGAACCCGATGAGGCGGCCGTGTTCATGGAGGAGCTCGGGATCCAGGAATCCGGCCTGGACCGGGTCATCGCGCTCTCGTATCGACTGCTCGGCCTGATCTCGTTCCTCACGGCAGGCCCCGACGAGGTCCGCGCCTGGCCGGTGCCGGACGGATCCTCGGCGGTGGACGCGGCGGGCGCCATCCACACCGATCTGGCCAAGGGCTTCATCCGGGCGGAGACCGTCGGCTACGACGATCTGGTGACGCTGGGCTCGATGGCCGAGGCGCGCAAGCACGGCCGGCTGCGATCCGAGGGCAAGACCTACAAGGTCCGCGACGGGGACGTGCTGGAGATCCTGTTCAGCAAGTGACCCGCGGGAGGCGCCCCGCCGCCGCGCCGCCGCGGCAAGCCCGCCCGGTCAGTTCAGCCGCGTCGGATCGTCGAAGTCGAACTCGACGTCGGTGACGATGGTCCGGTAGTCGCCGCGCGGTTCCTCGTCATCGTCGTCGTCATCGTCGTCGTCCTCCTCATCCTCGAAGTCGGGGGTGAGGTCGGCGAGGAAGTTGTCGGCTTCCTCGGTGGAGACGTTGACCGCTGCGACCAGCCGGTCGTCGCCGACGTAGACGAAGCCGTAGTCGCGCTCCAGGACCGTGGCGATCGCCTCGATGAGGGTATCGTGGTGATAGGTGTCCTGGACGTCGCGCCGGATGCGCTGGACCAGGTCGAAGAATTCCTGCGGTTCCCACTCGGACTCGCTCACGACGAGGACGTCCGAATAGACCTCGTCGTCGCCCTCGTGGAGTTCGTAGAAGAACACGTCGGCTCCGATGCATGTGGTGCGGGTCGCGCAGTATACGCCCGGAGGTGCCATGGCCCGACCCTCGATCGAGGTCGTCCACGTCGGATCCGCGTCGCGTGACATCGCCCCGGACGACCCGCGCGGCTGGCGACTCGGCGGTGGGGTCACCTATGCCGCCCTCGCCACCGCCCGGCTCGGCATCGCCACGGCGGCCGTCATCGGCGTCGATGCCGCCGCGTCGCGTGCCCACGAGCTCGACGCGCTCCATGCGGCCGGCGTGGACGTCCTCGCGATCGAGCTCGCCGAAGGCCCGGTCTTCCACAACCTCGAGACCCCGGCCGGGCGCCGGCAGACCGCGATCGCCGTCGGAACGCCCCTGGAGCCCGTCGCGGTCCCCGATTCGTGGCGGCGAGCCCGAGGCTGGTCGTTCACACCGGTGGCGGGCGAGCTCGACGACGCATGGGCGGGCCACGCTGCGGACGACGCGATCGTCGCGGTGGGTTGGCAGGGGATGTTGCGGCGCCTGCGAGCTGGCGAACCCGTCGAGCGATCGGCTCCGGTGGAGCGCGCGCTGGTCCGTCGCGCGGACCTCGTCGGCGTCAGTCACCACGACGTGGACCCGGCCACCACGATCGCCGGCCTGGCCGGCTTCCTGCATCCGGGCGCGAGGCTCCTGGTCACGCAGGGGCACCTTGGCGGCCTGCTGGTCAACGTCGAGGCGGGCGGACCGGGCGCGACCTTGCGCTACCTCCCGACCAGGACGGACCGCGAGGTGGATGCCACCGGGGCGGGCGACACGTTCCTGGCCGCCCTGGTCGCCGCCACGATCCGCCCCTCATCGATGGGGTTGATGCGACGACGCGTGGGCGCGGACCTGCGGTTCGCGGCGGCGGCGGGATCGCTGGCCGTGGAAGGCGTCGGGTTGGAGGGCGTGCCGGATCTCCTGGCCGTCCGTGCCCGCGCGATCCGCGAGCGCGTCCGGCGGCTGCTCGTGCCCACCGAGATCTCGCAGATCACGGTGGAGACGCCCCTGGACTGAGCGGCGCCGGAGCCGCACGATCCGGCGTTGCAGGTCCGCCTCCAGCCTGGGTTCCGGCATGCCGAGGTGACGGCGGCGCTCCGCGGCGGCGCGACCGGACAGGGCCGCCGCGAGCGCGCCGGCCAGATCGCCCATGCGATGTTCACGCAGCTTGGCGATCTCGATCCAGGCGAGGACCGAGGTCCGGCCCGGACCCGCAGCGACATCCGTCCAGGCGGCCACCGCATCACCGTGTCGGCCCAGCCGGCGGAGCAGGTGCGCCCGGTCCACGGCGATGCGGCCGGCATCCCAGGGTGCGCTGAAGGCCGCCCGTCGGGTCCAGCCCGTTCCTGACGCAGCCGGTCGTGGGCGACCACCGAAGTCCGGCACCGCCCGCGGCGACCACCACGGCTCGGGCGCCGACGGGCCGGCCGACACCGGCACCGGCACGGATGGCGCGGGGAGCGCCGACTCGTCGCGTCCGAGGACCTCGTCGAGGCAGCCCAACGCCTCCTCATGACGCCGTGCCCGCACGAACGCCCTGGCCAACCCCGCCAGGTCCCCGGCCGGTGCCGTCCGCCGGGCCGAGGGCGTCGCGTATCCGACGTCGAGCAGCGCGATGATCCGGGCGAGGGAACGGACGTCCTCGTCGTTGTGCCGAACGACCGCGAGGAGGGGGTGGGGAGGACCGCCGCGCAGGAACCCGAGGTAGCGCGCCGGGATCTCCCACCCGTCCACGTCGTCGTGACGAACGAGGCCCAGCAACGCCTCCTCCACGGTGCGCAGGCGGGCATCCGCCATCCGATGGCGGAACAGGCGCCGCACGATCGGCAGCAGGTCCAGGTGCCCGTCGTGGAGCGGCGCCGAACGCCGGACCATCCGGAAGCGCGTCACGAGCAGCGGCCAGTCGAAGCCGCGGCCGTTGTACGTGACGAGCCAGGCGTCGCGCGGGATGTGCCGCGCGAGTTCGTCCAGCATGGCGGGTTCATCCGCGTGGTCGGGGAGCAGGAGCTGCACTTGGCGGAAGTCCGGGCCATCCCACCACCCGAGGCCGATGCAGAACGCCACGGTCCCGGTCGCGGTGGCCAGGCCGGTCGTCTCGGTATCGAGGCAGACCAGGGGCCGGTCGGGATCGGGCTGGCCGGGCAGCCGGGCCAGCCGCATCCGGTCCACCGGGATCGCCACCGACGGCCGCTCGATGCGCACGTAGCGACCAAGGGCCGTCCGGACGACTTCGCCGTCAAGGGTGGTCGCGAGGCGCTCGGCGAGTTCCGCCGAGCCGATCGGGCGGTGGGGCAGGGGACCGTCGGGACGGCCCGCGTCGGCCTGGGCGGCGCGGAATCTGGCCAGGCGCCGGGCGAGATCGGATGCGCCCCCGCCCGGATCCAGGGTCACGCCGCGACCAGCGGCGAGCCGGCACCGAGCTCGGCGAGGAGTCGAAGCGCGAGGCCCTTGGCATCGACTCCGGGCTCCAGACGGGGCCCGGTACAGGCCGGGCAGCCGCCATCGCATGGGCATGCCGCGATGAGCTCGGCGGCGCCGGCGATGAGCTCGTCGTGCCGTCGCCACAGGCGCTCGGACAGGCCGATGCCACCGGGCACGGACTCGTACAGGTAGATCGTGGGCTCCTCCGCGTGGGGCGAGCGGACCTGGGTCACGAGCCCGAGGTCACGGGGGTCGCCCATGAGCAGCACCGAAGCGATCGTCTGGATGGCTCGGCCGGCGCCCAGCAAGGCCACGTCGAGGTCGTCGCGGCGCCAGCGCCCACGGGCCTCCTCCACCGTCAGCCAGTAGGCGGTCGTCTGGAGTTCGAGCTCGGGCAGGTCGATGGGGCCCCAGCCGACGTTCTCGTCGGTCAGGAACTTGAGCTTCTTGAACAGGGTCACGAGGCTCGCCACCATGACCTCGCCGTGGATCCGCCGGCCCCCGGTCGCTGGGGCCTCGGCGAAGATCTCGAGCGGTTTGAGCGTGACGGCGCGATTCGCGTACGTGTAGTGGTCGACATCGATGCGGTGGACGTAGGCCTTGCGTTCGTGCCACTCGAGTCGATCCACGTAGTACTGCACCGACTCGTGGATGTAGATGGCCCGTTCGTGCACGTCCACCTCGCCGAGCACGCGCGGCCGGTCGGGGGTCGTGTCGATGATCACGACGTTCTCGGGCGCGGCGGTCCGCAACGAGATCTCCGACGCCGGGAAGTTCTCGCTGGACCAATACCACCGACCGTCGTCCGCCTGGCGCACGTGCCGTTCCTCGGCGAGGAAGGCGAGCAGGTCGTCCACGGGTCCGGGCCCGAACACCTCGCCCGGCTCGAAAGGGAGCTCGAAGGTCGCTGCCCGGAGGTGGGCGAGCAGGACGTGGAGGTTGTCCGGGTCCAGTCGGGCTTCCTCCGGCGCCCCATCGAGCAGGAACTCCGGGTGATGGATGACGTACTGGTCGACCGGTGCTCCCGATGCCACGAGGACCGACACGCTGGTCTCCAGGCGTCGGCCGGCGCGTCCGAACTGCTGCCACGTGGCCGCGACCGATCCCGGGTACCCGGCGAGGATCGACGCGTCGAGGCGGCCGATGTCCACGCCGAGTTCCAGCGCGTTCGTGGACACGACGCCGAGGATCTCGCCGTCGCGCAGGCCGCGCTCGATGGACCGCCGCTCCGTCGGGAGGTAGCCCCCGCGGTAGCCACGGACGCGAGAGCGAGGCCCATAGCTCTCGCGCAGGGACTCGCGGAGCCCGGTGAGCAGGATCTCCACGGCGACCCGCGAGCGCCCGAACACGATGGTCTGGCGGCCGGCCCGCAGGAACGGGAGGGCCCACCGCTGCGCGAGGTTCTCCGCCGAACTCCGGGCGCCGCTGGCGGGCTCCATGACCGGGGGGTCCACCAGCAGCACGTGGCGTTGTCCCGCGGGAGCGCCGTTGCGGTCCACGAGCCGCGCCGGCCGACCCGTCAGCATCGCCGCGAGCTCGGCCGGGTTCCCGATGGTCGCCGAGCAGCACACGATCGTGGGCCGGCTGCCGTAGTGCGCACAGATGCGCAGGAGCCGCCGCAGCACATTGGCGACGTGGCTGCCGAAGACCCCGCGGTAGGTGTGCAGCTCGTCGATGACGATCAGCTGGAGCTGCTCGAACAGCTGGAACCACTTGGTGTGGTGCGGGAGGATCGCCGAGTGGAGCATGTCCGGATTCGTGACCACGACCTGTCCGGCC
>CAYVJP010000016.1:0-21545 GCA_964451745.1 uncultured Anaerolineaceae bacterium | reverse complement strand
GTGACGCGCAGCAGCTCCGATTCCTTCTTGCGCATCAGCCCGTGATCGACGTAGATGCAGGTGAGGCGATCGCCCACCGCGCGATGGACGAGTGCTGCCGCGACCGCCGAATCGACGCCGCCCGAGAGGGCGCAGATGACCTTGCCGTCCGATCCGGTCTCGGCCGCGTGGCGGTCGACCCGCTCGCGGATCCCGGCCACCGTCGAATCGATGAAGTTGCTCGCGGTCCATGACGGGGTCACGCCGGCGATGCCCACGACGAAGTTGCGCAGGACGTCGCGGCCGCGCGGCGTGTGCACGACCTCGGGGTGGAACTGGATGCCGTACAGGTTCCGCTCGGGGGCCTGGAGGCCAGCGAAGGGCGTGGAATCGGTCTGTGCCGTGGAGGTGAACCCTTCGGGCAGGCGGGTGATGGAGTCGCCGTGGCTCATCCAGACCGGCTGGTCACGGTCCAACCCGGAGAAGAGCGTGGCGTCGCCTGCGGTGATCGTGACGCTCGCGGGACCGTACTCGCGCTTGCCCGCCGGGAGGACATCGCCCCCCAACTCGCGGGCCATCAGCTGCGCGCCGTAGCAGATCCCGAGGACGGGGATACGACCGCTCCAGACGGCCGGGTCCGGCATCGGGGCGCCCTCGTCGTACACCGACATCGGACCACCCGAGAGGATGATGGCCTGCGTCCCACGACGCTCGAGATCCTCGTACGGCGTGTCGTGGGGGAGCAGTTCCGAGTAGACGTCCAGCTCTCGGACCCGCCGCGCGATCAGCTGCGCGAACTGGCTGCCGAAATCGAGGACGACCACCGGTCCATCGGTGGTCGTCGCGGCACTCGCGCCGCCGGGGCGATCATCGGGCGATCGCTGTGGCGCCGGCGCCTTCAGCGCGGTCTCGAGGTAGGCCTCCACCTCGGCGTCGTCGGGGGCCAGGATCCGGTGCCCGGCATTCGCCGCCTCGCCGTGCACGGTCTTGCCCCGCTGGACCGGGGTGTTCGTTGACTCCTCGGTATCCGCCAATCCCGCCTCCCGTCACGTCGTGTCGCCCGCCGTGTACCAGTGTACCGGCCGGCGGGCGCTCGATCCCGGGCAGCGTCAGTCGCGGTTGCGCATCGCCTCGGCGGCCATCGCGAAGTAGCGATCGAGCTCAGCCGCAACGTCGTCAGGTGGCGCGAGCTCCGTCATCGCCGCCCGCATGTGGACCAGCCACCGGTCGCGGGCGACGGCGTCGATGGCGAACGGGAAATGTCGTTGTCGAAGCCGCGGGTGGCCGCGCTCGTCGTCGTACGTCCGAGGGCCGCCCCAGTACTGGGCGAGGAAGAGCGCGAGGCGACGCGTGGCGGGCGCCAGATCGGCTTCCGGGTAGAGCGGCCGAAGGACCTCGTCCGTCGCGACGCCTTCGTAGAACCGTCCGACCAGGGCCTCGAAGAACGGCATCCCGCCGGCTCGTTCGTACAGGGTCGTCTGCTCGATCACCGCCCGAGGATAGGCCGTCCGGACTCGCCCGGCGCGGCTGGGACGATCTAGCGGCGCGCGCGCCGGGGCGAGCGATCGTGGCCGCGGAGATTGGCGGCAGCGAGGTCGAGGAACGCGAGGGATCCGATCGCGAGGACCAGCAGGCTGAGCGTATCCATGTCGCCAGCATGGGCCGCGCCGGGACGCCACGACATCCGGCGAAGGTCCTCTTCGGACCTGGCCGGATGACGTAGGTCAGGCGGGGGGATGGACGCGGGTCAGGCGGCTGCGGCGGTCAGGCTGATCACGCGGCGGTGCGTCGTGACCGGCGGAACGACACGGGGCGTGGGCAGCGCCACCGAGGTCCGGGGAGCGACGGTCGTCGGAGCCCGAAACGCCTTGTAGGCGAAGCGAGCGGCGACGAGCCACGAGCCAATCATCCAGATGAAGTACCCGATGGCGCTGGCGTCGGCGGCGCCCAGGACCGACTCGCCGGCGCGAGCGATGAGCAGGACCGCGAAGACCGAGGCGCCGATCCCGGCCGCCGACAGGTAGGCAACGAGGGTCCCGCTCCACTCGCGACCACGGACCAGGCCGTAGACGGCGACGAGGTGCGCGATCCCGGCGGCGATGCCGGCGATCGCGAGCCAGGCGTCGAGCGGGCTGCCGACACCGGACAGCGGCGCCACGACTGCACCGAACGCGAGCACGGCGAGACCGTTGATGGTGGTCAGGAAGGCGGCGAACCCGCGGGTCCCGCGCTGGAAGCGGACGGGATCCCAGGTCCGGTCGGGGGCGGCGGCGAGGGCGATCATGCGTCGACTCCAGTCGTGGGGAGGGTCCAGGTCCAGTCCGCGTCCGGGGCGATCACCCGGTCCGCGGTCTCGCCGGTGCGGCGAGCGATGGCGGCGAAGAAGGCGGCTCGTCGATGCGACACGATCCGGGCGTCCTTGCACGGGCAGCCATCGACGAGGCAGCCGCGATCCCCGGTGGTCACGATGACCGGGGCCATGGTGGCTTCGGTCTCGGCGTTGATCTGCTCCGGGTGGAACATCGCGTCAGACTCCTTCCGCATCGACCCTCGACTGATGGCGGTGGTCGATGACCGGAGGATGGCGCGGGTCCGAGACGCCGGGCATCGACGCCCGGCACGAAACCGCATGGACGGATGTCAGTCCACGACGCGTACCATGCGAACGCAGGATGAGGCGATCGAATGCAACCCGACAAGCGCCTGCCCGAATTCGATCTCTACTCCGAGCTTGGCATCACCGACAGCGACGACGTCCACACACAACTCCCGCGCCTTGGCCGGTGAGTTCACCTTCTTGGTGCGCTGAGCGGGCGGTGCCGGTGCGGCCTGCGCTGCTGCGCGAGCGGTTGCGACGGCGAGCAAGGCGAACATAGCGGACCCGGGAAGGCAGGTGCCGTACCGTCGGCGGACGACCCGACAGCTCTGCCAGCACCTGTCGAGTTCCATCTGCATAGCGTCTATGACCAGTTCGGCTTCACGAACCGGATGGACGTCGCGATCTGGGCGCCGCGTCAAGGCTGGCTGGACATCCCTAGCTAGGCTTCGAATGAGCACTGGCTTGATTTCGCGGTTCCTCCGCTCACCCTTGGGATATATCCCGCACCGTGGGATATCCCCATTGACCGACACCCCTTGTCGCAGGACACTTGCAGCCGCCGGTTCGGAGGTCGCGCATGCTCGACGTCAGCCAGATTGAAGCGACCGAGCGCCGCAATCAGGCGCGGACGACTGAACGCTCGTGGGCGGGAACGACGAAGTCATGGCAGTTCCGGAGACGGTGGGCTCAAAGGCGTCATGCCAAGCGCGATCGCCACGGTCAATGCGAGCGCAGCATCGGCGGCTGTGAACGACAAGGCCTGAACGCGAGGCACTTCGTAGGCCAACCGTCGCGCGCCCTCGCCTCTTTCGTTCTGAGGCCAAGCCTCGATTAGCTGTGCACCTCTCGCAATCATCAGTCCCATAAGCTGGGGATTCGTCGCATGTCGACCAATCGTCGATCCATTGGTGCCCTTCTTGTCGTCCTGGCCACGGCCATTGCTTTCGCAACGCCTGCACTTGCAGGTGATGCGCCCGATACAGGCGAGCGAGCCTCCGCCCCTACACCCCCGGTTGACGAAAACTCCGCTGGCGTCGACGCCATTCAGGACGAAGTCTTGCCGACTCTCGTTCCGTACGCGCAATCTCTCCCCGGATATGTTGACGGGTACTTTGATCAATACCACGAATGGCGCCTCGTCCTTCAGTTCGAGACCGGACGCTCCCCTGATCGCGCAGACCTACTAGAGCGCTTGCCGCCTGGAGTCGCCGAACCGAGGATCGAAACCGTGACTCATTCGGCCGCGCAGCTCCATGAGGCGATGCTCGAGGCGTGGAGTCTGGTTCCGAAGAGAACGCACCTCGTAGGGGTGAGCGTCGACACGATCAACAACGGCCTCGTCATCGAGGTGGCCCCCGGCGAGCTCGATGATGCCGCCAGAGTGGCGACCGAGGTCACCGAAAGGCTCGGAATGCCCGTCGTGGCCGCTGAGGCAGTGCCTCCGCTCGAAGTAGCTTGCACGACGCGCGAGAACTGCTACTCCCCAATGAAGGCGGGGACGGTCATTCGCAAGGGCAGCACGTCGGGTGCCGGTTGCACGATGGGCTTCCACGTCCAAGTGGGTTCAGATGAACAGTTCGTAACCGCTGGCCATTGCAGCTATTCGGGAAGCCTCTACTGGTTCCACGCCGGCTATCCAACAGCGGACTGTCTCGGGGATATCGGCTGCATCGGATCAAGAACTGCGACGCAGTACCCAGGATCGCAACGCGACATCATGCGCGTTCAGATGAGTGACTCGCAGGACTCGAATCTGATCTGGAGCACTTCAGGAAGCATCGGACCCGTTGGTGCGGCCGTGGACCCACTTCTCAACATGTGGGTTTGCCAAATGCGAGGCGCAACCCAAAGCCAGCCCTGGCAGTGCGGATACGTGACCAGTACGTCGACGTCATGGACCGGAACTGCGTGCGATTGCACGATCATCGGCGCGAGGTCAACGTACCTGGGCGGTATTGGCGGGGACAGCGGTTCACCAATCGTGGCGACAGCCGGGGGCCTGTACAAAGCGGTTGGACTTCTGAACACCACCGGAGGTCATTTCGTGCGCGTTCAGGATGCCTTGGCGGCTTGGGGGGTCACGATTAGGCCCTAGTCGTGCCGGGCGCGGGGTAATACGAATGTGTCCTTCGAGAGTCGCGGCGCTGCTTCTACGGCTTTGTTGGGCAGTTGCTGTCGTTTCTGCCTGCGGGAGTTCGTCTCGGCAGTATTCGGTCGACGAACTTGCTCGCGGCGTTGCCATCGCGGCAAACGATCCGAATGATGTCGTTGAGGACGCCCGGGTCTTCATTCCGCCCGACCAGGATGAGTATGCGGCGCTCAGTCCGCAGCTCTTGCGGCAGGGCGCTGCCGTTCTTCGCAACGTCGACTCGGAACCTGGCTACGACGTGGTCGTCGTGTATCGAACTGGCCCGTTTTGCGGCTTGTTGCCAACCGTCGACGTCGGCCTCAGTTACAACGTCGTGAACATCACAGTCGAGTCAGTATCGAGGGGAGCGTGCGATGCAATGGAGTACGACGAAGCGCTCGCCATTCGGCTGACGGCGAAGTACCGGGACAGCGAGGTTTCGGCGACGCACACGCTCGTAGAACAGTAGCGCGCATCGGTGATCGATCGAATACCACTTTCAATCGACATTGAGGGGTAGCGGCTGTTCTCGACCCATCCCTTCATTCGTGCGAAGAGACCGAAGGGCGGTGTGCCGATGGCCGTCGAGCGGATGTGGGACCCGGGCGCGATAAGGCGTCGTGCCGTCTCGTGACCGATGGTCACGCCTCGGGAGCCGACTCCAGGCGACGCTTGAACGCCTCCACATCGAGCGCCGCCGCGCGCTGCACCTGTGGCGCCACCATCGATTCGAAGATGCGGTAGCGGAACGGCACCTCGATCCGGGCGGACCAGCGCAACCGCGTCCCGCCATCGATGGGCGCGAGCGCGGCGTCGAGCGACGTCGTCACGCCATCCCCGTCGCGACCCCCGATCGCGAACCGGTGGGGGGCGTCCATCGCGCTGACGGTGGCGGCCACGGTGCTCGAACGCCCGGCAGCCCGCTGGTCGATGGCCAGGCGGTCGCCCACGGCCGGCGGTCCGTCACCGTCACGCGCGATGCCCACGATCCCCGTCGCGATCAGCCAGGTCGGCCACGTCGCGAGATCCGTCAACGCCGCGAAGACCGCCTCGGGCGGTCGGGCGATGTCGGTCTCGATCGTGACGGAGATCGCCATCAGTGGGCCTCGCCGTCGGTGTCGTCGCGGCCATCGTCGCCGCCGGTCTCACGGATCCGGAAGCTGGGTCCGCGCCCGAGGCCCTCGGATGGGGTCCCGTAGCGGAGGATCAGCCCGGCCACGGCGCGTGCGTGATCGTTGGGGTCCAGGAGTTCCGCAGTCGCCGCGTAGTGACGCGCTCCAAGGCGGACCTGGCACGCTGGATCATCCAGGAGGTTGAGCGCCCACGAGGTGGTGTCCCCCTGGGCGGCGACGAGCAGGCTCCCGTCGGGCTCCTCCACGAACCCGACGACGACCCGGCGGGGCAAGCCCGTGAGGCGCCCACGGGTCTCGAGTCCCACGACGCGTCGGTCGCGGATCAGGTCCGCCTCCATCACCGGTCGATCGGAGGTCAGGCGGCCTCCTCGAGGTCCACCGCCTCACCGTCGTAGGTGCCGGTCACGGACGTGTCGCCGTCGGCGTCACGCTCGTACTGCAGGTCGTCACCCCCGGTCGTCACGTCCAACTCGAAGGTGCCGGCTTCGTCATCCGCGGATGCGGATCCGGTCAGGGGCAGCCCGTCGATGAACTCGCAGGCGTTGAGCGTGATGTCCGTGCCGACATCGGTCGCCGTGTAGGTCATCGACCCGCCGAAGTCGCACCCGACCGGTAGGTCCTCGACGCCGTCCCAGGATAGGTAGTCGTCCGTGTTCAGGAGCTGGTCGTCCATCGACTGCATGAGCTCGAGCGCATCGTCGTAGGCGGCCGCCGATCCGGCGGCGGTCGGGACGTAGGTCGTCGTGACGCTTCCATCGCAGGTGGTGATCCGGCTTGGCGGCAGCTGGTCGTCCGTGAGGTAGGCCGCGATCTCCGTGTCGGGACAGGCCTCGCCCCAGCCGTAGATGATGTGTGGGCCACCCACGGTCTGAAAGAACCACGCGTCATCGAGCCGCGAGTAGATCCGATAGCCGTTGACGATCGGCGTCGCGGGGTCCGTGGTGGAGGTCAGGACGAAGACCGGGTATGGGACGTCCACCAACGGTTCGGGACGGTCCGTGGTCATCCGCGCCCCCGGCCAGTAGAGGCACGGCACGTCACCGTAGAAGCTCGTCCCGAGGCGGAGGTCATCGATGCCCGCTTCGGCGCCGGCGGCGAGCCATGCGCTGAGCCGGGCGTCCGGGTCGCCGGCGTCGGGGAGGAACGCATAGTCCTGGCACTCGACCGCGAAGTACATCGCGTCGGACCAGCTGGGGTCCTCCTCCGCGTCGAGGGTCTCCGGGTCCACCCCGACCGAGCTGTACGCCATGCGCATGATCGGCACGTAGTTGCCGTTGGACGCGGCGGCGACCCCGCGCAGGAGCGACGCCCGGTCGGCCGGGCTGTAGAGGTACCCGAAGGCCGCGTTCTCGAGGTCGGCAGCGGTCAGGCTGCGCTGCTCGGTCGTCCCGTCCGCCTTGGGGAAGTCGAACTCGATGGGCGCCGTGGCGAGCTGGGCGGCCAGGGCGTCGTAGGCGGCCAGGGCATCGCCACCCTCGACGTTCGCGGCGCAGGTCTCGTCATCGGTGCACGACCGCAGCACCGCGACCAAGGTGTCCTCGGCCCCGCGCGTGGACTCGATGTAGTAGTCGATGCCATCGATCGTCAGGTCCACCGGCCCGTCCACGAACAGCGTCGCGATCCGGTCCGGATGGGCGGCCGCGTACGTCTGCACGAACTGCGTCCCGTAGCTCTCACCGAACAGGTGGAGCTGGTCGACCTCGAGGTAGTCGCGGATCGCCTCCAGGTCCTCGATGGCCTGGCTCGTGGCGAAGAGCGGCAGGTCCGCCTCGGCGATCCCGGCCTCGGCGATGCAATCGGTGGCGAACCGCTGGGCGGCAGCAGCGGCGGCCGGGCGCTCGGCCGGGACCTGGAGGCGGTTCGGATCGCGGTAGTAGGCCGCTGCGGCATCGATGCACTGGATGGGCTGCGAGAGGCCGATCCCGCGCTGGTCGACGTAGACGATGTCGTACGCCTCGGCGATGGCGGGATCGAAGTAGTCGGTGTAGCTGTCCGCGACGCTGATCCCGCTGCCGCCTGGCCCGCCGACGATGTAGACGAAGGTGCCCTTGCGCTCGCCCGTGGCTCGCTGGATGGCGAAGGTCACGTCCCAGGTGGGCCCGCCCGGCGCGGCGTGGTGATCCTTGGGCACCGCCAGCGTGATGCACTCGAAGCGGCTCTCATCGGGGCAGGCTTCGGACCGAACGAAGGTGTACGAGGCGTCGCCGCTGCCGGCCGAGGCGCTCGGGGCGGCGGTCGGCTCCGCCGACGGCGCGGACGGGCTCGCCACGGGCGTCCCCCCGGGCGCCGCGCTCGCGGTCGCCGCCGACGAGGCCGGCGCGAACGTCCAGGTCTGTGCGGTCGGCGCGCAGGCGGCCACGACCGCCAGGAGCGCAGATGCGCACATGAGCCGCGCGGCGGTACGAGTCAACGTGGCTCCTCGGGCGGCGTTTCGCTTCGTCAGCGGGCGCGCTGCCAGGACTTGCCCTCGGTCTGGGTGGAGGGGGCGTACACCATCTCGACGGCCTGCATCTCGCGGATCGTCCGGGCGCCCAGGGCGGCCATCGATTGGCGAAGCGCACCGACGAGGTTCTCGCTGCCGTCCGTGACGTGGGCCGGCCCAAGGAGGATGCGTTCCAGGCTCCCGGTCGTACCCACCTTGATGCGCGTGCCGCGCGGCAGCGTCGGTGACGGCGCGGCCATGCCCCAGTTGGTGCCGCGACCCGGGGCTTCGTCGGCCTTGGCCAGCGGCGAACCGATCATGAGCGCGTCGGCGCCGGCCGCGATGGCCTTGGCGAGCTCGCCACCGCGGCGCATCCCGCCATCGGCGACGACCGGGACGTATCGGCCCGACTCGTTGAAGTAGGCGTCGCGCGCCGCGGCCACGTCGCTGATGGCCGTGACCTGCGGGACGCCGATCCCGAGGACTTCGCGGGTGGTGCAGGCGGCCCCCGGTCCGACACCGACGAACACCGCGGCGGCGCCCTGCTCCATCAGGGCGAAGGCGGCCTCGGCGTTGGTCGTGTTGCCGACCGCGACCGGGATCGGCATGTAGCGGGTGAACGCGTCAAGGGAGAGCGGGTCATAACCCGTGGCGAGATGGCGGGCGCTGCTCACCTGGCTCTGGACGAGGAACAGGTCCGCCCCGTGCTCCGCACAGAACGGGCCGAACCGGCGAGCGGCGGCCGGCGTGGCGGCCACGGCAGCCTTGCTGCCGGCCGCGTGGATGGCCTCGAGCCGGGTGGCGATGAGCTCCTCGCGGATGGGCTGCTGATAGACCTCGGCAAGGAGCGCCTGGACCTCGCCATCGGGCGCGGTGGCGATCCGCTCGAGCACCGCATCCGGATCGTCATAGCGCGCCTGGACGCCTTCGAGGTTGAGGATCGCAAGACCGCCGAGGCGGGCCAGCTCGCCCGCCATGCGCACGTCCACGACCGCGTCCATCGCGGCGGCCAGGATGGGGATGCCGAGATCGATCCCGCAGAAGGTCTGCGACAGGTCCACGTCGGCGGGCTCGACGGTATCGGTGCCGGGAGCGAGCGAGACGTCCTCGAAGCCGTACGTGGGTCGGATCGTGTCGACCTTCGAGTGGAAGACGCGGCGCGCTGCCGCGGGGGACGCCTCGGTTCGCTCGATCACGTGGCCTCCTGGGTGCACCGAGGTGCGTTCCGCCTCACGGTGGGCTGCCCTGCCGACCCGAGTCTACCAGCGGGGCGGAGCCCGGGCGGGTTGCGGGACGGGGACGGGCGTGGCGTAGAGCCGGTGATCGGGCTTGGGCCGGCCCGGCCGGGCGACCGTGAGCGTCCCTCCTAGTCGCCGGGTGAATCCTGTGCACGTCGCCGACTGCCAAACGTGCGGTCAACGTCCGCCTTGGTCGTCTGGCGACTGGGGCGGAAGCCGCGAGTCGGGAATCGGGCCGATCCGCACGCCTCGACGACCACGAGATCCACCAGGGAACTAGGACGGAACTCGGGCGGCGGCAGCGCGGCCGACGGGACGACGGGGGCCTGGAACGCCGCTCACCCCGCTCGCGGCGTATGCCCATCGCGGCCGCTCGCCGATCCCAGGCTCAGGCCACTGGCCGCCGATCCCCATCCAGCGTCAGCTCGAACCAGGCCGCGCGTTCCGGGTCGGACAGGTCGTCCCGGATGCGCTCGATGGCGGTCCGATACCCGGGCCAGATGACCTCGGCGTGTGCGTCCTCCACGGCCAGCCAGCGGGCCGCGTCATGCTCCGCCGACAAGCGCGGCTCGGCGTGCGCGGGGAGACGGACAGCGAAGACGGCCGCACTGACCACGGCGTCGAACGACGGCTCGTGGAACTGGTTGACGAGGTCCAGGTCGTAGAACGCCTCGATGTCCGCTCCGCTGAAACCGGTCTCCTCGGCCAGCTCGCGCAATGCGCCGATCGCGACCCGCTCGTCGGGCTCCAGCGAGCCGGACACGCATTGCCAGAGTCCGGGCAGGATCCGACCCGGCGCCCGCCGGATCAGCAGGATCTCCAGGTGCTGCACCCCGCGAGCGGTCAGCGGGATCCGGAACATCCAGCAATCGACCAGGTCCGGTCGGAATGGGCTCATCGGGTCCTCAATCGGCGGTGCTGGCAGGGTCCAGGGGCATGTCGGATGCGGCGCGGCGCCGGTCCACGATGCCATGGAGTTGCTCAAGATGCATCAGGTCGTGGACTCCCGCGAAGAACAGCCACTCGCCACACCGCAGCTGGCCGACCTCGGGATGCTCCAACGGGCAGGGCTCACTCTCGTGCCCGGCGACGGTTCGAGCCGCGCGCTCGACGAACCGCTGGCTCTGGGCGATCCGTCGGAGCAAGGCCGCGCGGTCCGAATCGGCCGGACCGGGGACGCCGGGGACGACGCGGGCCGCATCGGTCGGAAAGGTGCCGGTCGCTGCGCGGGCGGCTGCGAGGCTCAGCCCCGCCCGCGCGTCGCATGTGTGACCGACCGCTTGTGCCACGTTCCAGTCCCCCTCCCCGCCCGGCTGGCGCAGGTCGTCATCGGCGAGCATCTCGACGATCGCCGTCAACGCTCCAGCAAGCACCGCGAGCTGCGTCGCGACCCTCTCCGCGGTCCCCGGCCCGCCGCGCCGGCGGACCTCCCGCCGGACCGAGAGGTAGCGGCCGTCCTGGATCCCACGCCACGCGGCGACGATGTCCCGCGCACCGGGCTCGAGATCGTCGACCCACGTGGTCATCGATGCCCCCCGGCCATCACGAGCGATTCGGGGCTCCGGCGAAGCCGCCACATCGCCACGATCCCGACGGCTGGTCCGAGCGCCAGCAGACCGAACGCCACGCGCCAGCCCGTGGCATCGGTGGGATCCACGAGCCCGATCAACAGGATCGTGATCGAGGTGAAGACGAAACCGACCGCGGTCTGCAGTGACAGGGCCGATCCGGCCGTGCCTGGGGGCGCGAGCTCCGAGACGGCAGCCGAGAACTGCGCCGAGTCGGCGATCACGGTCACGCCCCAGACGATCCCGAGGAGCACGACGAGCGCCGGCGGCGCGCCGAATGCGAACCCGACGAGGATCGCGCAGGTCCCCGATGCGGCCATGGCGGCGATGGTGGTCGTCGTCCGGCCGACACGGTCGGCGACGGCGCCGGCCACCACGCAGCCGACGACCCCGACAGCGACGACGACGAAGGCGGCCAGGCTGGCCACGGCGGGATCGGTGACGCCGGCCGCCGCGAAACTCGCCGCGAAGTAGAGCGGGACCCACGTCCACATCGCGAACAGCTCCCACATGTGGCCCAGGTACCCGAAGTTCGCCAGGCGCACGCCGGGGTCACCGTACGCGCGGGCAGCGATCCGCAGGGAGAGCCGCGGCGACGGGGTATCGAACGGCCCGGTCCGGACCCCCAGCCAGACGACCGTCGCCCCCACGAAGCACGCGATGCTCGCGGTCACGATCACGGCTCGCCAATCGACGCCGGCCATGACCCCGACGGCGCGGAAGAGCAAGGGCGATGAGGTCCCCAGCGTGAGGGCACCGGCCATGACGCCGATGGCCAGGCCACGCTCGCGCCGGAACCACCCCGCCGTCAGCTTCATCGCGACCGGGTACGCCGCGGCGACCCCGACGCCCGTCAGGAACCGGAAGACGAGTGCGCTCGAGAGGTCCGTCGCGACGAAGGCGAACCCCAGGTTGGCGAGACCGGCTCCCAGCGCACCCATGGCGAACAGGCGCGGTCCGGGGATGACGTCGGGCGCGCCGATGATCCCGAGTCCGATCGCCGCGACCGAAAAGCCGAGCAGCATCGCGACGAGCAACCACGACACGCCGAGCGGGTCCATCCCCCAGGCCTCGCGGAGCGCCGGAGCGACCGAGGACGACGCGAACGACGGCGACATCGCGCAGAGGATCCCGACCGAGATGAGCCCGAGTTGGAACCACCGGTCGCGCGGTTCCTCGATCGGTGGCTCGGCGGGCACGGGTGTCGAGTTGCCGGGCTCGTCCGCGGCGCCGGGCTCGTCCGCGGCCGCGCCGCTCAAAGTCGCTCGAACCGGTCGACGGCGACGACGAACACCGTCGCACCCCCGACCTCGACCTCCAGCGGATACGGCATGAAGAACTCGCCGGGCTCCATGATCGGCGGCATGGGGTTGACCACCTGCGTCCGCGACGTGCAGTTCTCGCGGACGATGGCCATGACCTCCTCCACCTCGGGATCCTCGACACCGAGGATGATCGTGGCGTTCGATTGCTTGAGGAAGCCGCCCGAGCTGTGCAGGCGGGTCGCGCGGAACTCCTTGTCGAGGAGCGCATCGACGAGGGCGGAGGCGTCCTCGTTGTGGACGATCGCGACGACGAGTTTCATCGCGCGGAGTATCGACGGCGCGGACCTGCCCGGTCAACGGATGTTCGCAGCGAATCGCGGGGTGTACGATGCGCGCTCCGAAGTCAATGAGCGTGCAGGAGTCGACCCGTGACCAGCGCCGGTCCGTCCCGCGATCCCCGATCCAGCCTGTCCGCCGCGATCGCCGCGGCATCGATGGGCGGCGAGCTCGATCTGGCCCTGCAGGGCATCCTCGATGCCGGCGTCGCCGGGCTCGGCGCGTCGCTGGCGGCGATCTTCGTCCAGGATCCCGATCGGGCCGGCCTGACCCTCGCGGCAGCCGTCGGGATGCCGGACGCCTCGCTCATCGAAGCCGAGGTCAAGGACCCGTCGCATCCGTTCGCCCAGGCCGCTGCGTCGCGCACCGCGACGTTCGACCGCGTCGCCCTCCTGCCGTCGGGCGGCGAGTTCGTCGGGGCATACCTGCCGCTCGTCGTCGCGAGCGGCGGCGTCGAGACCACGCTTGGGTCGATCGGCATGGGCTGGCCGGCGCCGCGAGCCCTTGACGAGACCGAGCGCGAGGTCCTGGCGGCGCTGGCATCGCTCGCCGCCCTGGTCGCCGATCGCGCCCGACAGGCCTCGACGGCCGCCGAACGGTCCGAGTGGTTCGAGCGGATGGCCCACACCGACCCGCTGACCGGCCTTGCCAACGAGCGGACGGTCGGCCGGATCCTCGAGCTCGAGCTCGCCCGGGCGGGCCGCCAGGGCTCCGAGGTGTCGCTGGCGCTGTTCGATATCGATGACTTCCGCGCCGCGAACTCGTCCGACGGGCATGAGGTCGGCGACGACATCCTGCGCCGCGTCGCGGCGGTCCTCGCCGAATCGGTCCGCCTCGTGGACACCGTTGGGCGGATCGGTGGCGACGAGTTCGTGCTGGTCGCCCCCGGCGCCGCGGGCGCGATGGTGGCCCGGCGGGTCACCGAGGGCATCGCGGCCCTCCCCGCCATCGCGGGTCGGTCCGTCTCCGTGTCCGCGGGCGTGGTCCGTTTCCCGACGGATGGGACCGATTCCGAGGCATTGATCGCCGCCGCGACCGCGACCCTGGAGCGAGCCAAGACCCAGGGCGCCGGGACCGTCGCCGAAGCCGAGGCCGCGGCAGGCGCCTGATGCGAGCGCCCGATCGTCAGCCGGCGGCGGTCGCCGTGCCGGCCGAGACGATCGGCATCGTCGGCGTGGTCGCGCCGGGGCCGGGCTCCAACGTGAGCGCCAGGACGATGCCCGGTTGCGCCGGGAGTCCCGTGGCCGCGAACGAGGCCGTGCCGTTCTGCCCCACGGCGAAGCTGCCGAGCGGGACCGGCACCCCATCGCCACCGATGACCCACGCCTCGTAGACCTGGGTGCCGCTCGTGGGTGCGAGGTCCTGCATGGCGAGGGTCACTTCACCCGCCGTGTTCACCGCGGCCAGGCCAGCAGGCCCGTCGGCGCCGTCGGCGGACAGGACAGCCGTCAGGGACCCAGGCTGCGCGGCCATCTCCAGGACGGCGGCCACGCTCTGTTCGTAGGCCTGCGCGGCAGACAACTGCCCCTGCAGCAGCAGATTCCAGCCGCCGAGCAGGGCGATGGCGAGCACCGCCGCGATGCGCAGCGCCCAGCTGCTTGCCGATCGGCGCGATCCGATCGGGATCGCCTCGGCGGACGGGACCGCCGCTGGTGGCGCCGCGACCACCGGTGGAGCAGCGACCAGGGCCGGGCGTCCCTCGAGGTCCGCCGCGGCCGCCGCCATGATCCGCCCCTTGAGCGCCATCGGTGGTTCGACGATCGGGACGCTCTCGTCAAGCACCGGCACGACCGACGCGAGCTCGGCGACCTCGGCATGCCCGTCGGTACATCCGGCAAGGTGCGCCCGGACCGCCTCGGCTTCGGCGGCCTCCAGGGCGCCCAGCACGTAGGCGCCGGCGAGATCGCGGACCTCGTCACACGTCAGGCCCGGACCGCTGCCACGGAGCGAGTCGCTGGGATCAGTCATGTCGCGTGCTCCTCCAGGGCTCGCCGCATTGCGAGCAAGCCCAGGCGCATCCGGCTCTTGACGGTCCCCAGGGGCGTCCCGGTCCGCTCGGCGATCTCGACTTGGGTCAAACCGCCGAAGTAGGCGAGTTCGATGGCCTCACGCTGGACATCGGAGAGGGCACCCAGCGCGCTGCGGATCGTGTCCGCGTCGAGACTGGCCGACACATCGCCCCAGACATCGGGCATCTGCAACTGGGGCGGCGGCACGTCGTCGCGCTCGGGGAGCTCGGTGGTCGGCCGGCGACGTCGGACGGCGTCGATCGCGCGGTGGTGCACGATCGACAGGAGCCACGTCTTCACGCTGCCGCGACCCTCGATGTAGCGGGATGCGTTCCGCCATGCACCAAGGAACGCGTCCTGGACGACATCCTCGGCCAGGGTCGGGTCATTCGTGATTCGGTAGGCGATCGAGTAAGCCATCGTCTTGTAGCGTTCGTACAACTCGTCGAGAGCGTGCAGTTCCCCGGACGCGACCCGGACCAGGATCGCCCGATCGGCATCGTCGGACACGGTCGCGACGCGCAGCGGCAGCGGACTGGTCCGTTCGCTCATCCGATAGTGCGCGAGATCGGCATTTCCGGTTCATCCGATCCGGTGCGTGCACCCACCGCCGTCGCGATGGCGGCTGTCACCGCGGCGATCGACGCCGTCGCATCCACGATGACGAACCGGTCCGGTTCGGCCCGCGCGAGCGCCAGGAACCCGTCGCGCACGCGCCGGTGGAAGGCGAGATCGAACTCGGCCTCGAAGCGCGTGACATCCGCGGGCGCCTTGCGGGCCAAGCCCGCCTCGACGGGCAGATCCAAGAGGATCGTGCGATCGGGGGTGAGTCCGCCCGTCGCGATGTCGGCGAGCGTCCGGAGCGCGTCGAGCGGGACACCGGCCCCATACCCCTGGTAGGCGAGGGTCGAATCCGCGTAGCGCGCGCAGATGACCGTCCGCCCGCCGTCGAGCGCCGGCCGGATCACTTCTTCGACGAGCTGCCGCCGTGCCGCGTTGAACAGGAGTGCGTCGGTCAATCGATCGGTCGGCGTCCCCGCCTCCGTCCGTCCCAGCAGGACCTCGCGGATCCGCTCACCGAGCCACGTCCCGCCGGGCTCTCGGGTCAGGTGCACGGATTCGCCGGCGGCGGTCAGCCGGGCGGCGAGGGCCTCGGCCTGGGTCGTCTTGCCGCCGCCGTCGGGGCCCTCGATCGTGATGAATCGGCCACGTGTCGCGGCCGGTCGGGAACCTGACATCGCGGCCGAGTGTAGCCCAGGCCCTTTGCGATTGATCCGCATCCAGGTCGATCGCGTACCCGTGGCACATCGCACCGCAACGGCGCCCCGCCCGGGGCCGAGGAGGGCCCATCGAACCCCAGCGCCACTGAGATCCGAAGCGCCCTCAGGCGCCTGTCCTTCCCACTCGGAGGTCCCTGGACCCATGACCACGACCCGCCGGAAGACGTCCGGCCTCGCGCTCCTCGGCGCGGCGACCCTCGTCGCGACCCTCGGTACCGGCTCGCTCTTCGTGAGCGCTGCCGATCACCTCGACGCCCCGACCGTGAAGACGGACGCGCGCATCGACGTCACCGACATCTACGCCTTCAAGTCGGCCGGCGGCACGACGCTCGTCATGAACGTCAACCCGCTCACCAGCCCGGCCGACACCAGGTCCGCCCGGTTCCGCGGCGAGACGCTCTACGAGTTCAAGATCGATACCAACGGCGACGCCTGGGCGGACATCGCCTACCGCGTCCGGTTCTACAACGCGCGCCGGGCAGCCAACGGCGCGATCATCCAGGACTACGTCATCAAGCGCGCGACCGGTGCCGATGCCCGAGCCAATCGCTGGAACGGCCGCGTCGTGGACACGGGCCGCACGTCCGCCTACGGCGGCGCGGCCCGCATCTCGTCCATCAGCGGCGGGGGCAAGTCGTTCGCCGGGCCGCGCGATGACCCGTTCTTCTTCGATCTTCCGGGCTTCGTCGAGTTCAAGAAGCAGCTGGTCGGTGGATCGACGGACCTCGGCGTCCTGCTTGGTGGATTCACCGGCGCGGACACGTTCGCCGGGACCAACATCAGCACGATCGCCATCGAGGTCCCCAACAGCAAGCTCGGCGGAACCGGCAAGACGATCGGCGTCTGGGCGGCCGTCTCGCGCAAGCTGAGCCTGGGCAACTACGAGCAGGTCGAGCGCATGGGCCGGCCCGCCATCAACACGGTGTTCAACAACACCGGTGCCGAGAAGGAAGCCGCCAACCGGCTTCGCCCGTCCGATGATCGTGCATTCGACATGGACAACGTCGTCGGCGTCCTCGAGGCGATCGACAACGTCCTCGAAGTCAACGGCGCTCCCTCCTACACCGCCGCGCAGATCGATGGCATCGCCAAGGTGCTCCTGCCGGACACCCTCACCGTGAAACTCGGCGATCCCGCCGGGTTCCTCAATGGCCGACGGCCGGCGGACGACGTGATCGACGCGGAGTTCAGCCTGCTGACCAATGGTGCCGTGACCAGCGACGGCGTCGATGGCAACGACAAGTCGTTCCCCTCGACGTTCCCGTACCTGGCCAAGCCGCACTGACCCGGGGGATGGCCCGGGCCGGCCACACGGCCGGCCCGGGCCGACACCCACCGTCCATCGCCACCGACATCGGATGGGACGCGACACGATCATGACCACCTTCTTGCGTCGGACGACCACCCTCCCGAGGGTCCCGCTCGCCGTCCTGGGCCTCTCCATCGCGCTCGTCATCGGGCCACGGATCGCTGGATGGGCCTCGGCGCCGACGGCGCCCCGGGCCATGCCGCCCGCCGTCGTGGTCGAGGCCGGTGACGCCGGCCAGGCCATCGCCGACCCTCTCACGGCCCCCGTGATCGACGCCTCGACGGACGACATCGGCCGGATCCGGGCGAACGTCGCGTTCTGGGGCGACCGGCTCGCCGCGAACCCACGCGACTTCGTGAGCGCGCCACGCGTGGCTGGCTCGTTCATCGAGCTCGCGCGCGCCACCGGCGACATCGGCGCGTACGCGGCCGCGGACGAGGCACTCGAACGCGCGCTCACGATCGCTCCCGATTCCGCCGCTGCCCGCGGCTATCGCGGCGTCGTCCTCGTCGCGCTCCACCGGTTCGTCGAAGCCCGCGATCATGCCGCTGCGGTCCTGGTCGACCAGCCGGGCGACCCGACCGCCCTCGCCACGCTCGGTGATGCAGCGCTGGAGCTCGGCGATCTCACCATGGCGACCGACGCCTACACAGCCCTTCGGGCGCTCGCCCCGTCGGCCGCGGCCGAAGTCCGCGAGAGTCGGCTCGCGTCCATCCAGGGACGCGTGACGGATGCGGTCGCGGCTTCCCGCGCGGCGGTCGACCTGGCGGTCGACGAAGGCGCCTCCGGTGCGCTCGCGTGGTACCGCTATCAGCTTGGCGCACTCCTCCTCGCCACGGGGGACCGGGCCGGCGCCAGCGAAGCGTTCGATACGGCGCTCCGCGATGACCCCACGTCCCACCTGGCGCTTGCCGGGCGTGCCCGGATCGCGGCCGCCGAGGGCTCGCTGGATGCGGCGATCGCCGATCTCGACGCCGCGACCGCGACCATCCCGCTCCCGGAGTCGCTGGCACGACGCGCCGACCTGCTCGAGCGTCGCGGAGGCCCCGGGGATGCCGCGCGCGCGGCCGATTACCGGGCGACGGTGCTCGCGATCGCTCAGCTCTCGGACGCCGGCGCCGGCGTCTACGATCGGACGCTCGCCTTGTACCTCGCCACGACCGGGATCGATCCGCAGCGCGCCCTTCGACTCGCCGAGGCCGAGATCGCGGTCCGGAAGGATGTCTACGGTTACGACGCGCTGGGATGGGCCCTGCTCGCCAACGGCCGCGACGCCGAGGCGGATGCCGCGCTCACGGCGGCCCTTGCGGTCGGGACGCGAGACGCCTCGATCCTGTACCACGCCGGGATGGCGGCCTCCGCCGTGGGCGACGCACCCCGGGCGCGCCAGCTGCTCGAGGACGCCCTCGCGCTCGACCCGACGTTCGATCCGGTCTCGGTCGCGCGGGCGGAGCAGACCCTGGTGGGGCTCCGATGAGCCGCTCGCGACGACGGCAGGGGGCCGTCCTAGGCGCCATGATCGGCGTGCTGGTCCTGCCGGCACTGGCCCTGGCCCACCCGCTGGGCAACTTCACCATCAACCACTACGCGGGGCTGCGCGTGGAGCCGGATCGAGTGCTCCTCGACGTCGTCATCGACCAAGCGGAGGTCCCCGCGTTCCAGACCCGCCTGGCGTTCGACGCCGACGAGGACGGCTTGGTCTCCGACGACGAGGCCGATGGCGAACGGGTCGTCGCCTGCACGGATCTCGCCGGGGATCTGCGACTCACCAACGACGGGGCCGAGCTCGAGCTGCAGCTCACCGGGGCCGGTGTGTCGTTCCCGATGGGAGCGGGCGGGCTCCAAACCCTCCGACTCGTGTGCGGGTTCGAGGCGACGCTTCCCGCCACGCTGTCGGCCGATGCGCCGACGCGCCTCGCCTTCACGGATGCAAGCCACGAGGACCGCTTGGGCTGGCGCGAGATCGTGGTCGTCGGGTCGGGGACGACCGTGACCGTGGTCGGTGGCAGCGCGCGTGACGTGAGCCTTTCCGGGCGCCTGACCGAGTATCCGAAGGAGCGCCTCGCCCAACCGCTGGCGGACCGATCGGTCACGCTGGAGATCGTTCTCGGCGGGCCGGTCCAGGCCGCCGACGCGATGCCGGACGCGGCCGCCCTGCCGCGGACCGGCGCGAGTACACCGACGGGGGCGCCGGCCGCGATGGGTGAGGTGGCGGCGGCGGCGATCCCGGGCGGGATCGACGGCGACGTGCCGTCGATCTTCCAGACGGCCGACGTGACGCCGCTCGTGCTGCTGCTATCGCTCGCGACAGCGGGGGTCCTCGGCGCCGGGCATGCCCTGACCCCGGGGCATGGGAAGACGCTCATGGCCGCGTACCTGGTCGGGACGCGCGGGACACCGCTCCACGCGCTCGGCCTCGGGTTGTCGGTGAGCGTGTCGCACACGGTCGGGATCCTCGTGCTGGCCGCGATCGTGATGGGCGCGGCTGACGTGCTCCCGCCTGACGTCGTCGTCCGCGGCGCTCCCGTCGTGGCCGCGCTCTCGATCCTGGCCATCGGTGCGTGGATGCTGGCTGGAGAGCTGCGTCGCCGCCGCGCCGCCGCCGCCACCGAGCGAGCCCATGCCGAGGCCCATGCCCACGGCCAGGCCCACGATCACGGCCATACCCACGATCACGCGCGTGACGGCGGCGGGCCGGACGGGCATGGGGATGGCCACGAGCACGGCGAGCACCGTCACGGCGGGGTCACGCACACCCACCTCCCACCTCCCGGGACGTCCATCACCTGGCGCAGCCTGTTCGTGCTGGGCCTGGCTGGCGGGCTCATCCCGTCCACGAGCGCGTTGCTGATCCTGCTCGGGTCCATCGCGGCGGGACGACCCGCGTTCGGGATCGTCCTGGTCGTCGCGTTCGGACTGGGCATGGCCGCGGTGATGGCCGGGGTCGGCCTCCTGGTCGTCGTCGCCCGCGACCGCAGCGATCGTCTGGCCGGACGTGGGGCCCTTGGTCGCTTGCGTGCGCTCGTGCCGCTGACTGCCGCGATCCTCGTGTTCGGCTTCGGGCTCTACCTGACGACACAGGCCTTGGTCGGCACGCCCGCGCTCTGAGCATCGGCCGGGCCGCGAGGATCGGGGTCGCGCCTCGTCCCGCGGCCCTTCGCCGACCCGCGGGCCACGACTCCCGATACGGCATCCGCCGGACTGACCGCCCGCCGACCGATGCGATAGGCTGCGCGGCGCATGCGAGACCTGACGGATCGCGCCCTCGACACCGCCACGATGCTGGGCGCCGGCTATGCCGATACGCGGATCGTGCGCCGCCTCGACGAATCCATCTCGATCAAGACCGGTCGCGTCGAAGGCGTCGCGTCCGGGGAGAGCGAGGGCTTCGGGGTCCGCGTGCTCGTCGATGGCGCTTGGGGGTTCGCGAGCTCCCACGTCCTCACCACGGACGAAGCGGACCGCGTCGCGGCGGAGGCCGTCCGGATCGCCCGGGCCAGCGCGACCGCCCTGCGCGACCCCGCGATCCTCGACGACCGGCCGCCCGCCCACGGCACCTACGAGACGCCGATCGAGGAGGACCCGTTCGCCGTCCCGCTCGAGCGCAAGATCGCCGATCTGCTCGCGGCCGACGAAGCCGCGAGTCGGGTCAAGGGCATCGCCTTCACCGAATCGATGTACGCGGCCCAGCGCGAGTGGAAGACCTTCGCCGCGACCGACGGCAGCTTCACCGAGCAGACCATCACCCACGTCGGCTCCGCGGTGGAGGCCAACGCCATCGATGGCGACGAGCACCAGCGCCGGAGCTACCCCGATTCCGGTGGCGGCTGGAACGCCGCGGGGTACGAATACATCCGCTCGCTCCGCCTCGCAGAACGTGCCGAGCCCCTCGCCGACGAGGCGGTCGCGCTGCTGACCGCGCCGCAGTGCCCCAGCGGCCGGTTCACGATCGTCCTGGACCCCAGCCAGCTGTATCTCCAGGTCCACGAATCCTGCGGTCATCCCACCGAGCTTGACCGCGTCTTCGGGACGGAAGCGAGCTACGCGGGCACCAGCTTCCTCACGACGGACAAGCTGGCCGAGGGCTTCCGCTACGGTTCGGATCTCGTGACGATCGTCGCCGATGCGACCGCGCCCGGCGGGATGGGCACGTTCGGGTGGGACGACGAAGGCGTCGCCGCGCAGGCCGTGCCGCTGGTCCAGGACGGGATCTTCACCGGCTACCTCAGCTCGCGTGAGACCGCGCCGCGGATCGGCCGGCAGAGCGGGGGCGCCATGC
>CAYVJP010000015.1:0-22096 GCA_964451745.1 uncultured Anaerolineaceae bacterium | reverse complement strand
TTCGCCCAGCGGACGATCGTCCCGTTGCGGGTCCCGCCGAAATGCGACGCCACCTGCTTGGTCCACTGGTACGGCGTGTCCATGGCGTGCGCCCAGCCGACGGCATAGTGGTTGTAGGAGTCGGGCCCGCCGAAGTCGGCGAGGCGCTCCAGCATGAACTCCGGGGTCTCGAGCGCTGCCGCGCCGTTGAAGTTGATCATCTCGTTGAACGTGCCGTTGAGGGTCCCCTCGGCCGACGCCCCGTTGTCGCCGATGATGTAGTAGATGAGGGTGTCGTCCAGCACCCCCAGGTCCGCCAACGCATCCACGAGTCGGCCGACATGGTGGTCCGTGAACTCGAGGAAGCCTGCGTACACCTCCATCTGGCGGCGGAGCACCGGCTTGAGCGCCTCGGGCATGTCGTCCCAGGCCGGGATCTGCTCGTGGCGCGCCGTCAACTCCGCCTCCGCGGGGATCACCCCGAGCGCCTTCTGCCGAGCGATCGTCTCTTCTCGGAGCGCATCCCAACCAGCGTCGAAGCGGCCCTTGTACTTGTCCGCCCACTCCGTCGGGACGTGGTGCGGCGCATGGGTCGCCCCAGGGGCGAAGTACGTCATGAATGGCCGATCGGGCGCGAGCGCCTTCTGCTGACGGATCCAGGCGATCGCCCGGTCGGTCATGTCGGCCATGAAGTGGTAACCCTCCTCGGGGGTGGACTCGGGCTCCACCGGGACCGTGCCGTTGTAGATCGCCGGGTAGTACTGGTGGGCTTCGCCCCCGATGAAGCCGTAGAAGTACTCGAAGCCGCCGCCCCCGGTGGGCCACGCGTCGAACGGCCCGATCGGGCTCGTCTGCCACACCGGGACCTCGTGGCACTTGCCGAACTGCGCCGTCGAATACCCGTTGAGCTTGAGGGTCTCGGCGATCGGCGCGGCGGTGTTCGGCCGGATCGAGTTGTACCCGGGCGCAGAGGTCGCGATCTCGGTGATGCCGCCCATGCCAACGGCATGGTGGTTGCGACCGGTCAGCATGGCCTGGCGCGTGGGGGAGCACAGCGCGGTCGTGTGGAACCGAGTGTACTTGAGGCCCTCGCTCGCCAGCCGCTCGGCCGTCGGCGTCGCGATGGGGCCGCCGAAGGCGCTCGACGCGCCGAATCCGACATCGTCGAGCAGGACGATCAGGATGTTCGGGGCGCCATCCGGCGGTCGGAGCGGGGTGATCGGGGCGAACGCGGTATCGGGGTCCTTCGCGTCATAGGTGACGAGGCCGGCCCGAGGCCGGTCGGGGATCGGCAGGACCGTTCGAGCGGGGTTCGCGGTGGTCGCCATGGATCGGGATCCTCCGGGACGGGTCGGGGGCGCGGGCCTGGACAGCTGGTGGCCGGTGTCGTCGATGGTGCTGAATCGTCATCCGGGAGCCACCGCCCGGCCATCACCCGAACCGGGTGATGTCGCGGCCTCGGCGCCGGGCTGAGAACCGGATCGCGTCGTCAGGGTGATGGTCCCGCGGCGGGACCGGCCCGGGAGCGGAGCAGGAGCACGCTGAGGATCGCGACCCAGAGCGGGAAGGCGAGCGCGACCGGCTCGAACGTGGTGACCGCGACGAGCAGCGAGATGCCGGTGACGGCGCCGACGATCGTGAACCACCGCGGGAAGACCTCGGTCCGCCGGCCGATGGTGGACGCCACGAGCATGAACGCCGCGGCCATCTTGACCGCGAAGCCGAAGAAGAAGGCACGCGCGATCGAGCGACCGAACAGGAAGGCATCGTAGGAGGATCGATCGGCCCGTTCGGTCGCGACCGCCGCCGCGGCGGCCGCGGCGCCCGCCGCGACGAGCAGCGCGACGAAGAGCAGGCCGCTCCCCAGCAGGACGGTCGCGAAGAACTGGTCCTCGCGGCGACCGATCCGGTGACGCAGGGCGGCGAGCAGCCAGAGGAAGGCGATCCCGGCGAACGGGATGAGGTACAGCGCGACGTAGAACCTGGGAGCGTAGGTCTCCCACCAGGCCGCGAACTCCGCTTCCGTCTGCGGCGGGATGTCGCGCACGAGCAGCAACGCCACCGTCGTGAGGAGCGCGAAGACGAGCCCGGCCACGCCGGCGGCCCGGACCGCGGATGCGCTCTCACCCGGGTCCCGGACGAGGAGCGATGGCCCGGTCGACGTCGTCACGTGGCCATCATCCGGATCGCGCGTCGAGCTCGGCATCACCCGAGCGGGATGAACGCGCATCCGGCTGCGTCGATCGGGCCAGCGCGCGACCACGCACCGGCACGACACCGCTCGATTCGAGTTCCGGAGCTCCGGCGGGGAGCCGGGCGACAGCGTTTCCGTACCAGCGGACCGCCGGTCCCGCGCTCAGGCCATGGCTCAACACGCTGAGGGTCACGGTCAGGGCGACGGCGGCGATGACGAGGGGCGCGAACGCCGGCGGTCCTGCGGCGCCGTCACCGATGGCCACGAGCGCGAGCACGATCGACGCGAGCCCCCGAGGCCCGAACCACCCCATGAACGTCACGGTCGCCGGAGCGAGGCGGGTGCCGATCAGGGCGATCGCGACCGGGATCATCCGCACGATCGTGAGCGCCGCGATCGCGAACAGGATCGTCGGCGGATCGAACGGGCCCAGGCTCGGAACGAGGACGCCGAACATGAAGAAGACGGCAAGCCCCAGGAGCTCACCACCCACCTCGCCGAACTCGAGGAGCTCGTCCGACACCCTCCCGATCGTCGCGGTCGACGCGAACCCGGCCACGAACGCCGCAACGAACGCGTTGCCGCCGAGCTCGATCGCGACGAACCAGGCGAGGAACGCGAGCGCCGGGGCGACGACCCATCGAGCGCCATCGAGGACCGACTCGCGTCGGGAGGCGAAGCGCAGCAGGGTCGCACCCCCGGCTCCGACGACCGCGCCCGCCACCACCCCCAGCCCGATCTGTCCCAATGCATCGACGAACCAGCCGCTCGTCCCGCTGCCTTCCGCCTGGCCGGCGACCACGACCACCAGGACCAGCGGGGTCACGAGGCCGTCATTCAACCCCGACTCGACGTTGAGGGCCTGCCGGATCCGGATGGGCACCTTCGGGCTGCTGACCACGAGCACGCCCAGCGCCGCGTCGGTGGGGGCGACGAGGATCGCCAGCAGGACGGCATCCAGCAGCGGCAGATCGGGGAAGAGGAGGAGGGCCACCAGGGTTCCCGCGGCGAGCGTCAGCGGCAGTCCGATGGCCAGGAGACGGGCCGGGAGGCCGGCGCTGCCCCGGAGGGCCGCGATATCGATCCTGGCGGCGTCGACGAACAGACACAGGATGAGGGCCGCTTCCCCGGCGACGTGGAGGAACTCGGTGTCGATCCCGACCTCCGGGGTGCCGGCGACGAACACGCCGAGGACCAACCCCACGCAGAGCATCACGATCTGCGGCGTCAGGCTCCGGGCGTCGAGGACGCGTGACAGCAAGCCGTAGGCGAGCAGCCCGGCGAAGAAGATCCCGAGGATCAGCACCGATCGACCTGGGTCATCCCGACCTCCGACGACGTTCGCTGCGTGGGATGATGACGCTTCCGCGTATCGACATCACCGCCGTCCTGAGGATGACGCTTGGATCTCGCGACCCTCACCGCCCTGCTGGTCCGCCTATTCCTCGTGGTCACGATGCTGTCCATCGGGCTCCGGCTCACGGAGGGCGGGACGGCGGGCCGGTCCGTCGGGACGTCGGCGTTCCTGCTGGCGTTCGTCGCCAACCTGGTCCTCGTGCCGGTCGCCGGCGTGGCCACGGCCATGTGGGCCGGCCTCGCCGGGGCGATCGCGATCGCCTTCCTGGCCACCGTCGTCGCGCCAGGCGGATCGCTGGGTCCCAAGTTCGTCCAGGTCGCGCGTGGCGACCTCGCGTTCGGGGTGCTGCTGACCTTCTGTCTCTCGGTGCTGGCCACCCTGACGGTCGCCCCGAGCCTTGGACTCGCATCCCGCGCCCTGGGAGCCGATGCACAGATGGCGCCGTTGGACCCGGCCGCGGTGATCGCCAACCTCGCGACCTTCCAGTTGGCTCCCACGCTGGCGGGGCTGGCGCTGGCGCGCTCGCGCCGTTCGCTCGCGGACGCCGTCGTCGGACCGCTCACGGCCATCTCGACGTCCCTGATGGTCGTCATCGCGGTCGTCGCGGTCGCCGACACCTACGACGAGGTCCTCACCCTCGGTCCTGGCCCATTGGTGGCGATGGTGGTCTGCGCGAGCATGGCCGTCGCCATCGGATGGATCGTGGGTGGCCCGCACGCGGCCACGCGGCGAGCCTCGGCGCTGGTCACGGGGCAGCGTGCTCCGGGGCTCGCCCTGCTGCTGGTCGCCGGGCCTGGTCACGCCCAGGAGACCGCGACGGTCGTGGCCTTCACGCTGGTGCTGCTGATCGTGAATGGCGGGCTTGCCGTCGCCCTGGGGCGACCCTGGGCGAGATCCAGCGAAACCTGGCGTCGTCGGCCCGCCGCATCCTGAGGTGCCATGGTCGAACGCCCGACTTGACCTTGCGCGCCCGGCGTGCAGCATTTCACCTGTAGCGGATGACGCGGCCTGTACCGTCGAGGGATGAGGATGGTGGCCGATCACCCGATTCGCACCAGGTCCGTCGCCCGACGGAGGCCTGTTCGGAGATCCAAGGAGGTAGGGATGACCACACTCGCGACCGCCCGTCAGCTGCTGGGACGGCCCATGTTGCCGATCCTCGCGATGCTGGCCTTCGTGGTTGCCGCGTGTTCCGAGGTGGGACAGGCGGGCAACTACGGCTTCTGGGACGTGATCTTCTCGATGATCGCGTTCTTCTTCTGGTTCATGTTCATCTGGATCTTCATCTCGCTGTTCGGCGACATCTTCCGTCGCAACGACCTGTCGGGCGGGATGAAGGCCGTGTGGATCTTCCTGCTGGTGATCCTGCCGTTCCTCGGCGCGCTGATCTACATCATCGCCCGGCCCAAGGTCACGGCCCAGGACGTCCAGCTCATGACCCAGGCGGAGGCCGCGCAGCGCGCGGCGTCGTCGGTCACGCCGGTCGACCAGATCGCCAAGCTCGAGCAGCTCAAGGCGTCGGGTGCGATCACCGAGCCCGAATACGAGGCGCTCAAGAAGAAGGCGCTGGAAGGCTAAGCGCCCACGTTCCGCGCGGCGGCGTCGGCAATGGCCGGACGCCGCCGCGTTCGTCTATCCGCGCCTGGGAGGGCAGCTCGAACGTGCCGTCGCCGAATCGGATCCCGGTCGAAGGGACTGGTCACGACGCCGCGCCAAGCCGCATGATGCCGCGATGACCGACGACACCAGCGGCGTCACCGGCGGCGACCTGGTCCCGGGCTGGCTGGAGCGGCTCGCCGCCGTCGGGTGGCGTGTCCTGGCGACCATCGCGCTCGCCATCGTCCTGGTCTACATCGCGGTCCTCCTGTCGACGGTGACCGCGTCCGTGCTGATCGCGCTCATCGTGGCCGCGACCTTCGCGCCCTATACGAGCAGCCTCCGCGAGCGCGGCTGGAGCCGGACGAAGGCGGCCGGGGTCGTGAGCCTGGTGGCCCTGCTCGTCCTCACCGCGACCCTCGCGCTCCTCGCCATCGCCTTCCTGCCCTACGTCGCGGACGTCGTCCGGGCGCTCCAGGCGGGCGGTGAGGCGGTGGCCGCCTGGCTGGTGGAGATCGATGCTCCGCAGGAAGTGGCGACGCTGTTCGGCTTCATCGTCGACCAGATCCGCGGGTTGTTCGCCGGCATCGCCGCCGACATCGCCAGCCCCGTGGCGGCCTTGGTCACGTCGCTGATCCTGGGCGGATTCCTCACGTTCTACCTGCTCCAGGACGGCGACAAGGCGTGGACCTGGCTCGTCGCACCGATCAGCGGATGGCGGGCGAACGCCATCACCGAGAGCGGTCGCGTCGCCCTCGATCGCGTGGGCGGCTACCTTCGCGGGACGGCCATCCTCGCCGCGACCGACGCGATCTCGGACTTCATCTTCCTGATCATCCTGGGCGTGCCCCTCGCCGGTCCGCTCGCCGTCCTGGTCTTCGTCGGCGGGTTCATCCCGTACGTGGGCGGGTTCCTGTCGACGAGCGTCCTCGTCCTGGTGACGTGGTCCACGAACGGTCCGACCGACGTGGTCATCCTGCTCGTCCTCATCACGATCATGAACCTCATCCAGGGCAACATCCTGGCGCCGCTCATCTACGGCAAGTCCCTCGAGGTCCATCCGGCGCTCGTCCTCATCGCGCTTCCGGCCGGCGCGGCGCTGTTCGGGGTGATGGGCCTCTTCGCCGCCCTCCCGATCCTCGCCTTCACGCTGGCCATCGCGCCAGCCTTCATCCTGGCCCTGGACATCGATCCGGCGGAGCGCCTGCGTCGTTCCGGGCTCGTTCCGACGTGGTTGGACCGCCTCGGGCAGTGGAGTTGGCGGTCGCTCGTCGCGCTCGGGCTCGTCGCCGTGGTCGTGACCGCCGCCGTCCGGATCCCGATGGTGATCCTGCCCGTGATCCTGGGGATCGTGCTGGCAGCCACCCTGGATCCCTCCGCCGACGCGCTGCGCCGGCGCGGGTGGTCCCGGGGCGCCGCGGCCATCACTGTCACCCTGGGCACGGCCTTCATCATCTCGGGCATCGTCGTCCTGACGCTCATCACGATGATCGGACCGCTGCAGGAGATGCTCGCGACCGCGGAGGACGGCGCCGATCAGAGCATCCTCGGGTCGCTCGGACTCGCCGACGTCATCCACGCGTTCACGTCGGGGCTGCTCGAGGATGTCGTCGGCCTCGTGTCCGGGCTCGCGTCGCTCGGCGTGGTCCTGCTGCTCTCCACCCTGCTGACGTTCTACTTCCTGCGCGACGGCGAGGCCGCCTGGACCCGTGGCATCGCCCGCCTCAACGAGCGCCGACGCGCGATCCTGGACACCGCGGGCGGGCGGGCCGCCGACGTCCTGGGTGGCTACATGATCGGGACGGCCGTGATCTCGCTGTTCGGCGCCGGGACCACGGCGATCCTCATGATCATCCTCGGCCTGCCGCTGGCGCTACCGATCGCGGTCCTCGCGTTCTTCCTCGGGTTCATCCCGTACATCGGCAGTTTCCTCGCCACGGGCCTGGCGTTCCTCGTGACGGTCTCGGTCGGCAGCACGTCCGATATCGTGATCATGGCCATCTTCACGATCGTGTTCAACATCGCGCAGGGCAACTTCGTGGCGCCGCTGGTGTACGGGCGGGCGGTGAGCCTGCATCCCGCCATCGTCCTGCTGGCGATCCCCGCCGGCAACCAGCTGGCCGGCATCGTGGGGATGTTCCTGGTGGTGCCCTTCGCCGGCGTCGTGGCGGTGACGTGGCGGGCCGTGCTGCGCGTGGTGGATTCGGACGGGGACGAGGCTGCGGACGCCGCGACCGAGGCGGTCAGCGCGGACGGCGAGGTCCCGGAATCATCGTGAGCGGTCCGCGGGCGCGGCGGATCTGAGGGTCCGGAACAGGACGTACATGCTCACCAGCAGCGAGATCCCGAACGCGATCAGCCCGATGTAGGCGAACGTCTGGAATTCCTCCAGGGTGGCCGGCTGGAGCAGGACGATGGCCAGGATGGCCGTCCCGATCAGCTGGCCCGTCACGAGCATGCCCACCGCCAGTTGGCGGCCGAGGTCGCCGACCTTCGCGATCTCCCGATTGAGCTCGGTGGTGTCGATCTCCACCACGAGCTTGCCCTTCCCGAACTGGTCGAGCCACGACCAGGCCGCGGCCTCGAGGGTCGGGACCCGCCGGACCAGCTCCTGTCCCACCCGGATGGCCTGATCGGTGACGAACTTCTCCACGGCGTCCGGGGTCAGCCGGGCCAACGTGGCATCGCGTGCCTCCTCGAACGCGGCCGACGCGATGTCGATATCGAACGCGAGCGTCGTCGCGGTCTCCTCGGCCTGCACGACCGCCTTGATGGCGAGGGTGAGGTCGTTATCGAGGCGCAGGCCGTTGTCGAACACCGCGCCGAGCACTGCGGAGATCGCCGCCCCGACGCTCGTGGCCTTCCCGTAGATCAGGTACTGGCGGGTCAGGCGATCGACGTCGCCGCGGAACGTCCGCTCGTTCCATTCGGGGCCATGCTCACCGAGACCGATCAGGGCGTCGGCGATGGCCGTGCTGTCGGCCTTCTTGAGCGCGAGCAGCAGTTGGATGAGGCTCATCCGCTGGTCCGTGCGCAGCTCGCCGATGAGGCCGAAGTCGAGGAAGATGATGCGCCCCGTCTCCGGGTCCACCAGGACGTTGCCCGGGTGCGGGTCGCCGTGGAAGAAGCCGTCCACGAGGACCTGCTTGATGAGTGCTCGGATGAACACCGAACCCAGTTCGGTGGTGTCGATCCCGGCCTCCCGAAGGCGCGTGACGTCCGAGATCTTGATGCCGCCGACGAACTCCGCGGTCAGGACCCGTGCGGTGGAGCGATCCGGGTCGACTACCGGGATGTGGATCTGCGGGAACTTGGTCATCGACTCGGCGATGCGCTGGGCGTGGTACGCCTCGTTCCGGTAGTCGAGCTCCTTGATGACCCCGGAGGCGAACTCCCGGATCATGGCCCGGGCCCCCAGCTTGCGGGCGAGGTCCGATCGCTGTTCGGCGACGTTGGCCAGCTCCTCGAGGACGCCGAGGTCGGCCTTCACCTTGGCCACGATGTTGGGGCGCTGGATCTTGACGGCGACGACCCGGCCGTCGGGGAGGACGGCGCGATGGACCTGGGCCGTGGAGGCTGCCGCGAACGGCTCGGGCTCGATCGAGGCAAAGGCCGCTGCGACCGGTCGGCCGAGCTCCGCCTCGAGGATCGCCGATGCCTCCTCCCAGGGGAACGGCGCCACGTCGCTCTGGAGGCGCTCGAGCTCCGCGACCAGCTCGGGTGGGAGCGCCTCCCGCCGGCTCGCGATCATCTGGCCGATCTTCACGTACGTGGGGCCCAGCTGCTGGAGCATGAGGCGCACGCGGGCCTCGGGGGTGAGGTGCTCCGCCGAGAGGGTCCGTCCGAGGACCTTGCGCTGGAACCAGCTCCGCACCGAGGCGACCGGGGAGCGCTCGAGGGCGATGTCGAGCCCGTAGCGATAGATGATGTCGTAGACCTGCTGGAGCCGGATGTTCTCGATGATCCGGTTCCGCCGCGGCGTCGGGAGGGCATCGAGGAAGCGCCAGATCGAGCGGCCTCCGCCCCCATCGTCCACGAGTGGCACGTTCAGCCCGAAGACCGCATCCGCCAGGGATGACAGGACGGTGAACATGGCCGAGGCGAGCAGGAACCAGAGGAGCTTCGGCGCCGCGGCGACGGCGACTTCCGGGATGAGCAGGGTCGCGATCCACAGGGAGATGGCATTCACGACGATGAGGAACAGGCCCATCGTCGAGAGCACGAGACGACCGGTGAGGGCGACGATCAAGGGTCGGACGAGTCGATCCACGACCCCGATGGCGAGGCCGGCGAGCAGGTACGGGAGCACCCCGCTGGCCGTCCGCTCGATGATGGGCTCGCGCTCATTCCCGAACGGGAAGGGCTGCGGGACGGAGATCAGCGACAGGACGAAGAGGGTGACGAAGACGATCGCGGCGTCGATGACGACTTCGACGAGGAACCGGCGCACGGCAAGTCTCCTAGAGCAATCGCGAGATCCGGTCCATGGTGGCGTTCCATGCGCGTTCGCGACGCCCGCTCGGGACGGTGGCCGGGACGGACATCGCGATGAGCTCGTCGAAGACGGCGCGATCGGTCATCTCGCCGACGGTCGGGTCGTCGAAGAGCAGGTTCAACTCGTCGTTCCGGAACAGCGAGAGATCGTCCAGGTTGCAGCCACCCACCAGGACCCGGTCGTCGATGTGCAGGACCTTGGCGTGCGCCATCTCCGGGTGCAGCAGGATCTCCACGCCGGCGTCGAGCAGCCGTTCGTAGTGATGGCGGAACGCGGCGGCCGGGTAGGGGGGCGTGGGTTTGCCTGGGGCGATCAGGCGGATCCTGACGCCGCGCAGCGCCGCCCGATGCAGCCGATCGAGGATGGCCCGGTTGCTGATGTACGGGTTGACGATCTGGATCCGCTCCCGGGCGTCGTCGATCGACGCCTCGATCGCATCGCTGATCGGATGGTGCCCGGTCCCCGGGACGTTCCACAGGATGGTGGTCGCCGCCCGCAGGGGCGCATCGTCCGCCACGTGCTGCGTCGCGTCGGGGAACCAGCGCTCGAGGACGTCGGCGTCCGCGCTCCCGCCCTGGTTGCGCCAACTCGCCACGAAGACCAGCTGCACCTGGGCCACGATCGGACCGGTGACCCGGCACATCACGTCGTAGAACCGCTCGTCGTTGTAGTGGTCCTCGATACCGCTCCCGCCGACATAGGCGACCTCGCCGTCGATGACCGCCATCTTGCGATGGTCGAAATGCAGGGTGTCCTCGAAGCGCGACGCCGGGCGCCGGGCGCCGAGCTCGCCTTCGCGCACGACCAGCAGGCCATCGTGCGCGACGACCTGCACCCCGGCCGCCACGAGGTCGCGGAACAACGCCTTGCTCCCCATGTCGATCTCGCTGCCGATCGCGTCGACCTGGAGGCGGACCTCCACGCCGGCCCGCACCTTGGCGGCCAGTGCGTCGCGGAACGTGGTGCCGATGTCGCCTGGCTTGTAGCCGTAGATCAGCAGGTGCACGTGGTCGCGCGCGGCCTCGATGTCCGCCAGCATGCGCGGGAAGTACCGACGTCCGTGGAGGAGCGGGTCCACCGACGTGGACACGGCCGGCGCGAAATCGATCGCGAGGTCACGCCGTCGCACGCGGGGCAACGCCAGGAGATCGGCGGCGCGCGCTCGAGCACCCTCCGCCGTCACGGCGTCGGGACCGGGCGGGAACGCCGTCGTCCGCTTGGCGCGGCGCGACAGCAGCGCGGTGGAACCGGCGACACCGGCCGCCCCGACCGCGAACCAGCGGCGACGACTCATCGGGCGAACCTCGAACCGGTCATGCGCTCCAACCCGTCTCCTTCGCGCTGATTCCACAGGGTGAAGCCCGGGGTGGCATCACCCCGACGGGGTGAAAACCCGCCTCATGTTGCCACGCCTTGCTACGCCGGGGCTACCCGATGGGGCCATGTGGCAGTGGGCACGCAAGGTGCCTCCGCGTATGCTCAGCGCATCGCCTACGCGCCCGGATGGCGCCCGTCGAGGAGGCCGAGATGCCCGCATTGCGCCTGAGAGAACTCCAGCTCCCCGAACTCCACCTGCCCGAGATGTCGCGTGACGATGTCGTCCGCGTCATCAACGACGCCCGTCGCGAGGTCCCCAAGGTGGATCTCCCGGACGTCGACATCCCGAGGGCCATCGCGACCGCCGTCGAAGCCACCGGGATCCGGCGCGATCCGCGGCGTTCGCGGCTGCCGTTCGTCATCGGCGGGCTGATCACGTTGGGCCTGGTCGGATTCGCGCTGCTGACGTCGCCGCTGGTCCGCCCGCGACTGGCCGACCTCGGCCAGAAGGTGAAGCTCCGCCTCGATGCGCGCCGATCGCCCGAGGACGCGGAGGCCGGCTCGCCGGACGCGCGCGCGTTCGACTCGGCCGTCGCCGTTCAGATCGAGCCGGCGGCGTTCGCCGAGGCGGCCCCGGCCGACGGATCGCCGTTCGATGGACCGAGCGACCTGCCCAAGGGCCTCGGAGCCGATCAGACACCGGCCGAGACGACCGCGCGCGGCTAGCCCCTCGGCGCCTGAATCCGCAGGCCGGACGCGACGTACACTCGGTGGGTGACCCCTGATCCGTCTGCGCCATCGTCGATCTGGCAGGTCGTCTCGCGCCGTGAGGCGCGGCTCGTCTTCTGGCTCGTGGTCATCGCCCTCGTCGCGGTCATCGCGACGCTCGCCGCCGGATCGCTCGCACCGTTGGCCGGGCCGGCGATCATCCTGTTCGTCGCGTGGCTGATGGCCTACGTCCTGGAGCCACCGGTCTCGTGGCTCCAGCGGCACCTGCCGTTCAAGGGACGCGGGATCCCTGTCGCCATCACGTACTTCGTCACGGCCGTCACGGCGATCGTCGTCCTCGGTTCCGCCGGGATCGCATTGCTGGGCGCCGCGATCGAGTTCGTGGACCGGCTCCCGGAGATCACCGCCCGGATCGGTGAGATCCTCGCCCCACTCATCGACTCCATGGGCGGGACGGTACCGTCCGGGTCGGACATCGTGGCCTCGATCCAGGAATACATCCGGGGCTACGCGTCGGAGATCGCCGACGCCGCGGCGGCCGCCGTCGGGAACGTCGTCGGGGTGGTCGCCGGCCTCGTGACGGCCGTCTTCATCTCCGTCGGGCTGGCCGTGGGCCAGGTGTCGCTGCTGGGCTGGATGCGCCGCTTCCTGCCGCGCAGCACGTACCGCGACCTGACCGAGCTCGAGCTCGCGATCGCGGTGTCGTTCGGCGGCTTCGTCCGTGGCCGGCTATTGATCGGCGCCATCTTCGGGGGGATCATCGCCCTGACCGCGTTCGTGCTCGATGTGCCGCTCTCCCCGCTCATCGGCGTGATCGCCGGCCTCATCGTCTTCATCCCCTGGATCGGCCCCTTGCTCGGGTGGGCCGTCCTGCCGGCGTTCGCCCTGGTCCTCGCGCCCGCAGCGGTCGTCCCGTCGCTGGTGATCAGCGTGATCGCGGCGGTCGGGGTCCAGTTGATCGTCACCCAGCTGGTGATGGGGGCGGCGGTGAACATGAGCCCCGTCGCCGTCTTCGTCGTGGTCATCCTGGGCACGGCCATCGCCGGGATCATGGGCGCGATCTTCGCCATCCCGGTGGCGGCCGCGATCCTGGCCATCACCGACTACCTTCGCCAGCGCGACGTCCTGCTGCGCTCCACCGACGACGAGGACGCCGGCGCATCGCCCGACGTCGAGGCGCTGCCCGCGGGCTGACCTCAGCCGCGCAATTCGCGGACGTTGTCGATGATCGCGAGGAGGGCGATGGCCGCGATCGACCCGACGATGAGCAGCGGCAGGAACGCGATGGCGAGGACGATCGCGCCGATACCGGCCAGCACCAGGGTCACCCGCAGGATGAGCTGGACCAGGCGTCGACGAGAGGCCGCCTCGATCGCGATGTAGCCCCCGATCGCCAGCAGGAGCGACCCCCACACCGGGAGGATCCGCAGGTACAGCGCAACGACGAGGACGAGGACGAGGACCCCGGCGCTCACCGCCGACCAGAACTCGACCAAGCGGCCGTACTGCTGCGCCGACGGCGGCTGCGGCCGGTGATCGTGGCGCAGGTGGGCGCGCGGATCACCGAGTTCGCCTGCCTCGGCCCGCCGGAGGGCGTCGTGGGCCTGCTCGAGCTGGTCGGCCAGGCTGGCATCGCGGGCACGGAGGTCGGCAAGTTCGCTCTCCGCGACCTCGAGGGCGAGTTCGGTGGGCGTCGGCCCGGTCGCGAGGACCATCTCGGCCGTTCGGACCGGGGTCGCCACGGTGATCCGCCGGATCTCGGCGGCGCGGGCCTCCGCCTCGTCACGGGTCGCGGAACGCTCCTGCTCGAGGGCTTCGATCCGTTCGCGGAGGACGCCCGGGACGCGGCCCGGCGGCGGCGACTTGTCGAGCCCGAGGAACCCGAGCGGGTCGTTCCACGACTGACGGGCGGTCGCGGTCCGCGTGTACTTGGGTCCCGCCGGCGCCCGCTCGCCTGCGAAACGATCGCGGGTGTCGAGGCCCCACAGGCCGCGGAAGCCGTCGATCCAACCGGTGCTGTCGTCCACGACGATCGGCGTCCAGCCGACATCGCCACCCGGACCAACGGTGAGGCCGTCCCCGCGCGCATAGTCGATGAACGGGATGCTCAAGGCGTTCTCGACCTTCGCTGCGAGGTCGCCCGGGTCGTCCTGGCGCAGGACATCACGCCAGACCCGTCGGAGGCCCTTGAGCGCCTTGTTGAGCGGTCGCATCGCGGGGAGCGGGACCGGGGTGACGTACTCGCCCTGCTCGAAGTACGCCGCATGCGAGCCGGCCCCCGCGAAGATCACCGGGTGGCCCTCCTGGAAGGTGAGGGTCGGATCGTCCCAGCGTCGACGCAGGTCATCGCCCGAGTAGTCGTGGGCGGCACATCCGAACCATCGCGGGACGGCATCGGCCCACGGTGTCGCGCCCTCCTCGAGGACCACGAAGGCCTGCTCGAGGTCGGCCTCGTGATCGTTCGCGCCGAAGAACGACGAGCGCCAGTCGTTCATGCAGTACACGAACAGGTAGTGGAGGACGATCCAGCCATTCGAGCGGACGATCCGTCCGTGGTAGACGACCCGCGGATCGCGGACGCGGATCCCCTCGTAGCGGCGCGCCGCGGCCGCCGCCGTCCCGCCCGGCACCCGACCTCGGACGAGCAGCGACGCGTTGAACCCGGCATCCACGAGCCGGGCGAACAGGCCGACACGGGCAAGGCGACCGGGAGCGTGGAATCGCGGCCGGTCGGCGCGGCGGTTCCAGCGGGCCAGCTCGATCCCGTCCATCGGGGCCGGCACGAAGCGCAGGTAGCGTTCCTCGCCCGGCACCGGGCGCACGTCCGCGAGCCGTTCGAGGGTGAGCTCCCCGGCGGGGATCGCGACCTCGGGTCGCTGGCCCGGGGCCGCGCGCAGCAGATCGCACGCCGCCACGTAGGACTCGGCCGCCATCGGGAAGAACTGCTCGCCTTCGGTGAAGCGGATGACCGGTTCGAAGCGCTGCAGCAGCGCCAGGTCGTCGGTCATCGGGGCGGCCGGTCTGACGATGGCACGCCGGTCACGGATGCGCTCGGAGGTCGTCGTCGAGGTGTCGCTCGGCTAGCGCGCGGACGGCACTGCCGTTCAGGTAGAACGCCGTGAGGACATGGAGGGCGAGCCCGAGGTAGCCCGGCTGGCCGATCGCCACGCGGATCAGGTCGCCGAGCAGGCTCACGCCGACGAGGACCATGGTCAGGACCCAGCCCCAGCGCTTGAACGCCAGCAGGCCCAGCACGCCGACGATCGTCAGGAGGGCGAGGGTCAGGTCCATGGCCCGGGTCATGACGGGGCTGTCGCCCAGGATCGGGAGACCGCTGACGTCGAGCCCCCGCTGCTCCATCCCGAGCGCGATCAGGACGCCGGCGTCCACCAGGCGCAGGATCGCGACGGCGATGATCCCGAACGGCCAACGGCCGAACGCGCGGCGAGGGGCTTCGGATGATCCCTGTCCGCTCGGGCGTTCGAGACGGCCCTCGCCGGATCCGGTCATCGCCGTCCTCGACTCACGTGGCGGCGTCGGCGGTCGCAGCGGCGGGCGCGGCCGCCGGTTCGGTCGTCGTCGCCGTGCGTCTGCCGAGCTCGATCCCCATCGATCCGAGCCAGCGGCGGATGTTCCGATAGACCGCCGGGGCACCAAGGGGGACGGGCTCGTCGAGCGTCCAATCGCTGGGGTGCAGGATGAACGCCTCGGTCTGGAATCCGCCGAGGCCACCATGCGAGCCGATCAGTTCCTCGAAGGCGGCCACTTCGCCCATCTCCGGGTCGTACTGGCTGAGCAGCAGCAGGTCCGGGACGTGGGTCATCGCGTCCTCGCGCTTCAGGCTCATGACCGTGTGCTCGCCGAACAGCGCCGCCGGATCCTCGCCCTCGACGCGGTCCTCGTCGAGGTAGCGGATCCCGCGTGGCCCGAAGACCACGGCGCCGCGCTCCGACGAGCGGACCATGAGCAACCCGACGCCCGGATGCGCCGCCAGGGTCGCGACGAGGTTCGGGTGCAGCTCCTCCAGCTCCTCGAGCGTGAGGCGGTGGTCGTATCCCGTGAACCAGACCAGCCCGAGATTGCCCGATCCCACGACGGCGATGGTGGATTCATCGGCGGGCGGCGGGATCTCCTCCTTGTCGAGGTCGACGACGCCGTTGGTCGTGGACCCGGAGAGCGCCGCACGCGCCACCGCCGGGCCGACGCCCTTGCTGCGGGTGATCTCCGAGAGGAACGAGTTGACGAACGTCGAGCCCTCACCGGCGGTCTTCTGCTGGTGCAGGGTGGCGCGCCCGCGCATGAGGTCGCGGACGACCTCGCCGAGGCTCTGGCCGTACCGCTGCTTGAACGTCGCGCCCAGGCTCTGCCCGTGATCGGAGAGCACGACGAACCGGTACGGACGAGGTGCATCCTCGGCCGCCTTGGCCAGGTTGCCGATCGCGGCATCGACGCCATCGAGGGCCTCGAACGACTCGACACGCTCCGGGCCGCAGTGGTGGGCGAGCTCGTCATAGTCGGTGAAGTCGCAGTAGATCACGTTGGCCCCGCGATACATCTCCTCGATGATCAGGGACACGTTCATGTCGCGAAGCAGGACGTTGCTGGCCGCACGCATCCCCGCGTACTTGAAGCCTCGATGCATCTGCGGCTGGATGCCGGAGCGTCGGGTGCGCCGCGCCTGGATCCGTTCCTTGATGAGCTCGGCGAGGAACATCGTGAACGAGCGCAGATACCCGGTGGGACTGAAGAAGAAGCCAAGGAACGCCTTGCTGTCCCCGAGCCCCTGGGATTGGTCCTTGATGGCGGCCGTCGTCACGTAGGCGCGGGTCGCATCGCCGGTCATGAGGTTGCAGATGCTGACCCCGTCATTCGAGAGCAGCCCCTCGCCATCGGACAACCGCCGGACGATCTCGGCCGCGTCGTTCGGGTTGCTGGAGACCATCAGCTTCTCCCGGTCGCGCTCGTACCAGCGGAACGCCGGGATCCCGTCGTTGGTGCCGTGGAGGATGCCTGCCTGACTGGCCGAGGTCATGGACGGCAGCAGCGCCTCCCACCGGTTCAGGCTGTGACTGCCGCTGCGGATCCAGCTCGCCATCGTGTTGACCGAACCCGCGCGGACGCGCGAGGCGAGGATCGGATGCGCGAGTCCATCGATCTGGATGATCACGAGACCGGGCTTGTCGGACTTGGGGCCGGCCCGTTTGGACATGAGGCTCGCGACGAGCAGCCCGAAATAGGAGCCGCCGCGATCCACCCCGAGGATCGAGGTCAGCACCGTGTTGAAGGCCGCATAGACGAACGATCCGATGAGCGCCGACGTGAAGCCGTCGACCTCGACGCCTCGCGCGAGGGGCGCGATGAACAGGAACGTCACGACCTGGAGGACGATCACCAGGATCCCGAGCAAGACGAGCGACCGCGGCGCGACGAGCGTCAGCAGGACGGGACGGATGGCCGCGTTGAAGATCGCCATGAGGATGACCGCGATGGCCGCGTCGAGCGGGCGGCCGACGACCACGCCGGGGAGGATGGTCGCGGTCAGCCACAGGGCCACGGTGGACACCAGGAGGGTGACGACCAGGCGCTTGAAGAGCGCCCACGGTCCACCACGCCACTCCCACAGGATCCGTGCCTGCGTCACGTAGAAGTCGATGAGTCTGCTCATCCGCGGACTATAGACATCCGGCATGGCGGCAGTCATCGCCCGATTCGGAGGACGGATCGAGGTCAAGGCCGGCCGTCCTGCGCCGGTACCATCCCGCGATGGAGCTTCCGGGCCCGCTGGCGGTCCTCCGCCACGTGTTGGCGAACCCGTCGTTGCGCCGCGTGCTCTTCGCGTACCTCGCGTTCCACGTCGCCGAGTTCGCGACGTGGGTGACCATCCTGCTCTACGCGTACGAGCAGACCGGTCCGGCGTCGGTCGGCGTCGTCGCGCTCATCCAGCTCGTCCCCGCAGCCCTGATCGCCCCGCCCGCCGCCGCGCTCGGCGACCGGTTCCCGCGGGAACGGGTCCTCATCCTCGGGTACGTCGTCCAGGCCGTCGCCATGGTCGCGACCGCGGCGGCGATGATCGCCGGTGCACCGGTCGCCGTCGTCTACGCCATGGCGGCCGTCGCCGCGTCGTCGCTCGTGGTGACCCGACCCACCCAGTCGGCGCTCATGCCGGCCCTGTCGCGGACGCCGGATGAACTGACGGCGGCCAACGGCGCGGCGGGTGTGGTGGAGGGTGTCGGCGTCCTTGTCGGACCGTTGATCGCCGCGGCGATCCTGAGCCAGTCCGAAGCGGCGGCCGTCTTCCTGGTCGCGGCCGGGGCGCTCGTCCTCGCGGCGATCGCGACCGTCGGTCTGCAGCCGTCGGGTGGGCTCGCCACCCTGGCGGTCCTGGCCACCGATCCGGCAACGGGCGGGGCGTCAGCCGGGATCGATGCGGACGCGGCGGACCCGTCGTTCCTGGCCGGCCTGCGAACCGTCGCCCGTGACCGCGATGCTCGACTGATCGTCGGTCTGCTCACGGCCCGGACGCTGATGATCGGGTGCGCGGATGTGCTGTTCGTCCTGATCGCCCTGGACCTGATCGGGACCGGCGAACCGGGTGCGGGCATCCTCAACGCGGCGCTGGGGGCCGGCACGATCGTGGGTGGCGCCGTGACCTTCGCCCTCATCGGCCGTGAGGGCCTGGCCCTGGTCGCGGCGGCGGGAGCCCTGCTGTGGGGGATCGCGCTCGCGCTCATCGGGATCACGGCGGCCCCGCTCATGGCCCCGCTGCTGGTCATCGTGGGTGGTGCCGGCCTGGCCGTGGTCGACGTGGCGGGACGAACCCTGCTCCAGCGCTCGGTCCGCGACGACGTCCTCACCCGGGTCTTCGGACTCCAGGAAGGGCTTGCGATGGCGGCCCTCGCCGCCGGCTCGGTGTTCGTGTCGCTGCTCGCCGCGGCGATCGGGCTGGTGCCGGCGATCCTCGTCGTCGCCCTGACCCTGCCCGCGCTGGTGGCGCTGTCGTGGACCCGCATCACGGCGTTGGATCGGCGCATCGTGGTGCCGATCCGGGCCATCGCGCTCCTCCGCGGGACGCGCCTCTTCGCCCCGTTGCCGGCACCGCAGCTCGAGGCGATCGCCCGACGCGGCGTCTGGCTCACGTATCCGAGTGGCTCGGTCCTGATCCGCGAAGGCGATCCCGGCGATCGCTACTACGTCCTCGCCTCGGGGGCGGTGCGGGTCGATCAGGGCGGACGGTTCCTGCGCGAGATCGATCGCGCGGGCGACGGGTTCGGGGAGATCGCGCTGCTGCGGGACGTCCCGCGCACGGCGTCGGTGACGACGACCAGCGAGGTCGCCGTCTTCGCGATCGACCGGGCGCCGTTCCTGGCGGCGGTCACCGGGCATCCGGACGCCTTCGCGGTCGCGGACCGCGAGGCTGCTGCGCGGCTGGAGGCGGGCACATGATGCGCGGGCGCTTCACCCGCTTCGGACGATGACGCCCTCGCGACCCGGAGGAAAGACTTGCCTCGACATCCGAGCATCCCGATCACGTGAGGACCTCACCCATGCGTCGCCCCGCTCGTCTCGCCGCCGTCGCGCTGACCCTGACCGCCGCGCTCCTCGTCGCAGGTTGTGACCTGCTGGGCGGCAGCGGCAACCTCACGGGCAAGGCCTGGCAGTGGACGGCATCCACGACGACCGCTCCGGTGTCCCAGTCGGTCGTTCCGGATCCGGAGAACTACACGATCGAGTTCATGGATGACGGCACATTCAGCGCCAAGGCGGACTGCAACCAGCTCAACGGCAGCTACACCTCCCCGGGCGGCGGGGCCCTGACCATCACGCCCGGCGCGATGACCATGGCCGCGTGCCCGCCCGAATCGCTCTCCGACCTGTACGTCGCGGGCCTCGGGGCCACGACGTCCTATGCCATCGCGAACGGTGAGCTGACGCTGACCACCCGCGACGGGACCATGACCTTCAACTAGGCCCCTCGCTCACGGACGAGGCGAACGGGATGGCCGAGACGCGCGCCGCCCCGACCCCGTCGTTCCTCGCGCGACACGTCCCGATCACGCGCTGGCTGCCGTCCTACCCCAAGGCGGCGGCCAGCGCGGATCTGCTGGGTGGGTTCACGCTGTGGGGGATGGCCGTCCCCGCGGGGATCGCCTACGCGGGCCTCGCCGGGATGCCGCCCGAGGCCGGTCTGTACACGTTGCTCGCCTCGCTGACGGCCGCGGCGCTCTTCTCGTCGAGCCGGCACATCGTCATCGCGGCGACGTCGGCGTCGGCGGCGATGGCGGCATCGGCGATCGCCGGGCTCGCCCCGGTGGACGCCGCGGCCTATGCGGGGCTGTTCGCCACGCTCGTCCTGTGTGTCGGGGCGATCTTCCTGCTGGCCGGCGTCGCGCGGCTCGGGTTCATCACCCAGTTCCTGTCGCGCCCCGTCATGGAGGGGTTCGTCTTCGGACTGGCGCTCTTCGTCATCGTCAAGCAGCTCCCCAAGCTCGTCGGGGTCAGTGGCGGTGAGGGCAACACGGTCCAGCAGCTCATCTCGCTCCTGGGGCGGATCGGCGAATGGGATCCGTTGACGACGGTCGTCGGCATCGGAGGGATCGCGCTGCTGCTCGTGGCGCCGCGTCTGTCCGGACGCCTGCCGGCCGGCCTGATCCTGCTCGTCATCGGGATCGGCCTGAGTACGCTCGCGGACTTCGCGGCACGCGGGGTCACGGTCGTCGGCGCGATCCCGACGGGACTCCCAGTCCCGCACCTGCCGGCCGTGGACCCGACGGCGCTCCCGACGCTCATCGCCGCCGCCGGCGGGATCGCCCTGGTGGCGTTCAGCGAGACGCTGGGGGCCGCTGACGCCTTCGCGACCAAGCACAAGTACGACATCGATCCCGACCAGGAGCTCATCGCGCTCGGGGTCGCGAACCTCGGCTCCGGCGTGCTCGGCGGCATCGCCGCGGGCGGGAGCATGTCGCAGTCGGCGGTGAGCGAGGGCGCCGGAGCGAGCACGCAGCTCTCGAACCTCGTCGCGGTCGGGTTGACGCTGGTCACGGTCGTCGCGCTGATGCCGCTGTTCACGAACCTGCCGACCGCGCTGCTCGCGTCGCTGATCATCGTCGCGGTCTCGGGACTCATCAAGGTGCCGGCGATGCGTCGCTACTACGAGCTGTCGCGGACCGAGTTCGCCCTGGGCATGGTCGCGCTCCTGGGCGTCGTCCTCATCGACGTCCTGCCGGGCATGGTCATCGCGGTCGTGCTGTCGGTCATCGTCGTCGCGTACCGCTCGAGCCGCCCGCACGTGGCGAGGCTCGGGCGGGTGGCCGGCACGGCCGACGACTTCCGGGACGTCCAGCGTCACCCGGAGGCACGGGAGGTCCCTGGGCTGCTGGTCGTCCAAGTCGCGATGCCCATCTACTACGCGAACGCGCGCGCGGTCCGGGACGCCGTGCGGGCCTTCGTCGGGGACGCCGATCCGCCGGTGCGCGCGCTCGTCCTCGACCTGGACGGCAACGACGGCCTGGACCTCACCGCCGCCGAAATGTTGACCCTGGAGGCGGCGCGACTCCGGGCCGCCGGCGTGACCGTGATGGCCGCTCGCGTCCATGCGCCGGTCCTCGAGATGGCGCGGCGGACCGGGTTGCTGGACGAGATCGGCGCGACGAACATCCACCCGACCCTGGCCGCCGCCGTCGCCGCCTTCGAGGCCGAGGCGCCGCGTTGACGCTTCGGGCCGTAATCCCGATAATCTGACTCGGAATTAGACGCGACCCCGAAGAGGCCGCCCGTGGCGCCCGAGCGCCGCTCGTCCCAGGACGGAAGGATCGAATGACCGCCACCCGTGACATCGTCACCGACCAGCGAGATCAGTTCGCGTTCCACGACGACATCGTCTACCTGCGCGAGACCAAGCGCGGCCTCACCCGCGAGACCGTCGAGGAGATCAGCCGGTTCAAGGACGAGCCCGAGTGGATGCTCAAGTTCCGGCTGCGCGCCTACGACCATTTCGTCCAGCGATCCATGCCGGCCTGGGCGGACGGGCTCGAGCGGATCGACTTCGACAAGATCGTCTTCTACCGCAAGCCGTGCGAGCGCGATGAGAAGTCGTGGGATGTCGTCCCCGAGAAGATCAAGTCCACGTTCGAGCGGCTGGGGATCCCGGAAGCGGAGCGCAAGTTCCTCGCCGGAGTCGGGGCCCAGTACGACTCCGAGGTGGTCTACCACAGCGTCCGCGAGGAGCTGAGCAAGATCGGCGTCGTGTTCATGGGCACGGACCAGGCGCTCAAGGAATACCCGGAGATCTTCAAGCAGCACTTCGGCACGATCGTCCCGCCGGAGGACAACAAGTTCGCCGCGCTCAACAGCGCGGTCTGGTCGGGCGGTTCATTCGTCTACGTCCCCAAGGGCGTCGATGTGCCGCTGCCGCTCCAGGCCTATTTCCGGA
>CAYVJP010000014.1:5653-22467 GCA_964451745.1 uncultured Anaerolineaceae bacterium | reverse complement strand
GGGACCTTGGCCCCGAAGCGCAGCATGATCCCCTCGTCGGGCTGGATCCGGATGGCGAGCAGGTTCGGGTCCGGTTCGGCCGCGGCATCGCGGAACAGGCGATGCGGGACTTCGCGGAACTGGATCGCGATCTCGGTCGAGCGCTTCGGGAGGCGCTTCCCGGTCCGGACGTAGAACGGGACCCCGGACCAGCGCCAGTCATCGATGGTGAGCCGCGCGGCCACGAAGGTCTCGGTCTCCGACGCCGGGTCCACGTCCGGCTCCTGGCGATAGCCCGGCACCTGGGTCGCGGCGACCCAGCCGGGCCCGTACTGGCCGCGGACGACCTCGGTCGCCGGGTCCGCGGGGTGGGTCCCGATGGCGCGCAGGACCTTGACCTTCTCGTCGCGCAGGGCGTCCGCCTCGAACGTGGCCGGCGGCTCCATGGCGACGAGGCTGACCAACTGGAGGAGGTGGTTCTGCAGGACGTCGCGTGAGGCGCCGGTCTCCTCATAGAACGCGCCGCGGTTCTCGATGCCGATCGATTCGGCCACGGTGATCTGGACGTGATCCACGTAGCGCCGATTCCAGAGCGGCTCGAAGATGCCGTTCCCGAAGCGGAAGACCAGCAGGTTGCGGACCGTCTCCTTGCCCAGGTAGTGGTCGATGCGATAGACCTGCGACTCGCGGAAGACCTTGCCCACCTCGCGGTTGAGCCGCTTCGCCGAATCCAGGTCGTGCCCGAACGGCTTCTCGATGACGACCCGCCGCCAACCCCCATCGTGGCGCTCGTGATCCAGACCGACGCGTCCCAGCTGGGCGACGATCTCGGCGAACTGCGAGGGCTGGGTGGCGAGATAGTAGAGTCGATTGCCCCGGGTCCCCGACTCCTCGTCGATATCGTCGAGGTGGGTGGCCAGGGCATCGAAGCCCGCCGCGTCGGCGAAGTCGAGGCGGTGGTAGCGGATCGCCGCACTGAACAAGGCCCATGCCGCCTCGTCGAGGGGCAGCACCCGGCTGAACTGCTCGAGCGACGCTCGGACCTCGGCCCGGAAGGCATCGTCGTCGTAGGCGCGCCGGCCGATGGCCACGAGCGTGAACTCGTGGGGCAGCAGGTTGGTCCGCCACAGGTGGTACATCGCCGGCAGGACCTTGCGATGGGCGAGGTCGCCGGTCGCCCCGAACAGCACCAGGATCGACGGATCGGGCACCTTCTCGAGCCGCAGGCCCTGGCGCAGGACGTTCTCGGCCGGCTTGGCCCGGGACGCGCGCTTGCCCTCGCGGGACAGGCGCAGGTCCTTCATCGTCCGCGGCGCGTCCCTGGGGCGCGGCGCCGGTTGCGCCGGGATCGGCTGATCCGGAGGTGCCTCGACCGGCGCCGGGTCCTTCCCCCGGACCCGCGTCCCCGCCACGTCAGTCGGTCTTGACCGCGTGCCCACCGAACTCGTTGCGGAGTGCGGCGAGCACCTTGGCGCCGTACGAGTCGTCCTGGCGCGATCGGAAGCGGGTCAGCAGCGACAGCGTGATGACCGGAGCGGGGACGTCGTGATCGATGGCTTCCTGGACGGTCCAGCGTCCTTCACCCGAGTCGGCCACGTAGCCCTTGAGATGCTCCAGGTCCTGGCCGTTGGCGCGGAACGCGCGCCCGGCGAGCTCCAGGAGCCAGGAGCGAACCACGGAGCCCTGCATCCACAGCTCGGAGATCGCGGCGAGGTCCAGCTCGTAATCGCTGGCATGCATGATCTCGAAGCCCTCGGCGTACGCCTGCATGAGGCCGTACTCGATGCCGTTGTGGACCATCTTCACGTAGTGGCCGGCACGCGCACCGCCGACGTGCAGGTAGCCGCCCTCGGGAGCCAGGGTCTTGAACACGGGCTCCAGCGGGGTCACGGCGGCCGCATCGCCACCGACCATCAGGCAGTAGCCCACCTGCAGGCCCCAGATGCCACCGGAGGTGCCGGCGTCGACGTAGTGGATGCCCTTCTCGGCGAGTGCCGCGTGCCGGCGGATGTCGTCGTGGAAGTTCGTGTTGCCGCCATCGATGATGGTGTCGCCCGGCTCCAGGTGCTCCAGGAGCTCCTCGATCTGCGCCTCGGTGGCGTCGCCGGCGGGGACCATGACCCAGACGGCGCGCGGGGCCTCCAGCTTGCTCACCAATTCCTCGATGGAGAACGTCGCGGTGGCGCCCGGCCCCTCCGCCGCGAGCTCCGTCGTCTTCTCCGGCGTGCGGTTGTAGATCACGATCTCGTGGCCGTCGCGGGTGAGTCGGCGGACCATGTTGGCCCCCATCCGCCCAAGACCGATGAACCCGATACGCATCTGGGTCAACCCTCCGACGTCTGGTCGAGCGCGGCCGTCAGCGCGCGCTCGAGAGCGGCCAGCCCGGCATCCACGTCGTCGCCCAGGTGGACGCGCAGGATGGGCAGGTCGTGGGATTCGATGGCCGCGAAGTCACCTGCGGCCTGGGCGTCGATGAGCTGCCCGAACGTGTACGCCCAGCCGGGGATCGGGCGGTCGCGGGGGTGATCCGAGGTCAGCTGGACGAACCAGCCGATGGGCGGGCCGCCCTTGTGAAGCTGTCCCGTGCTGTGGAGGTAGCGCGGTCCGTAGCCGGCCGTGGTGGCGCGTCCGGTCCGGGCCAGCAGGAGCGCCCGGATGCGGGCCAGGGCCGCATCTCGTGCGGCGGACGGCGCGACGAACGCCTGGAGCGCGAGATAGGCCGATGGCTTGGCTCGCGCGAGATGGCGGGCCAGCTCCCCGATGACGCCGCCATCGGCCGTGGTGAGCCGGAGGGCAGCGTCGCCGTAGACGGCGAGTCCGTCGCCGGCAGCGAGCGGGTCCTGCGCGACGACGATCGATTCGCCTCGTTCCGCCCGTTCGAGGACGCTCCTGGTGAGCTGCTTGGCTTCCTCCACGTTGGGCTGGTCGAATGGATCGATCCCGAGGACCGCCCCCGCGATCGCGGTCGCGACCTCCCAGCGGAAGAACTCCGCGCCGATGTCGATCGGGTCGGCGAGGCGGATCCGGATCACCGGATGCCCCGCCGCCTCGAGCGCGTCCGCGAGAGCGTCTCGCCCGCCATCGGCGGCACCGGCCAGGGTCAGTCGAACGAAAGCGCGGTCGCCGCCGTAGGTATCGGCCGCGGCCAGGGGCTCGCGGTCGACCGGGACGATCCCGACGCCGCGCTTGCCCGTGCTCTCGGCGATCAGCTGTTCGGCCCAGGCCCCGAAGGACGCGATCTCGTCGTCGGCAAGGAACGTCAGCTTGTCGCGGCCGGCCTTCGCGAGCGTCCCGATCGCGAGGCCCAGCGAGATGCCCGGGTTGGCGCTCGGCTCCGGTTCACGGCAGGCACCCAGCATCGCGCTCGCCGACGCGAGCAGCGCGTCGAGGTCCAGCCCGATCAACGACGCCGGGACGAGCCCGACGTAGGTGAGGGCGCTGTAGCGCCCGCCGATATCGGGCGGGTTGAGGAAGACGCTGCGGAACGTGTCGTGGTGCTCGATCGCTTCGAGGCTCTTCCCCGGGTCGGTGATGACCGCGATCATGTCGCCCGCGTTCTGATAGACGTGGTGGCCGCGCGCGTCGAGCGCCGCCTCCGCTCGCGCCCATGCCTCGGCGAGGAAGGCCCTGGATTCGGTGGTCGTGCCGGATTTGCTGGCGATGAGGACGAGGGTCGTGAGTGGATCCAGGTCATCGAGCACGGCCGCCACCGCGTCGGGGTCGGTGGAGTCGAGCAAGCGAAGGTCGAGGTAGCCGTCCACGGTCCCGAAGGTCCGATACAGGACCTCCGGGGCGAGGCTGCTGCCGCCCATCCCGGCCACGACCACGGTCGTGAAGCCGGCTTCCACGATCCCGTCACCGAAGCCCTCGAGGCCGGCGATCTGGTCGGTGAAGTGCTCGGGTGCGTCGAGCCAGCCGAGTCGCTCGGCGATCGCCGCCCCGACCCGCGGGTCGCTCGACCAGAGCGTGGTATCGCGATCGAACAGGCGTGTCGCCCACGACTCCTCCCGCGCCCGCTCGACGGCCGCGTCGTACGCGCTCGTCGCCGCGCCGAGGGCGAGGCCGGGAACGCTGAGCGATGGGGAGGCGGAGTCGGTCATCGTGGTCTCCGAAAGGATCGGCCGCGTTCTTGAACGGACGGGTACGGGGACGTCATGGTACGCCGCCGGTGGCTTGTGGCGACGGTCAGCCCTTCCGGACGAACTCGATCACCGGAGCCATGGCCTCGAGCGCTGCCTTCGACTGCGGCTGGAGGAGGAACCCCGAGCTGGGGGCGGGGCGTCGGTCCGACAGTCGGTCGACCACATCGACTCCTCCGCTGCATGAGGTCAGACTACGCCCGACCATGGTGCGGCGGCGACGATCCTCGGGGCTCATCCTGGCACTCGCCATCGCGCTTGCCGGTTGTGGCGCCGATGGGCCTCCGCCGATGACGGCGCCGCCGCCCCCCGATCTCCCTGCGTGGCCGGAGATCACGTGGGGCGTGTCGTTCTTCGGACAGCCCCCGGATGGCTTCACGAGCGAACGGGTCGCGGCGGTGGCCGCATCGGAAGCGGGCTTCGTCGCGGTCGGCCTGGCCGAGGCGGTCGGCCGCGAGCAAGGGCAGGTCTACTTCTCGGGCGATGGCAGCGATTGGGCGCGGGTCGGCGTGCCGGCGATGCTGGAGGGTGTATCGCTCCTTGACGTTGCGGCCGGCCCCGGTGGGTTCGTGGCGATCGGCGATCTGGCCGGGGATCCATTCCTTGCCAACGAGACCCGGATCGTCCTGTTCCGCTCCCGGGATGGCCGCCGCTGGGAACGCCTCCCGGAGGTGCCGGGCATGGTCGCGGGTCTCGCATCCGGGATCGGCGGCGGGCCGACGGGCTACGTCGCCGTCGGGTTCACGGATCCTGAGCCCGGCGCGATCATCCTCGTGTCCGACGACGGCGTCGGCTGGACGGTGGTGGACCCGTCGGCCAGCGGCGATGCTGCCCTCGGGATCAGCGGCCCGACGGCGTCGGGTGATGGCTGGATCGCGATCGGGGGGCCACCGGAGACACTCTCGGTGCTGCACTCGGACGATGGTGCTCGATGGACGGGACATCTGGTCGAGGACCGGGACACGAACGGGATCGCGCTCACCGATCTTGTCGTCGGTCCCGGCGGGTTCCTTGCCATCGGCCTGGTGGGCGACGACTGCGGTCCGTTCTCCAGCTGCCCGGCGCAGTCGATCCTGTGGTGGTCGGGCGACGGTGTGACCTGGGGCCGCGTGACGGAGCCCGATTCGACGGTTGCGTTGGGTGCCATCGCCAGCGATCCGGTCCGCGGATTCGTGTCGATCCGCGGGCCAGAGACGTGGGCGAGTCCGAATGGCTGGGCGTGGACCACGCTCGGCGACGTCGGTGACTTCGGGACGCTCGATGCCGTGGTCCGCGGCGACCTGATCGTCGCGGCCGGCGACCGAACCGAGGCGGATGGCTCGTCGCGCGCCGCATTCGCCGTTGGCGGCCCGGATGTCGAGGTACTCGACTAGGCCCGGCCTGCCGCGCCCCGCGACCACTCAGTCCTGGGCAGCCTCGATGGCGAGGACTTTGTCCAGGCGACGCTGGTGGCGCGGCTCGCCGCTGAACGTGGCGCCGAGGAACGCGACGGCGATCTCGAACGCCGGCTCCGGACCGATCACCCGGGCACCCAGCGTCAGGACGTTCATGTCGTCGTGCTCCACGCCCTGATGCGCGGAATAGGTGTCGTGGCACACCGCGGACCGGATGCCGCGCATCTTGTTGGCGGCCACGCTCGCGCCGACCCCCGAGCCACAGATGAGGATCCCGCGGTCCGCTTCGCCACGCTGGATGGCCAGGCCCAGGCGCTGCGCGAAGTCGGGGTAGTCGTCGGTGGGGTCGGAGACGTCGACACCCAGATCCGCATAGTCGTGGCCCAGACCGGCCCGCTCCAGCCGAGCCAGGAGCTCGTCCTTGAAGGCGGCCCCGGCATGATCGGCGGCGAACGCGATGCGCATGCCGAAAGGATACGGCCTGCCGGAGCGTGGAACGGCCCGGCCATCGCGACCTCGGATGACTAGGCTGTGCGCCGTGACCGCCCCCGAGCACCTCGCGAATCGCGATCTCGATGTCGCCGCCGTCCTGCCGGCGTCGCCGATGCCCGCCCAGGCGCGCGTCGTCATCGTCGGCGGCGGGATCATCGGGGCATCGATCGCCTACCACCTCGCCGAGGCCGGCGAGCGCGACGTCGTCCTCCTGGAACGCGGCCGACTCACGAACGGCACCACGTGGCACGCCGCCGGGCTCGTGTCACAGGTCCGCGGCACGCACGCCCTCACCGCCCTCTCGCGGATGAACGCGGAGACCTATGCCCGCGTCGGGCGCGAGACGGGCATCGATACCGGCTTGCGCCGGGCCGGCTCGCTGACGATCGCCCGGACCAAGGCGCGGATGCACGAGATCCGCTACGGCGTCTCGATCGCGCGCGACCACGGCATCCCGGTGGAGGTCGTGGACCCTGCCCGGATCGGCGAGCTGTGGCCGGCCGCCGTGACGGACGACCTGGTGGGTGGCGTGCTCTTCCCGAGAGACGGCACGGTCAATCCGGGAGCCGCGGCGCTCGCGCTCGCGAGGGCGGCGGTCGATCGCGGGGTGCGCTACGTGCCGGAGACCGCTGTCACAGGCTTCCAACGCGGGCCCGAGGGCCGCAGCATCACCGGCCTCGACACCTCGCGCGGTCCCATCCGGGCCGAGACCGTCGTCCTCGCCGCCGGTCTCTGGACCTCCGAGCTTGCCCGCCTGGCCGGTGCGAGCGTCGCGCTCTACCCGGCCGAGCACGTCTGGGTCATGACCGACGAGACGCCCGCCGCGACCGAGGACCTGCCGTTCCTGCGCGACCTCGATGGCTACCTCTACATCCGCCACTACCGCGGCCGATTCGTGATCGGCGCGTTCGAGCCGAACGGGAAGCCGCTCGCGCCGGCGCGCGTGCCCACCGATGGATTCGTCGAACTCGGGCCGGACTGGGATCACTTCGCGCCGGTGCTGTCGGCGGCCCGGCACCGCGTCCCGGCGCTCGCCGACCTCGGCTTCGGGCACTACCTCCGCGCGCCGGAGAGCTTCACGCCCGATTCCAACTTCCAGCTTGGCTTCGTCCCGGAAGTACCCGGGCTGTTCGTCGCCGCCGGACTGAATTCGCAGGGGATCATCTTCGGGCCCGGGGTGGGGAAGGCCGCGGCGGAGTGGATCGTCGCCGGGCACCCGACGATGGACCTCGCCGAGGTAGACGTCGCGCGGATGGGTCGCTGGGCGAACCAGCGCCGCTGGCTCCACGAACGGACCGTCGAGACGCTCGGCGGTCTCTACGACATGCACTGGCCGGGCAAGCAACCGACGACCGCGCGCGGGTTGCGCCGGCTACCGCTGGAGGCGGCCCATCGCGCGGCGGGTGCGGCGCTGGGCCAGGTGGGCGGCTGGGAGCGGCCGCTCTGGTTCGAGCCGGGAAACGTGAGCCCGGAGATCCGCTACTCGTACAGCGATCCCTCGTGGTTCCCGCACGTCCGCGAGGAGGTCCGCGCGACCCGCGAGGGGGTCGCGCTCTACGACCTGACGACGTATGCGAAGTTCGTGGTAGCCGGACCCGGCGCGCTGGCCGGGCTCCAGCGGCTCGCGACGTCCGATCTCGATGTCCCGCCGGGGCGGATCGCCTACACGGTCCTCGCCAACGAACGCGGCGGGATCGAGCTCGATCCGACGATCACCCGCCTCGCCGAGGACACCTTCCTGGTCCTGGCGCCGACCCTGACCCAGCGGCGCTGCGAGGGGCTGCTGCGAGATGGGCTGCCCGCGGACGCCGTCCTCACCGACGTGACCTCCGGGTTCGCGACGCTCCACCTGGCTGGCCCGCGCTCGCGCGAGCTGCTGGCGCGCCTGACGGACGCCGACACCGATGGCGCCGCGTGGCCGTTCCTCGATGCCCGCGAGATCGAGGTCGGGCGCGCCCGCGCGTGGGCGTTCCGCGTGTCGTTCACGGGCGAGCTCGGGTGGGAGCTGATGGTCCCGACCGAGTTCGTCGCCGACCTCGATGACCACGTCGTGGCCGCCGGCGCCGACCTCGGGCTTCGCCAAGCCGGGTCGTTCGCGTTCGATGCCGCGCGCCTCGAGCGCGGGTTCCGCTCGTGGGGCCACGACATCGGCCCGCTCGATGATCCGTTCGCTGCCGGGCTGGGCTTCACGGTCTCACGGCGCAAGGCGATCGATTTCGTCGGGCGCGCGGCGCTCGAACGGCTACGTGCCGCCGACCACGAGCGCCGGCTGGTCTCCGTCCACGCCCCCGACGCCGTGCTCTGGCACGGCGAATCGATGCTCCGCGATGACAACCGCGTCGGCCACATCACGAGCGCCTCGATCGCGCCGACGCTCGGCGGTTCTGTGGGGCTCGCCTGGGTCCATGGCGAGGTCGGCGGCGACTGGCAGGTGGAGATCGGCGGCGACCCCGTTCCGTGCCGCGTCAGCGCCGCGCCGTTCTATGACCCGCGGGGTGAGCGCCTGCGCAGCTGACGACCGGAAGGACGCACCCATCCGGCGATAATGCCGCCATGGGGAAAGTCATCTTCTTGATGAACGTCTCGCTTGACGGCTACATCGAGACGCGGGATCACTCGCTCGACTGGGCGACGACCAACGACGAGCTGCACTCGTGGTTCAACGAGCGACTGCGTTCGACCGAAGTGAGCGTCTACGGCCGGCGCCTGTTCGAGGTGATGAACGCCCACTGGCCGACGGCGGAGTCCGACCCGAACGCCACCGAGGTGATGCTCGAGTTCGGCCGGATCTGGAATGCGAAGCCGAAGGTCGTCGTGTCACGGTCCATGCAGGAGGCACCGCCTGCGTGGCGCCTGCTGAGCGGCGATCCGGAGACGATCCTCACGGAGCTCCGGCGCGACTTCAGCGGTGACATTGAGATCGCCGGGCCGACGCTCGCGGCCGACTTCATCCGTCGCGGCCTCGTGGACGTGTATCAGCTCGTCGTCCACCCCGTGATCCTCGGCGGGGGCAAGCCCTTCTTTCCGGACCTCGAGCGTCCGGCCGGCCTTCGGCTGCTGGAGACCCGTACGTTCTCGAACGGTGCCGTCTACCTCGGGTACGCGGCCCGCTGACGGACCCGTGCCCGGCGTTTCTTCACGGCGAGGCCGGGGCGCCCATCGATGGCCCGACCATGACCGGCCGCTCCGGAACCATCGCCGGGTCCACACCGAGCGCGACGAAGCCGCGTCCCGGCACGTCGTGACCGATGAGCGTCGTGAGGTCGTCCGCGAACACTGGGATCGGGTCGCACTGCGGCCCGTTGCAGTGCTGGCTGGGATCCAGCAGATACGACTTCGGGACCCAGCCGATGATCCGGTCGGTCCGCCCGGCATAGGCGACGAAGTCGGGCACGGCGTTCGGATCGATCTCCCCGTTCGCGTCGCCCGGCGGCATCGTTCCGCGCGAGGCCCCAAGACCACACGCCGACAAGGCGAGAAGGAGCACTGCCAGACCCACGACGACGGTCACTGCGCGCGCCATGGTGGGACGATAGCAGCGGACCGGAACAGGTCGGACCGGCCCGGGCACTCGGCTCTTCAGCGCCCGTTGGGAATAGGCCCGGAGCGCTCAAGGCTCGCGAAGTACTCGCGGATGCGGACGAGATCGGCGGGCATGAGGATGTCGCCCTCATCGAGCCGTCGCTCCATCCGCGCCAGCCATGCTGGACTCGGTCGTCCAGGATCCCAATGGCGTGCTCGCCGTCCGCTCAGGACCCGTGTGAGCGTCTTGATCACGTTCATCCCCTCGAGTGTCGTTCGTGGCGATTTCCGCCACGTGAACGCGAGGCAAACGTGCGCGACGCGCGGAGCTTGCTGCCTCTATCCGGCCTCGCCGAGGTGGCCGAACGTCGGCGGAAGACCGGCCAGGTTGCCGATCGTATCGAAGCCGCGGAAGCGGGCCTTGGGTCGATAGCGCTGGGCGATGACGGCGGCGACGGCGCCACCTTCGACGGCCTCCGCGTAGACAGCGTCGAACCGCTCGCCCTCCATCCGCAGGTAGGCGTCGTACACGAGGACGACACGGGCATCGGGCGTGGCCATCGCTTCGCGAGCGGCGCTCACCGCCGCCGCGACGCTGCCCTCGAGGTCGATGGCGTCGGGCTCACCGGCGATACAGCGTTGCAGCTTTCGTTCGCCGTCATGCTCCACGATGACGAACGGGATGAGGGGTCCGCCGTCGCGGACGGATTCGATGCCGTGGTCGATTCCCAGGATCGACAGCTCCTGGAGTTCATCGGAGACGATCAACGGCTGGCTCATGGCGAGATCCTCCCGGTGGCGGTCCGAGCACGATGTGCGGCTCCATCACGACGGACAAGTAGCCCGAACGGCCCCCCAAAGGTCAGGGAGACGCTCCCCGGCCCGCCCCGTGTAGGGCACACGAGACGAGCCAGGGAGCAAGGAGGGTGCCGGGGATCCGGCCGACCTCTCGCTCGGTCGCGATCCGAGCGCCGACGCGGCATCCCGGCGTGCGTATGGTCAGGGCCCGGGCCGTCGGCTGGCCATGGCCCGTTGGAGTCGTTCACGCGTGCGGCGGGTCATCCTCGCGGCTACGTCAGTTGCGCGAGCCGGGCGCCACCGACCGTTGGTAAACGTGCCACTTGACAGTAGCAAGTTCTATCGCAGAATACGTGCTATCAGCCCGTAGCACGTTGGCACTCGATGTACAACGCACCCGCCCGACGGATCGCCGTCACCGGAGCGAGCGGCTTTATCGGCCGAAACGTCGTCCGGCGCCTCGAAACGGCCGGTCACCTGATCGTGCCCCTGAGCCGTCGGACCGGGGTGGATCTCGCCGCGCCTGATCGCGCCGCGCTGCACGCCACACTGGTCGGCTGCGACGCCGTCGTGCATTGCGCGGGGATCAACCGCGAGATCGGCACGCAGACGTACGACGCGATCCACGTGCGGGGGACCCAGGCACTCGTGGAGGCCGCGCGCGACGCCGGCGTCGGCCACATCAGCGTCCTGAGCTTCCTGCGCGCCAGGCCCGACGGCCCGACCGCGTATCACCGGACCAAGTGGGCGGCCGAGGCGATCGTCCGCGAAAGCGGGATCCCCTACACGGTGCTCAAGGCCGGCGTGATCCACGGCCGCGGAGACCACATGCTCGACCATCTCAGCCACGCGCTCCACACCTTCCCGGTCTTCGGGCTGGTCGGGATGCGCGAGCGGCCGGTTCGGCCGGTGGCCGTCGATGACGTCGCGCGGATCCTCGAAGCCGCGGCCACCGGCGACGTGCGCCTGCGGGATCGGACGATCACGGTCCTTGGACCCGACGAGATGGCACTCGGGGAGGCCGTCCGACGCGTCGCCGACACGATCGGGCGACGGCCGTTCTACGTCCGCCTGCCGGTCGCCGCTCACGTCGGGCTCGCGATGGTCTTCGAGGCCGTGATGCGCGTGCCCCTGATCTCGATCGCCCAGGTCCACATCCTTGCGGAGGGCGTCGTCGAGGCGGCCCCACCCGCCGGCGAACTGCCGGCCGACCTCGTGCCGCAGACGCCGTTCTCGCCCGACGTCATCCGTGCCGGCCTGCCCGAACCGGGAGCCTTTGGCTGCCGGGACCTGCGCTGGTGTCCGGAATGACCGTGATCAATCTGAGGACGGACATCGACGCGCCGATCGAGCGCGTGTTCGACCTGGCGCGAGATCTCGACCTGCATGCGGAATCGATGGCGGGCTCGCGAGAGCGGGCGGTGGCTGGTCGGATGACGGGTCGCGTCGAAGCCGGCGACACCGTGACCTGGCGCGCGCGCCACTTCGGACTGTGGTGGTCGCTGACGAGCCGCATCACCGTCGTCGAGGCGCCGATTCGATTCGAAGACGTCCAGGAGCGCGGTCCATTCGCCTGGTTCCGCCACGAGCACCGCTTCGAATCGATCGCCGGGGCGGGCACCCGGATGCACGACAACTGGGAGCATCGATCGCCGCTCGGGCCACTCGGCCGGATCATCGATCGACTCATTCTCGGCCGCTACATGCGGTCGCTCCTCGTCACCCGCAACGCGGCCCTCAAGGACGCCGCCGAGGCCCGATGAGCACCGATCGCCTGCCCGACCCGCTGTTCGCCGGACTCGTTGCGTGGGGCGCGGCCCTCATGCTGATACCAGCGCCGCTGGCGGCGCGAATCCTCCTGCTGGCGCCGCTGGTCATCGTGCCGAGGCTGATCCCCTTGCTGCCAGCGAGGCCATGGACCGGGCGTCTCGGCGGCTGGACGGCATGGGTGGCGGCCCTGCCCCTGATCGGGTCGTTCTCGCTGGCGCCGGGGCCGCTCGCCGCAGCCTTGGCCCTCCCATGGCTGGCGCTCGCCATGGTCGGCGCAGCCGCGGCCATCGGACACGGAGTGGTGCACCTGCCGTCGATCCTGCGACCGAGCCGGATCCCGGACCTGGGCGTTGATGTCGCCCTTGGGTTCGTCGGTGTCGGCGCTGTCTTCGTCGTCATCGATCGCCTCGGTATCGACACCGGCTTCGCACCGGTCATCGTGCTGCTGACGGCCACCCACTTCCATTTCGCCGGTTTCGGGCTGCTCGCCATGGCCAGCCTGGTCGCCGATTCGAGGTCGTGGCTTCGAGTCCCGATCGTCGGGCTCATGCTGGGGATCCCGCTGACTGCGCTCGGGTTCGTCTTGGTCAGTGACGAGATCAACGCGGTCGGCGCGCTCGTCGTCGGGTCATCCGGCATCGGGGTCGGGGTCGCGTTCATGACGAGCCGGGCGATGACGCGTTTCCGCTGGCTCTCGCGCGCCGCCGGGGCCGCTCTTGTCATCGGCATGCCGATGGGCATCGCCTGGTCGGTCGCCATCCTGACCGGGGCGTCCTTCGTCGATCTCGACACGATGGTGCGCACGCACGGGGTCCTCAACTCGCTGGGTGTGTTGCTTGCCGTCATCGCCTTCCGGGATCGAAGCATCGACGTGGCGGGAGGCCAGGTTCGTTCCTGAGGGGTCTGCGGGGGGTGACCGACGGGTGCTGCACTGGTAGGCTCGCCCTTGTCGCGCCAGCCGAGACGCGCGATCGGGATCGCAGGGGGCGACCGAGCGACCGATGTCACGCGAAACGGCAGGAGCATCCGTCCCGCAATGGCGCAGCGTCGTCATCGCCCGGTGGACGCTCGCCCGAATGGCCTCCGTGGTGCTGGCGCTCGGTCTCCTGTTCGTCCTCGCTCCTGCCCTCGTGTCCGCCGATGAAGGCGACATCGGTCTGCCCGGCCCCAGCTTCGAAGGGGCCAGCGGCTCCCCCAGTGGTTCCAAGCCGGAATCCAAGCTCTGGTACCACGACGGGTACTGGTGGGCGAGCATGTGGGACGTCGACACGAGCCGTTTCGCCATCTGGCGCCTCAGCGACGGGTCGTCGACATGGGTCCGGACCGCGGCGGACGTGGACACGCGGGCGGGTTCGCGCTCGGACATCCTGTGGGACGGCTCGAAGCTGTACATCGCGAGCTACCAGTTCTCGGAGAGCGACGGTTCCGGGGTCTCGCGGCTGCTGCGTTACAGCTACGACACCGGGACGGACACCTACATCGAGGACGGTGGCTTTCCGGCGACCATCAACTCGATCCGGTCGGAGGCGCTGACGATCGCCAAGGACTCCACCGGGCAACTCTGGGCGACGTGGGAGGCCGACGGGCAGATCTGGGTCAATCGGAGCACGACCGGGGACGACGTCTGGGGCACGCCGTTCGCGCTGCCCGGTGCGGCGGACGTCGACTCGGACGACATCTCGACGATCATCGCCTTCGGAGGTGACCGGATCGGCGTCCTGTGGAGCAACCAGGACGCGGAGACCGACTACTTCGCGGTCCACCTCGACAGTGCCGCCGACACGACGTGGCAGTCCATCGAGACGGCCTACAGCGGGACGGACGTCGCCGACGACCACATCAACCTCAAGGCCGATGCTTCGGGCCGGGTCTATGCCGCGGTCAAGACGAGCATCGAGAGCAACGACCCGGCCATCGCCCTCCTCGTCCGACAGGCCAACGGCACCTGGTCGAACCACACCGTTGCATCGGGATCCGGTCCGACGCGACCCATCGTCGTCATCGACCAAGCGAACAACCTGCTTCGGGTCTTCTTCACCGACGACAGCTCCGGCGGCGCGATCAACATGAAGACGAGCCCGATCTCGTCGATCTCGTTCCCCGGTGGCGCCGGGACGGTCGTCGCCCTGGACGCCGACAACGACGACCTCAATAACGTGACCAGCACCAAGCAGAACGTCACCTCGGAGTCCGGGCTCGTCATCCTCGCCACGAATGACAGCAGCCGCCTGTACTGGTTCGCCGACATCTTCAGCGGCGGCCCACCGCCGGTCGACACGACCCCGCCGGTCGCGGGCGCCAAGTCGGTCAACGGCTCGACCCTGGTGATCAACTACGACGAGGCGCTCGATCCGGCCTCCGAGCCGAACAACAACGCGTTCACCGTGTCCGCGACGAGCGGGGCGCGGACCGTGACCGACATCGTCATCAGCGGCTCGACCGTGACCCTGACCCTCAACAGCCCGGTCCTGAGCAGCGACACCGTGACCGTCGCGTACGCCCGCATCGGCAATCGGATCCAGGACGTCGCGGGCAACGACGCGGCCGCATTCGCCGCCGCCTCGGTCACCAACAGCACGCCGCCACCCGCGCCGACCCCAACGCCGACACCGACCCCCACGCCCACCCCGGCCCCGACGCCAACGCCCACGCCAGCGCCGACCCCGACCCCGACCCCGGCCCCGACCCCGACACCAGCCCCGACGCCGACTCCGCAGCCGACGCCGCTCACCCCGTTCACCGACATCGGCGGCTCACCGTTCGCCGGCGACATCGCCTGGCTGTATGCGGAAGGCCTCACCACCGGATGCGCACCGACGCGCTACTGCCCCGACACGCCGGTCACCCGCGAACAGATGGCGGTCTTCCTCGACCGCGCGCTCGATCTCGCTCCCACCGCGACCGACTTCTTCGTCGACGACGAGGGTCGCTCCGGCGAGGCGTCGATCGATCGCCTGGCGGCGGCGGGCGTCACGACCGGCTGCCGACCCGTCCGCTATTGCCCGACCGCGTCCCTGAGCCGTGCCCAGATGGCCTCGTTCCTCGCCCGCGCCCTGGAGCTGGCGGCGACCTCGACCGACTACTTCCGCGACGACGACGGGACCACCCACGAGCGCGACATCGACCGCATCGCCCTCGCCGGCATCACGACCGGCTGTGCTCCCGGTCGATACTGCCCGACTGCGACCGTGACCCGCGGCCAGATGGCCGCCTTCCTCCACCGCGCCTTCCGGTAGGTCATCGGCGAAGGTGCGGTCGGTCGCGACGGGTCATGACTGGTGTGCGTCGACCATCCGCAGAGCCGACTGATCTGGGCGTCGGGCCCTGCGTGGTCGATCCCCCCGATGCGCTGGTCGTCGATCGTCCCCCGGCGATCACGCAGCGCATCGCGACGCAGGATATCGTCCGCGCCGGAAGTGCGCCCTAGAGGACGGTGCGACCCGGGATCATCCCCGGCTGGAGCTCCGTGGCGGCGACGACGTGGCGCCGATTCAGCAGGGCGAAGCCGTATCGCGCGATCACCCGTCGGTCGGCGAGCGAGCGGGTCCGCACATCGGTCATCGGGATGAACTGCGGGTCGCTGGACTCGATGAACATCGCCAGGTCGGCGCCGGGTGCGATGTGCACGTTGCCGGTCATCGTGTGGCCACTCGTCACGACGACGAGGGTGTGGACGACCTTCGGGATCACGAGGTCCCACTGCGAGTCGGCGGCATGCTGGGCCTCGTCCGTCTGCGCGATGAGCGTGACTTCCGTGGGGCTGGCCCAGATATCGGGCGTGGTCACCTTGGTCGCATCGCCGTTGCGTCGCAGGACGGTCGCGCTCCGGATGTGGAGCAGACCGAGGTGGCTGTTCACGAAGTCGGACAGGCGCCGGTGGTAGCCGGTCATCATCGTGCCGGCCACGCGCAGGTGCGGACCGACCAACTCGATCGCGACGGCGGTCTGCTCGGGCATCTCGAAGGTCGTGGCCGAGATGTCGCTGATGACCAACTCTTCGAGGTGGATGGCGGCGTCGCCGTCGAGCTCGAGGGGGTCGATCCGGGGCTTCGGGGGAGTCGCACGCGGTGCACGGGTCGCGCGGGTCGCGCGGCGCTGGCGGTCCGGCGCTTGGGTCGTCGTGGGGCTCATCGCTTGATCCTTGCCTGTGCGGCGTCGTTGGGGGTGCCTCGAACGTACCCCTCACCGCGCTCAGGGGCCATCCGACGAAGGTCCCGGCCCGCCCGATGACCTTGTCGCGGGTCAGCCGATGCTGTTCTCGATCACGGTGGACGAGAAGCGAAGGGTGCCGTCCATCGCTCGTTCCTCGAACTTCAGTGGCATCCCCGGCGCCGCACGGGCGAACCAGAACGTGCTGATCGAGTCGTCGTTCCGGCGCACGTACTTCAGGCAGTCGAAGCGCCCGGCGGGGATCTCGATCTGCTCGTCGTTGATGGTCGTCGTCGACGCCGGCATCGAGGCGTGACGCTGGAGGTCGAGCCAGGTCGAACGGCCACGCTCGGGTTCGGTCAGCGGCGTGCCGTCCGGAGCTTCGGTCCACGTCTCCTGGTCGCCGCCCGCCGCGTCACCGGCGAGGAAGCGGGTCGCGCGGACGAACGGTTCGGCATCAGGTCGGACGACGAGCGAGCGCACGGTCCGGCCGGGCGGGCACCCGATGCGGATCTCGTCCGCCGTGAACGGGGTGGGCAGGTGGTCCGGCTGGAGGACGTGCGGGTCGTCG
>CAYVJP010000014.1:0-5553 GCA_964451745.1 uncultured Anaerolineaceae bacterium | reverse complement strand
GATCAGCTGTGGCCTGGGTCGCTCCCGCCCGTGCGATCCACCCCGGCCTCGCCCTCGTCCAGCGTCGGATGGCCCTGGTGGCCGAAGTGGCCGCCATCCACGGTGGGGATCCGGCCGCGCAGGCCCTCGCGCACGACGCGCCGCCCGACATCGGCGACCCGGTCCGCGGTGAACCCGAACTTCTCGAAGATCGTGCCCGCCGGCGCCGACGCGCCGAAGTGATCGAGCCCGATGATCGCGCCGCCGTCGCCGACCCAGCGCTCCCACCCGAACGACACCCCGATCTCGACGCTTACCCGCGCGGTGACCGCTGCCGGCAACACGCGCTCCCGATACTCGGCCGACTGCGCGTCGAACCGCTCCCAGCAGGGGAGTGACACCACGCGGGTCGGGATGCCATCGGCCTCCAGGGTATCGGCCGCCGCGAAGGCGAGCTGCAGCTCCGACCCAGTCCCGATGAGGATCAGCGACGGCCCGGCCGACCCCGACGCCTCGCGCAGGATGTACGCGCCCCGCGCCACGCCCTCGCGGGCCAGCTCCGCGGTGCCCGGCAGCGTCGGCAGCTTCTGCCGGGTGAGGGCGAGCGCGACCGGCCCATCGCCACGCGACACGGCCAGGGCCCACGCGGCGGATGTCTCATTGGCATCGCCCGGGCGCACGAACCACAGGTTCGGGATGGCCCGCAGCGCCGCGTAGTGCTCCACGGGCTGATGCGTCGGTCCATCCTCGCCGAGGCCCACGGAGTCGTGGGTCCAGACGTGGATGACGTGGAGCCCGACGAGCGCTGAGAGCCGCACGGCCCCGCGCATGTAGTCGCTGAAGGTCAGGAACGTGGCGTCGTACGGGATGAATCCGCCGTGGTAGGCGATGCCGTTGGTGATGCCGCCCATCGCGTGCTCGCGGACCCCGAACCGCAGGTTCCGCCCCGGCTCGTCGGCGCTGAAGTTCGCGGCGCCCTTGATGTCGGTGAGATTGGACTCGGACAGGTCCGCGGCGCCACCGAACAGCTCCGGCACGCGCGTGGCCAGCGCCTGGATCGCGTCCTGCGAGGCGTTGCGGGTCGCCACCTCGGTGCCGGTCTCGTAGACCTTGAGCTCGGCGTCCCACCCGTCGGCGAGGCCCCCGCCCGACACGCGGCGGCGGAACTCCCCGGCGAGATCCGGATGCGCGTCCCGGTACGAGGCGAAGCGCGCCTCCCAATCGGCGACCAGATCCTCGCCGGCGCCCACGGCCGCGCGGAAGACCGCGAGCGCATCGTCCGGCACGTAGAACGTCTTGTCGGGATCCCAGCCGTAGGCCTCCTTGGTGAGACGGACCTCGTCGGGGCCGAGCGGCGCCCCGTGCGCCTTCTGCGAGTCCTGCTTGTTCGGGCTCCCGAACCCGATGTGCGTGTGGACGGCGATGAGGCTCGGCCGGTCATCGGCGCGCGCGAGATCGATCGCCGCCTCGATGGCGTCGATGTCGTTGCCGTCATCGACGCTCTGCGTATGCCAGCCGTAGGCATCGAATCGGGCGATCCGATCCTCGGACCACGCCATCGATGTCGGGCCGTCGAGCTGGATGCCGTTGTCGTCATAGAGCACGACGAGCTTGCCCAGGCGCAGGTGGCCGGCCAGGCTCGCGGCCTCCGAGGCGATGCCCTCCTGGAGGTCGCCGTCGCTCGCGATCACGTACGTCCAGTGATCCACGATGACGTGGTCCTCGCGGTTGAACTCGTGGGCCAGACGGCGCTCCGCGATCGCCATCCCGATGGCGTTCGTGATGCCCTGGCCCAACGGACCGGTGGTCGCCTCGACGCCCGGGGTCAGGCCGTGCTCCGGGTGGCCCGGGGTCCGCGAACCCCACTGCCGGAACGACTTGATGTCGTCCATCGTGACGTCGTAGCCCGTGAGGTGGAGGAGCGAGTACAGGAGCATCGATGCGTGTCCGGCGGACAGGACGAAGCGATCGCGATCGGGCCAGTCGGGGTGCGTGGGCGCGTGGCGCAGGAACCGCGTCCAGAGCGTATAGGCCATCGCCGCGGCGCCCATCGGGGCGCCCGGATGCCCGGAGTTCGCCTGCTGGACGCCATCGATGGACAGCGTCCGGATGGTGTCGATGGCCAGGCGATCGAGGTCGGGCTTCACGGCGGTCACGGCATGGACTCCGGGTGCGAGGGCGACGAGTGGGGCCTCATTGTAGGTGGGCTGGTCGCGCTATCCTCGACGTCCGATGCCCACCCTCGCTCGCCGACGTCCGCGCCGCTTGGCCGGACGCGCTCGTATCGCCGTCGTCGGCGACCTCGTGCTCGATGTGGTGCTGGCGCCTGATCGACCGCTCCAGCTCGGCACGGACGTGCCCGGTCACGTGCTGTTGACGCAGGGCGGTTCGGCGGCGACGACCGCGCGATGGCTGGGTCGGCTCGGGGCGCGCGCCAGCTTCGTCTGCGCCGTCGGGCGGGACGCGACCGGACGGGCGTTGGTGGATGCCCTGCGCAGCGACGGCGTGACGGTCCGGGCCGTGCGGATGGCAGGCGCGCGGACGGGCCGGATCGGTGTCCTCGTGACGTCGGACGGGGAGCGTTCGTTCGTCCAGGACCGCGGCGCGGCCCTGTTGCTGGGACCGACGGATCTGCGGGCATCGTGGTTCGCAGGGCTGGACGCCCTCCACGTCCCGGCCTACTCGCTTCTGGGCGAGCCGCTGGGTCTAGCCGGGCGGCGGGCCGTGGAGCTGGCACGGGGCGCGGGCGCGTTGATCACCGCGGATCTGTCGTCGATCGGGCCGTTGCTGGCCGATGGGCGTCGCGCGGCGCAGGCCCTGATGACATCGGTCGCGCCGGACCTGCTGTTCGCCACGGCCTCCGAGGCCGAGGCCCTGCTCGGGTCGTACCGTCCCGACGGCCTGCTCGCGTTCGCTCCGACCGCGGTCATCAAGCGCGGATCGAAGGGGGCGACCGTGCTGGCGCGTGGCGCGACCGGTGGGCGTCCGTTGCGGTTCGAGGTCGCCACGCGGCACGTGGCGGCGGCGGACACGACCGGGGCCGGCGATGCGTTCACGGCCGGGTTCCTCGTCGGTTGGTTCGCGGCACGGACGGCCGGGCGATCCACGGCGGTGGCGCTCCAGCGGGCGGCCCTGGCCGGACATCGGGCGGCCGCGCGCCAGCTCACGACCCCGCGATCCGAGATCACCTTGGGCTAGACAGGAGGCACCGAATGACGTGGGAGCAGGCCGAGCAGGACGCTCGCAAGTCACAGTTGACATGTCCCGTCTGCGGCGGCACCGAATTCGACCGCGAGCAGGGGCGCATGGACTCGCGCTGGGGGATGACCAGTCACAAGATGGTCCTGATGATCTGCAAGCGTTGCCGCCTGATCCTGCAGTTCAGCGCCGGCCGCGGCATCTTCGACTTCGACTGATCGCGGCGGCGCCGCGGGCGCTCACGTCGGGCGCGTGATCCGCACGTCGTCGATCTCGACCTCGAGCAGATTGGGCGCTCCGCCTTCCACGGCCTCGAAGCGGATGCGCACCGTCTGGCCGGCCCAAGCGTCCATCGCCAGCGCGACCGAGCGCCACGCGCCGTCGACGTCGGCCGGCTGGCCCAGGCGCGTGAAGATCGTGGTACGGGTCCCGTCGGCGGTCTCGATGATCGCGCGCAGACCGTCATCCGTCGTCGATGATGCGCTGTGGGCGAACACGTACCGGAAGGTGAGTCGCTGGCCGGCCCCGCTCGGCAGGGCGATCGCTCGTGATCGGATGGTCGTCCGGCCGTCGAGGTCGTGTGCCGTGGACGACGCACCCGCGGCGGCGCCCGTCACGATCGCCTTCGATCCCGATGGCGTCGTGCCCAGCTGCTTCGGGCCCGATGCGGTCGTGCTCGCCGGGTTGGCCCGGCTGAATCGACCGGATGCGGCGGTCCGCGCGGTGTCCGTGCCGTCCGGGTCCACCGTCCAGCCGCGCGCCACCTCGAGGTCGTCATCGAACGCGCCGCAGCGCGCCGCCGTGGTCGCCGTGCCGAGCACGCTGAGCGGACACCAGGCACGCTCGGCGAGGTACAGGACGGCCTCCTTGTTGCGCCCGGTCTCGCTGGCGATCCTGGCGTCGTCCGTGTAGTCCTTCCCCGAGAGCTCGAACGTGTACGAAAAGATCCGATACGTCCCGTAGGCATAGTCGCGGGTCGTCCCGGACGTGATGTACAGGTCGCTCGCCTGCTGCGGCCGGTAGCCGTTGCTCGCGGCCATCGTCGTGCCGATCTTCGCGAGCGCGGCCCGGTCGTCGCGGGTCATGTCGCTCGGGACATCGGTCTTGGTGTAGCCATAGGGCCACATCACCAGGCGCCCGTACTCGTGGAACGTGATGTGCGTTCGGATCTGCTGGATGCCACCCACGACGCGGCTGGCGAGGAAGTCGCGCATGGCCCGCGTCTCCGGTGCCGAGAACGCCTTGGGGCCGCGATACGTGATCGCCCGCGGGTTCTTGCTCGTCAGGCCGCCACCGCCCCACCGGTAGCCGTAGTTGCGGTTCAGGTCCGTCCCGATGGACGAGGAGCCGGGCGTCGGCTGGCGGTTCTTGCGCCAGAAGTGGAACTTCCCGTCCTTGATGTCGTACGCCGCCCCGTCGGGGTTCATCGAGAAGACGATCCAGATCTCGCGCCGGTCCACGATCCGGGTGATCCGCGCATCCGACCCGTAGCCATCCACGAGCCAGTGCATGATCCGCAGCGCGAGCTCGACGCCCATCGGTTCATCGGCGTGGTGACCGCCATCGAAGAGGACCTCGGGTTCGGCCTCGTCCGTGCCGACGTTGTCGGAGATCTTCATCGCCCACAGCTCGCGGCCCTGGTGGCTCCTGCCGATCGAGAACCGGCGGGCGATGGTGGGGTTGTCGGCGGCGACCTGCGCGGTCACGGTCTCGATCTCCGCGTAGGTGTGGTAGCCCTCGAACCCGGCGGGGAAGTCGGCGGCCGCGGCCGCGGGGGCCGCGCCGGGCGCGGCGAGCAGTGACAGCGCGAGGGCGGCGGCAAGGATCGCGCCATGGGTCATCGCGGTCATGCTGGCGCGCGCCGCGGCCGCGCGCAACGACCGAAGTCGCTGCGGTCTCAAGCCCGGAGGTACCGGTCGAACCAGGCGATGATCCGCTCGTTGCGATCGATGCGGCGGTCGGGGCGGCCCGATGAGCCGTACACGTGGTCCGATTCGGGGTAGAGCACGAACTCCACGGTCCGGCGCAAGTGGCGCAGGGCGATGAAGAACTGCTCGTTGTCGTACGGCGGGCAGCGCAGGTCGGATTCGGCCTGGAGCATCAACAGCGGCGTGCGCACGTTGGCGACGTTCCGCAGCGGCGATTGCTTCCAGAGCTTGTCGATCCCTTCGGGCGTGAACGGATCGCCTAGGAGCGACGCCCGGTCGTACTCGGGGCCGCTGTCGGAGTTGGCCCAATCGGAGATCTGGTTGGTCACGCCGTTCTCGGATACCGCCGCCGCGAACCGGTCCGTGGTCCCGACCAGCCAGTTGACCATGAACCCGCCGTAACTGAGGCCCATGACGCCGAGTCGCTTCGGGTCCGCGAGCCCCAGGT
>CAYVJP010000013.1:0-22735 GCA_964451745.1 uncultured Anaerolineaceae bacterium | reverse complement strand
CGAGGGCGCGCTCGAGTTCCTGGTCGTCTTCGCCAAGGGTTGACCGCCCGCGGGGCCCGCGCGGCGGCCGTGGTTCAGTGGCTGGCGCCCCCGTCCAGGCGATGCTTGGCCACGAATGCCGCCGCCTGCGCCCGCCGCTCCAGGTTCAGCTTGGAGAGGATCGAGCTCACGTAGTTCTTGACCGTCTTGTCCGAGAGGAAGATCTCGGCGGCGATCTCCTTGTTGGTCTTACCCTCGGCGACCAGCAGGAGGATCCGCTGCTCCTGGGCGGTGAGCGCCGCCAGTTCATCCGACTGCCCGCCCGTGGCGATGCGGCGGATCCGTTCGAGCACCTTCTCGGTGACGGCCGGGTCCAGGAGCGAGCCGCCGCGACCGACGGTCTCGAGGGCGGCCATCAGGTCGCGGGCGCGGATCTGCTTGAGCAGATACCCCGACGCCCCGGCGACGATGGCGGACAGCACCGCCTCCTCGTCCGGGTACGAGGTCAGCATGACGACGCGCGTCTCGGGCAGTTCCGAGCGGATCTCGCGACAGGCCTCTACGCCCGAGCCGTCGGGCAAGCGCACGTCCATGACGACGATGTCGGGCTGGAACCGTCGGGCCGTCTCGATGGCCTCAGCCACCGTCCCGGCTTCCGCGACGACCTGGAACCCCTCGCGTCGGTCGAGCAGCGACACGAGGCCCTGACGGACGACCTCGTGGTCATCGACGACAAGCAGGCGCAGCACCGGGGGCGGGGTCGATTCGGTCACGTTGTCTGGGCCTCGGTCCGAACGGGGATATGGACGATGAGCCGCGTGCCGGCGCCTCGTCGGCTGTCGATCTCGAGACGTCCGCCAGCCGCGATCGCCCGCTCGCGAAGATTGCTGAGACCATGATGCCGTCCCGACGCGATCCCCGCCGGGTCGAATCCCACGCCGTTGTCGGTGATCTCGATGGTGACCTCATCGGCCGTCGTTCGGACGGCCAGGGTCGCCTGGGTCGCGCGGGAATGCCGGGCGATGTTGCTGAAGGCCTCCCGGACGAGATGCAGGAGCTCGCCACGGGCCGCCGGATCGAGGTGGGCGAGGTCGTCGGGATCCACGGGCTCGGTCTCGACGTGGATCGTGCTGCTGAGCCGCAGCTCGTCCGCGAGCGCCACCAGACCATGGGCGAGGTCGTCACCGGCGAGCCCGGGGCGCAGGCCCATGATGAACTCACGGATATCGGCGATCGACTTGTGGATGCCGTCGATGGCGCGATCGATGCGCGCCCGTGCCTCGTCCGGACGCTCGGCGATCAAGGCCTCGCCGTCCTCGAGCGCCAGGCTGATCGCGTACAGGCCCTGGATGACCCCATCGTGCAGATCGCGCCCGATGCGCTCGCGCTCGGCCACGACCCGCAGCGCCGCCAGCCGCGTATGGAGCCGCGCGTTCTCGATCGCGATCCCGGCGTGGCGGGCGAAGAGCTCCACGATCCGCTGGTCGGTGGGGCTGAACTCCGTCGCTCCCTGCTTGTCGGTCAGATACAGGTTGCCGACGGGACGTCCGCTGAGGTTGATGGGCACGCCCAGGAGCGAGCGCATCGGTGGGTGATTCGGCGGGAACCCGACGGAGTCCGGATGGGCGGCGATGTCGGGGATCCGGTAGGCATGCCCCTCACGGATGATCAGCCCGAGCAACCCGTGCCCCTGCGGGATCGGACCGATCGCGGCGCGTTGCTCGTCGGTCAGCCCGGCGGTGATGAAGCGCTCGATCCGGCCCGCGCTGTCGGCGAGCCCGAGCGCCGCGTACCGGGCGTCGACGAGCCGGCAGACCCGGTCCACGATGAGCTGCAGGACCGCCTCCAGGTCCAGGACCTCGGTGATGGCGAGCGTCGCGGCATCGAGCGCCTCGAGCGTCTCGAGGGCGAGTCCGGTCGCGACGTCGTGCGCGACGTCGGGATCGGCGGCGTCGGTTCGCGGGACGGGGCGCATGCAGACCCGAGCGTACCGCGCGCGGCAAGCCGCCGAGGTGACTCTCGGCACGCGACAGAGGGCCACTGGTCACTGGGTGGCAAGCGGCGGGGTGGCCATGATGCCGCGCATGACGACTCCGGAGCCGTTCGCGGCCGTGCTGCTCGCGACCGACCTCTCGACGACCTCGACCCCGGCCGAGACCGAGGCCCTGCGACTGGCGGCGGGCCTCGGGGCGCGGCTCATCGCCGTCAGCGTCATCGATCCCGGAACACTGCGGCTTCCCGGCGGTCGCTTCCGGGCGCGCGTGGACCAGGTGCGGGACGAGCGGGAGACCGCGGCCCAGGCACTCGTCGCCCGCGCCCAGGAGCTGGGCGTGCCGACGGCCTTCCTGGTCTGGGAAGGCGACCCGGGCGAAGCGATCGTGGACGCCGCCGGGGCGGAACATGCCGACCTCATCGTCCTCGGGACGCACGGACGCCATGGCGTCAACCGATCGCTGTACGGGAGCGTCTCCGACCACGTGGTGCGCCACGCCCCCTGTCCCGTCGTCGTCGTGCGCGGGGCCGCCTGAGGTCAGTCGAGCGTCGCGACCAGCGCGTCGATCACATCCGCGGCGAGGTGGTCGCCGGCCTCCTCGCGCAGGATGGCCAGCGCCGTCTCGATCGGCAGCGCGGCGCGATACGGCCGGTCGGCCGTGAGCGCCTCGAAGACGTCGGCGACCGCGACGATGCGCGCCCCAAGGCCCAGCTCGGGTTCGGTCAGGCCGCGGAAGTAGCCCAGCCCGTCGAGGCGTTCGTGATGGCAGGCGGCGATCTCGGCGACCGCGGCGAAGGTCGGGACGGGCCGGAGGATGCGCATGGTCAGTTCCGGATGCCGCTTGATGACCTCGAACTCGCCCGGCTCGAGGCGCGCGGGCTTGTCGAGGATCGTGTTGGGCACGCCGAGCTTGCCCAGATCGTGGAGCAGACCGGCGCGCCGGACATCGACCACATCCCCGTCCGGAAGGCCGAGTCGCCAAGCGATGCGTCCCGCGATCGAGGCCACGCGCTGCGAGTGCGAGCCGGTGTACGGGCTCTTGGCATCGACGACGTCGGCGAACGCCGACGCGAGGCGATCGATATCGACCTCCGCGCTGGCGTCGGTGTCCGGCGGCGGCTCCAGATCCATGGTCCGCCCCACGAGGTCGGGCTGGGCGAGGTCGTCGAGCACCCCATCCGCGGCAGCCTCGAGAAGGGCGTCCACCACGTCGGGGTCGTACCAGGTCGTTCGACGGGCGGCCAGGACGGCGAGGGCCTCGGAGCGGCTGCGGACCGACGAGAACAGGTCGAGCGCGGCGCTGGCCGCGATGATCCGGGCGTGCCGGTCGATCGCGGTGCCGGCGAGTCCGCGAGGATGCCCCTGACCGTCCCACAGCTCGTGCACGTCGTGGATCGCGGCACCCACCGCGTCGCCGAACCCCGCCTTGCGGGCGATCGCCGCCCCGCGCTCGCAGCGCACCTGCTCCACGGCCCGGCGCTCACGCGCTCCGGACAGGCCGATCCGGATGAGCCGCCGGAGTCGCAGCGGGAGTGGCTCCGTGGAGGGCAGGCTGCGGATCGCGAACGCCGCGTACGCCAGGGTGGAGCGTTCCAGTGTCGCCTGGCGGCCCTTCACGAGGATGTCGTCCGTGCCGAAGATGCTCGTGACGGCGGCCGCGTTCGATGAGCAACCCGCATCCTTGAGGAAGCTCGCGTAGAAGAGCGTGCCGCGGTCCGTTACAGGGACCCGGAGCGCATCGGCCACGCGCATCGCGAGGTACGTGGTGCGCAAGGCGTGACCGGGGAGTTGTCCCTCGGTCAGGTCGAGGGCCGTGGAGAGCGCGGCGAGCAGGCGGGACGTCGAAACGGGCTCGCGACGGAGCAGGCGCAGTCCTGTCGCGACCGGCGAGGCGGTCGTGGTCCCGTCGAGATAGCGGATGACCATCCGGTCGGGCGCGAGCGGTCGCGCGGCGGCTCCATCCATGACGGCGAAGCCTGCGGCCTGCCCGGCCTGCCGACCCCCGGCCGACGGTCCGGGTCGTGCCGGGCCGGTGGTACGCCCGCGGCGCCCTACTTCGTGTAGACGCCGCCGGGGTCCAGCTCCTCGCGCACGAGGCGCAGCTCCTCGGAGGTGGGCGGCGGGGTCGCGCCAAGGTCCGCCGCGACGGCGATCTCCCAGCCGATGGTCTCGCGCACCGCCTCGATGGTCGCGCCCGGATGGAGGGAGTCCAGGCGCATCTCGCCGTTCTCGTCGAAATGGTAGATCCCGAGGTCGGTCACGACGACCGACGGTCCCCGCCCCAGCCAGCCGCCCTCGCGCCGGATCCGCTCGGCCTGTTCGGCTCCCCCGAGATTGCCCGGCGACGTGCGGAAGTCGATGGTCTCGACGAACGAGCGTCGCGACTGGCGCATGATCACGAACACCTGGCGGGCGTTGATGGCGATCTCGCACGCGCCGCCCGATCCCGGCAGGCGCGTGGTGGGCCGGTCGTACGGGCCGATGACAGTCGTATTGATGTTGCCGAAGCGATCGATCTGGGCTGCGCCCAGGAATCCCACGTCCACCCGGCCACCCTGGAGGTAGTAGCCGAACAGCTCCAGCATGCTCACGACGGCGGTCGAGCCGGTCACGATCGTCGGATCGCCGATGCTCAACGGCAGGCGCTGCGGGCGCGCCCCGAAGACGCCGGCTTCATAGACCATCTCGAGGTCCGGGGCGACGGTCCGCTGGGCCAGGTTCACCGCGATGTTGGGTAGGCCCACGCCCACGAAGCAGACTCGCTGGCCCTCCAGTGCCCGCGCCGCGGCCACGATCATCATCTCGGACTTGCTGAAGCCGAGGTCGGTCGGGGCTGAAGGGCTCGTCATCGGGCGTGCCGGCGCGGGTGATGGCGGCATCCGGGCAGGGCCGGCCCACGGTCCCTGGAACATGACGGGTGACGAGCGGCGGTCGGGCGGTCCGTCGACGGATGGATCGAACCGTTCCGGCGTCCGATGGAACGTGGGACGTGCCATTCGACGCCGGAGGACGCGAACCACAAGCCTCCCGACGTCCCCGGGCCGCGATCGTAACGCGTGATGTTCCGCGGCTCCGAGGTGGAGAGCACGCTGGCCATCAGCGGTACTCCCCGTAGTCCACCGAGCCCGATGGTGCGGGTGCCGACGGCCGCAGGGAGGCCATCCGCTCGGGGCCTAGCTTCTCCATGTACGCCGCCCGGTCATCGACCCCGTAGACCCAATCGCGCAGCCAGGCCTGGACGGCCGCTTCATCGCGCGTGATGGGGTCCCAATCGAGGTAGAAGCGGTTGTCGCGGTCGTAGGCGCCTTGCACGTAGGAGGGATGGGCGCCCCACGGCTCCACCACCACCGCGTCCACGATGAGCCCGGGGATGATGGTCCGGTTGGGGTCGGCCCGGATGACCGCTTCGTCCACCAGCTCCTCCACCACGACGATCACGCGATCCGCCGCGAAGGCGACCTCCTTCTGACAGCCGAGCAGACCCCAGACCTGCGTGTCGCCGCCGGCCGAGGCCCGCTGCGCATGCACGATGGCCACGTCGGGCTTGAGCGGCGGGACCGCGTACACGGTCCCGTCACCGTACGGCGACTGGATGGGCCGGATCAGGGGGTTCGCGACCGGGAGATCGGTCTCGAAGTAGGAGCGCAGCGGGAAGAACGGCAGGTTCATGGCCCCCGCCGTGTAGCGCCCCACCATGCCGAAGTGGCTGTACTCCTCGACGGCGAGGGGCTCGTCGGGGATCTCCCCCTCGATGCGGCGGCGGATCGCCCCGAGACCACCCACGCCGGGGTTCCCCAGCCACGAGAAGACCAACTTCGACGCCACGCCGCCGGCGATCATCTGGTCGTAGATGACATCCGGCGTGAGCCGCGCGAGGGTCAGGTCGCGGCGTCGCTGGCGGATGATCTCGTGACCGGCCGCAAAGCCGATCAGGTGGGTGAAGCCCTCGATGGCGACGGTGTCGCCGTCGCGCACGAGCGCCGCGATCGCGTCGCGCATCGACGCCACCTTCGATGGGCTGGTCACGGATGCAGGATCCCGACGCCGCAGCGTCCGCGCGCGAGCAGCGCGCGGTCAGCCGGCGGCCTCGACCTCGTGGAGGGCGTGGGCGGCCGTGACCTCGGCGAGGACTTCCGCGCCATGGCCGGCGACGACCTCGACGGCTTCCGCGAAGATGCGCAGCGCGGTCGTCATCTCCGCCTCGGATACGGTCAAGGGGGGCGACATCCGGACGCTGGACTTGCCGCATTCGAGCACGAGGAGACCGCGCTCGAAGCACGCCCACTGGACTTCCTCGGCGTGCTCGGCGGTGTCGAACTCGACGCCCAGCATCAGGCCCTTGCCGCGGACGTCACGAACCAGGCCGTCGTAGCGGTCCAGGAGCGGGCGCAGGCCGGCCAGGGCCTGATCGCCCCGAACGGCCGCGTTCTCGATCAGGCCGCCTTCCAGCAGGTCGATCGTCGCGAGGGCCGCCGCGCACGCGACCGGGTTGCCACCGTAGGTGGAGCCATGCGCGCCGGGGCCCCAGGCCTCCAGGAGGTCAGCGCGGGCCACCATCGCGCCCAGGGTCATGCCCGAGGCGATGCCCTTGGCGGTCAGCAGGATGTCCGGTCTGACGCCCCAGTGGTCCACCGCCCACATCTTCCCGGTCCGGCCCGCGCCGGACTGGATCTCGTCGGCGATGAGCAGGATCCCGTGGCGATCGCAGATGTCGCGGAGGCCCTGAAGGAAACCGTCCTCGGGGACCACGTAGCCGCCCTCGCCCTGGATGGGCTCCACGATGATCGCGGCGACCTCATTCGCCGGCGCGAGCTTGTCGAACAGGACCTCGTCGAACCAGCGCAGGTCCTCCACTCGGCCATAGGGCGCATGGAACACGCCCGGGAGCAACGGACCGAAGCCGGCGTGGTACTTCGCCTTTGACGCCGTGAGCGAGACGGCACCGTAGGTGCGGCCGTGGAACGCGCCCAGGAACGCCACCACATAGGGTCGGTGGGTGGCGTAGCGGGCCAGCTTGATGGAGGCCTCCACCACCTCGGCGCCGGAGTTGCCCAGGTACGTCCGCGTCCGACCGTCGATCGGGGAGAGCTCGGCGATCCGCCGGCAGACCTCGGGGTAGATGGGCAGATAGAAGTCCGACGCGGAGAAGTGGATGAGCTCCGCGGCCTGCTCCTTGATGGCCGCGACCACCTGGGGGTGCGCATGGCCCGTCGAGTTGACTGCGATGCCCGCCGCGAAATCCAGGAACAGATTGCCGTCGATGTCCTCGACCGTCAGCCCCTCCCCGCGGATCGGCACGATCGGATAGGCACGCGGGAGGCTCGGTGAGGTCCACGTCTCGTCGAACGCCACGTGGGCGCGGGCCTTGGGGCCGGGCAACTCGGTGACGATATGCGGGACGGGACGATCCCCGGCGGGACGCGACGCGGACGACGACAAGGGACACCTCGACAACGACATCGTTCGGCCACGATATGCATAGAGCGTATGCACTGTGGATAGTGGAGCGAGTATATCCGACGGCCCACCCGGGTCGGATGGGGTAGTACGGGATAGTCCTGTCGGGTCAGTTGCGGGGCGGTCCGCACGCCGTAGGGTTCGAGCGATGTCGTCTCCGATGGGCCGCGCGCGGGTCGATCCGGACGTGACCGGTGCCTTCGGGCGCCCGGTCCGCGCCGACGCGCCTGCGCGACTCCTGGTCCGCTTCGCCCGATCGCTGTGGCTCCGCGACCGCGCCGTCGCCGAGTTGCGCTGGGCCGCCATGACCCTGACCGGGATGGCCGCCCTGGCAATCCTGGCCAAGCTCCTCGATCCCGCCGACGCGTCCTTCGACCGGGCCATCCTCCTGATCCCACCGCTCGCCGTCGCGGCGACCGCCGTCGGTTGGTCTCCGTGGGCTGAGGCGTTCATGGCGCGGCGCTACATCCGCCACCTGGTCGGTCCGGCCGTCCTGGTCGTCGCCCTCGTCAGCGCCGGGCCCATCGACCTCGTCACCCTCGACCGTCCCGCTGCGTCGCCGCTCATCTGGCTGGCCCTGTCGTACGCGGCGATCACGCCCGGCTACCCGATCGCCCTGGCGATCTCCCTGGGCATCACGCTCGGGGCGTGGCTCGGCCACGAGTTCGTGACCCAGATGCCGAGCGCCGACGTCGTTCGCGACGAGTTCATCCTGACCTCCCTGGTCGTGTTCTTCGCCGCGACCGGGATGTTCCTCGTCGTGCGCGTCGCCGCCGAGGCCGAGCGCCGCGCGATGCGGATGGCGGCGCGGAGTCGAGCGCGGGTGGATGCGCTGGAGACCCTCGAACGCATCGACCGCAACTTCGACGGCTCGCGACCGCTGCGCGATGTCGCTCAATCGGTCGTCGAGGATGTCGCGCGCGAGTTCCAGATCACGCTGGTCTCCCTGTACGTCCCGATCGCCGACGGCCGGCTGACGATGGTCGGCGTGGCCGGTTACCACAGCCCGTTCCACGTCATCGAGATCGGACTCGGGGTCATCGGGCGCGCCGCCTCGACCCTGACGACCCAGTTCGTCCCCAACGTCCTCAAGGACCCCGACTATCGCGCGGCGCGCGATGACGTCCGGAGCGAGATCGCGGCCCCCATCGTCCACGACGGGGAGCTCCTGGGCGTCGTGAACTTCGAGGGCACGCTCGCCCACCCGATGACCACGTCGCACGTCGCCCTCGCGGAACTGCTGGCGCGATCGATCGCCGCGTCACTGCGATCCGCGCAACTCGACGAGGAGCGACGCGAACGGCTCCATGCCATCGGTCGCGTCCTTGACGTGTCGCGCGGCCTGGTCAGCGATCTCGACCGCGGCCGGACGGCGCGCGCCGTCGTCGACGCGGCAAGCGATCTCCTCGCCGCTGAACACGTCCTCATCGCCGGCCGTGGTGAAGCGGATGCGTTCATCGTCGAGCACGAGACGCCGCCGGGCGAGATGGCCGGTCGGACCCTGGGTCCCGACGATGCGGCGGCGGCCGAAGCCATCGCCACCGGCGAGCTCGTCATGTCGGTCGATCCGGGGGGTCGCTCCACGGTCGCTCTGCCGATCCGGATCGACGGTGACGTCGCCGCCGTCCTCGTCGCCGTGCGCCCGGCGGGCGCCCCCGCGTTCGGACCGGTGGAGCGCGGCATCGCGGACCTGCTGGTCACCCAGGTCGCCGTCGCCCTGCGCAATGCCGACCGTCACGCCGAGGTCAGCGACGCCGCCGTGCGCGATCAGCTGACCGGGTTGCTCAATCGGCGCTACTTCGATGAAGCCGTCGAGTCCGCGTTCGCCACGGCTCGCCGGTCGGATACCGCGCTGAGCCTCATCGTCCTCGATCTCGATCGCTTCTCCGCGGTGAACAATGACAACGGCCACGCGGTGGGCGATGCCGTCCTGCGCCGCGTCGCCCGGGCGATGGCCGGAGCCGTCCGGGTGGGCGACACGGTGGCGCGCTATGGCGGCGAGGAGTTCGTCGTCATCGCGCCAGGTGCGGACACGGCCGAAGCCGTCGCGGTGGCCGAACGGATCCGGGCCGCCGTCGCGGCCGCGTCGCCGGCCGGGACCGATGCGACCGGCGTCCAGGTCACGGTGTCCGCGGGCGTCGCGACGCTCCTGGGCGACGAGCTGGACGGCCGGGATCTGTTCCGTGCTGCCGACTCCGCGCTCCTCGCGGCGAAGCGGGCGGGCCGCGACCGGGTGGCGACCCTCTAGTCGGGCGTGGCGGCGCTGCGGCGCCGACCCAGGACGAGGCCCATCCCCAGGCCTGCGCCCACCATGAGCGCGCCCGCTCCGATGAGCAGCGCCACCGTCGGACCGTCATCGGGATCGCCCGTCGTCGTGGCCGCCACGAGGCTCGCCTCCAGCGAGGGTGCGACGGCCTCGGCGGCATCGCCCACGACGATCGCCCCGACCATCCCTGCGTGGAACGAGCACATGTACGGGTACGTACCGGCGGCATCGAACCGCTGGACGAACTCGTCACCCGGCGCCAGCGCGGCACTGGCCCACGTCAGGCGCCGACCGATCACGATGTGCGGCATCTGGTCCGTGTTGAGGAACCGGACCTCCGTCCCCACCGGGACCCGGCTCACCGTCGGGGCGAAGTCGCACACGTCCATCCGGACGACGGTGGCGGCACCTTCCGTGTGCACCGAGCCGTTGTCCACGTGACAGCCGCCGCCGGCCACGGCCGCGGTCGGGACGCCCAGCGCGGCCCCGGCGAGCAGCGTGAACAGCGCAAGGCGGGCCAGGATCGCGGCGTGTCGGCGCATGTTGATACCTCCAGGATCGACGTTGGTGTCATCCGTACACCGCGGTCGACGACGGGGTTCCCGAGCGTGACGACGTCTGCGACCCGCGTCAGATGCCCGCCCCTGGGGCGTTAGGCGTGGGCTCCGGGAGCTTTGCGCCGATTTGCGGCCGAATGCGCGCCAAATGCCCACACTGCGGGCGACTGACGTCAATCTGGTTCGATCAGCCTGTCAGCGCTCGCCGAATGCTCCGCAGGCGGGCATTTGACGCGTCAGCCGCGCCAAGCGAGCCCGGACGCACGAGCGTCAGGCGATCATCGGCACGAGGACCGTCGGACACGATCAGCCCCTCGCGCCGGCACGCCCGGCGCGGGCCCGCCGCCGGCGCGCCGCGCCAGCGTCAGTCGACGACGGTGTGGCTCTGCTCCCGCATGAACTGCGCGACGTAGTACATCGAGAGGCCCGCCTTGCCGGTGGAGCCACTCCCCTTCCAGCCACCGAAGGCCTGCACGCCCGGCCAGGCCCCCGTCGTCGCACCCGCGCGACGGTTGACATAGAGGACGCCCGCCTGGATCCGGTCGAGGAAGGTCTGGACTTCCGCGGGATCCTCGCTGTAGACGCCGGCGGTCAGCCCGTACACCGAGTCGTTGGCGAGCGTCAACGCCTCGTCGAGCGAGTCCACGGCGTGGACCGCGGTGAACGGCGCGAACAGCTCGTCGCGGAACAGGCGGTGATCCGCGGGCAGTCCGCCCACGACCGTCGGCTCGACGTAGAACCCGCGCGCGAGCGCGCCATCGGTCAGGTGCTCGCCGCCGGTGAAGACGGTGCCGTCGCGGCGGGCGTCGGCCACGGCCGCCTGGTGGCGGTCGACCGCCCGCTGATCGATGATCGGGCCGAGCCAGTTCGCCCGGACCAGGGGGTCGCCGATGACGATGGCCTCGGTCTTCTCGACCAGCTTGGCGACGAGGGCATCGTGCACGGGCCGCTCCACGTAGACGCGGCTGTTGGCGGAGCACTTCTGTCCACCGAATCCGAACGCCGCGCGCATGATGCCTTCGGCGGCCTCGTCGAGATCCGCGCTGCGCGCGACGATCGCCGGGTTCTTGCCGCCCATCTCGACGATGCACGGGCGCGGCCACAGGGTCGAGAAGCTGTGGAAGAGCTTCATCCCGACGTCGTAGGAGCCGGTGAAGACGATCCCATCCACGCCGGGGTGTTCCTGGAGCGCCTGGCCCACCGATTCCCCCGGACCCATGACCATGTTGACGACGCCGGCCGGGACGCCGGCATCGATGTACGCCTCCATCAGTTTCACCGCGCGCAGCGGGGCCGCCGACGAGGGCTTAACGCCGACCGTGTTGCCGGCCAGCAGCGCGGCGCTCGTGGGGCCGGCGGCCAGCGCCATCGGGAAGTTGAACGGGCTTACGACCGCAAACACGCCGTGCGGTCGCAGGATGGACCGGGTGTGCACCGCCGCATCGCCCAGGTTGTCGAGCGGGTGGTCGTAGCCCGCGTTGTCCTCCATCGTCTGGGCGTAGTAGCGGATGAGGTCGGCGGATTCCTCCACCTCGCCGAGCGCCTCGATCCGGTTCTTCCCGACCTCGAAGCTCATGAGCGCCGATTCGTCCATCAGGCGATCGCTGATGAGCTCGGCCGCGCGGCGGACGATGGCCAGGCGCTCGCGCCACGGCATCGCCGCCCACGCCGGCTGCGCCGCCCGAGCCGCAGCGACCGCCTCATCGACGTCGCCCGCGGTCCCGGTCGCGAACGTGCCCAGGACCAGGTCGCGATCGATCGGCGAGCGGACCTCGAACGTCCCGGCGCCATCGCGCCATGCCCCGTCGACGTAGTTGCGGTGGTGGGCGCCCAGGCCGGCCCGAACCCGCTCGACGGCTTCCTCGAAGCCCTGGTGGAGCTCCTCGTTGTCGGCCCGGAGGGTGGCGTAGGTGATCTTGATGCGCGGCTTGGCCTCGGACGTCATGGCAGGGTCCCTCGTGGCGGGTCGGGTCGGGTCATGGGTCACGCGCGATGTGGGCGCGGGAACGTTGCGGTCAGTCTAGCGCGGCGACGACGTCCGCCAGCGATGCCGCGATGACGTCCGGCGGTCGTCGACCGCGACCGAGGGTCGATGCCTCCACGTGGGCCGTCGTCGTCTTGCCGGTCAGGACGAGGACGCCGGTGAGTCCCACGCGCTGGGCCGCGCGCACGTCGGCGTCCGGGTCGTCACCCACCATCGCGACCGAGGACGCGCCGACCCGGCGCCCCAGGTCGCGCCGGAGGCCGGCGAGCGCCTGTCGGAAGACCTCGGGCGACGGCTTCCCGAGGACCGTCGCGCGGCGGCCCGTCGCGTACTCGAGACCGGCCACCGCAGCGCCCGCGTCCAGCGCCGGGCCCGACGGGGTGAACCACCACGGGTTGCGATGCATGGCCAGGAACGCGGCGCCGCCACGGATCAGCCGGAATGCCGTGCCGAGATTGCGCCACGAGAGGTCATCGCCCCCGTCGCCGATCACGACGGCCGAGATCCCACCCAGGTCCGGGGTCGTCGCGGCTGCAGCGGCGCCGTCGTGGTCGATCACTTGCTGGCCCTCGAACTCGCGCATCGCGTCGGGCGCGGCGACGACGTAGATGGGGCGCCCGGCGAACTGGGTGGCGGTGTGCGCGGCGGCTGCGGAGGCGGCGGTGATCAGTCGCTCGGGATCGACGGTCGTCCCGCGCGCCGAGAACGCCGCGGCGAGCGACGATCGATGGGCGAGCGAGAAGTTGGTCACGACCCGATACGGCGTGCCCCGGGCATCGAGCCGCGCGAGCGCCTCGACGGCACCCGGCAGGGGCTCACCCTTGAGGATGATCACGCCATCGGCGTCGAGGACGAAGGCCTCGATCCTGGCGAGGGCCGCGCGGAGTGCGTGGGTGTCGGTCGGTGGCATCGGCCCGATGGTAGGCTGCCGACTGGCCGCGTCGCGCGGCGATCGATGCTGAGGTGCACGGATGGGCCTGCTCGACGGCAAGAACGCGCTGATCTTCGGTGTCGCCAACGACCACTCGATCGCGTGGGGGATCGCCCACGCGCTCCACGCCGAGGGCGCCGAGGTCGGCTTCTCGTCGGTCGAGAGCCTCATCGACAAGCGGGTGCGTCCGCTGGCCGCGCAGCTGGGGTCCACGTTCGTGGAGCCGTGCGACGTCCAGTCCGATGCCGACATCGCGCGCGTCTTCACGGCGTGGCGAGAGCGGCACGACCACCTCGACATCCTCGTCCATGCGCTCGCGTTCGCGAAGCGCGAGGACCTCTCCGGCGGGTTCGCCGACACGTCGCGCGATGGGTTCGCCCTGGCGATGGATGTGTCCGCCTACTCGCTGGTGGCGCTCTGCCGCGAGGCGCGCCCGCTCCTGCGAGCCGGGTCCTCCGTGCTGACCCTGACCTACTACGGCTCGGAGAAGGTCGTGGCGAACTACAACGTCATGGGCGTCGCGAAGGCGGCCCTCGAAGCCTCGGTGCGCTATCTGGCGGCGGACCTGGGGCCGGCGGGCGTGCGGGTCAACGCGATCAGCGCCGGACCGGTCCGGACGCTGGCGGCGAGCGGGATCGCCGGGTTCAAGCAGCTCTACGGCGGCTTCGACGAGGTCGCCCCGCTGCGCACGAACATCACGATCGAGGACGTCGGCCGTAGCGCGGTCTACCTCGCCTCCGACCTCTCGAGCGCGGTCACCGGCGAGATCCACTACGTCGACGGCGGGTTCAACATCGTCGGCGTGCCGACCGGCGGCGCGTAGGCCTGCCGCTCGACGTCGATCACCCCACGATCCAACGGACCGGCGAACCGCGCGAACCGTGCCCGGCGACCGATCGCCGTCCGTGCGCCGGTCAGGCGGATCGTCCGGCGACCGAATCGACCGTGGAAGACGTCCGGCGGCGGCTGGTCGGCGGTTCGTCGGCGGTTGCCCGGTCCGTTCGACCACCCGGTGATCGGCGCGGGCGATCGGGATGCGATGCCCTGGCCTGGACCCGGGATGGGACCGGCGGCGCGCAGGCCGATCCGATGTCCTACCAGCCGAGCGTGCCCGGGGCGCCCTTGAACGGCCCACGAACGCGGCTGGTGATCCAGCCGCCGTAGAACCCGCCCTCCTGGGCGACCGCCCGCTCCTCGCCGACCAACGCCTCGTCCACCCGGTCCGGGTAGAACGCCAGGAACGATGCGATCGCCTCGAAACCCGGCTGCGGCCGTTCGTACGACCACGCGACATCCCGGATCGTCCGATCCCCGATCCTGAGGCTGTGGTAGGTCGCGCGGCCCTTCCACTCGCAGACCGATGTCCGGTCACCCGGTGTCAGCAGGTCCAGCCGGACATCCCCCGGCGGCACGTAATAGGTGGGTGGGTGGCTGGTCTCGAGGACGCGCACGGCGCGCTCCGAGTCGGCGATGGTCACACCGCCGACGACGACTCGGATGCGCTCGGTCACCGCCTCGACACGCGGCGGGCGCGGGTAGTCCCAGACGTCCTCGATCACCGTTCCCGTGGTCATGCCGAAGGTTCGCCGGACAGCCCCGTTCGGATGGGCCCTATCGCGGGAGCGCGTCGATGATCGTCTCGAGGTCCGCGATCGGGAGCTCGCCGGTCAGTCGGCCCGTGACGTTGCCATCGGCGCCGACGAAGACCCAGAACGGGAACGCGGACAGGCCGTACGCCGTCGCCACCGTGCCGCCGCGGTCCACGATGACCGGCATCGTCCAGCCCTCGCGCTCCAGCCACGCCTCGGGCGGATAGTTCGGCAGCGCCGGATCGATCGAGGTCGCGACCGAGATCAGATCCACGTCCGCGGGCGCCTCGCCGGCATCGAGCCACTGCTGGACAAGCGGCACCTCTGCCTGGCAGTGACTGCACCAGTGGGCGAGGAACAGGATGACCTTGGGGCGTCCGTTGGCCTCGATGGCGACCGGCTGTCCGTCGAAATCGGTCCCCTCGACCGTCGGAACGGCCTGGCCGATCGCCGCGTCGCCGGCCGTCGTCTCGAAGAGCGGCAGCGACGCCCCGCTGATGACCGGCGCCCCCTCCGACGCGACCGGACCGGACGACGTCGACGGGGGCGCGGTGGACGCCGCGCCGCCGTCCCCCGACCCGCTCGTGAGCACGATGGCGGCCACGGCGGCCACGAGGATCAGCCCGCCGCCCAGGATCGGCAGCAGGTACCTCGACGAGGAGGACGATCGCTCGCGGGCGCGCGCTGCCTCGCGGCGGGATTGTCGGGAACGGGTCATGCGGGCCTCCGGGTGGTTGCGTCGTCACGGTCCGACCCGTCATCGGCGTCGGCCTCGTCGGGGCGGTCGCCCGGCCAGGCCAGGCGGATCGCCATCAGGGTCAGGATCAGGGCGAAGGCGGTCAACGCGAGCGTCGGGAGGCTGATGAACCCGAAGACGCGGAACCAGACGAGCGTGCACGGCGTGGTCGCCGAGCAGGCGCCGGAATCGAGGGACGGGAACCATTCGAGGAGCACGTGATAGGTCGAGACGAGCGCGCCGATGCCGGCGAGTGCTGCGGCGTAGAGGGCGCCGGCGCGCTCCCGCCGCGCTGCGGCGATGGCGAGGATGATCACGAGCGGGTACATCGCGATCCGCTGGTACCAGCACAGTCGGCACGGCTCGAAGCCGGCGACCTCGGAGAAGTACAGGCTTCCGGTCGTTGCCAGGAGGGCCACGAACCAGGCCAGCCCGTAGGCGCTGGGGCCTACCGCGGCCACGACCCGCTCGTACGCGCGTCGCGCCGAGACGGAGCCGACCGCGGCCAGGCGCAGGAGCGCCGCGCCACCCACGAGCACCATGCCCACGAGCGCGAGGATCCCGAAGAACGTCTCGACGGCGACGACCGACATCAGGCCTCCGTGCCTGGAGCGCGCCGATCCAGCGGACGAGTGACGGCCATCGACCGCTCCGCTCCCATTGACGCCGTCGCGCGCGGGACGGGCGCAGAGCCGTTCGGCCCATCCTCGGCGGGCTTCCCGGCCCGATCCCCGCGGGCGGTCACCGCTCCTCCAGGTCGCCGTCGTCCCCGACGCGGCGCAGATCGTCGAGGGAGTCGAGATGGTCGACGTAGATGCGGCCATCGAGATGATCCAGCTCGTGCTGCAGGGCCCGGGCCAGGAATCCGTGTCCGGACACGCGCACCGGTCGTCCCCGCCGGTCGAAGCCGGTCACGACCGCACGCTGTGCCCGCGTCGTGGGGGCATAGAAGCCGGCGACGGACAGGCAGCCTTCGAGGTCGCTCTGGGTGCCATCGGTCCGGACCATGACGGGGTTCACGAGCTCGATGTGCCGGCCGTCGATCTCGATGACGCAGACGCGTTCGGGGCGTCCGATCTGATTGGCGGCCAGGCCGACGCCCGGTGCGTCGCGCATGGTCTCGGTCATGTCGTCGAGCAGGCGGCCGAGCGTCCGATCGAACCGTCGAACGGTGACCGCCGGCGTGCGCAGGATCGGGTCGCCCAGCTGGACGATGGGGAGGATGGCCACGCGGCGTCAGATCGGGACGTCGGCGTGCCGGCAGGCGGAGCATCGGCCGATCAGCGTGAGATGCGAGATGTCCACGGCGAAGCCGCGGCGGGCCTCGAATGCCTCCAGCGCGGCCGCCACCGCCGGATCGGCGCTGTCCAGATCCCACTCGCCGCCACACTCGCGGCAGTAGAGGTGGCCGTGCTCGGCCTCTGGCAGCACATGGAATTCCTCGCGCCCGTCCACGCCGTGCGAGTGACTCAGGACGCCGAGCTCCTCGAGCACATCGAGCGTCCGATACACGGTGGACGGGATCGTGCCCGGGTCAAGCTCCCGGCAGCGCTCCACGAGTTCCGCTCCGGTGACGTGCCCATCGGTCCGGGACAGGACCTCCACGAGGATCCGCCGCTGCGGCGTCCAGCGCAGTCCACGCGCGCGGAGGCGGTCAGGGATCCCGGCCCAGGCGGCCGACGTGCTGGCCGTTCGCGTAGGTGCCGAGCGTTCAGGCGATCCGGAGAGGGACATCGCGCGAAGTATAGGGTGACGGGTGCGACCACCCGCAGATGCAACAGGTTGCGATACCGCGGCCAAGCCCGTACGATGGTCCCCAGCGCCCGCGAACGGAGATAGACGGTCCCATGCACGCCATCGCATCGATCACGGCCCGCGGGGGGAGCGCCGCGGAGGGGCTCCAGCTGCACGCCCCGGACGGATTCCTGACCGTCCCGATCGCGCTGGTGATGTGGGCGATCACGATCGTCGTGCTGGCGATCGCCGTCCGCGAGACGAACCGGACCCTGGACGAGCGGGCGGTGCCACTGCTCGGCGTCATGGCGGCGTTCATCTTCGCGGCCCAGATGTTCAACTTCCAGATCCCTGGCGGCAGCTCCGGCCACCTGCTCGGCGGCGTGCTCGCGGCCGTGCTGTTGGGACCGTGGGCGGGGACCCTCGTCATGGCCTGCGTGGTGGCCGTCCAGGCGCTCGTCTTCCAGGACGGCGGCCTCGTCGTCCTCGGTGCGAACATCTTCAACATGGGTGTCATCGGCACCCTCGGCGGCTACGCCGTCTACCGCTCGCTCTGCCGGGTGCTGGGTGGCGAGAAGCGGGCGCGGATCCCGGCCGCCGGGATCGCCGCGTGGCTGTCGGTCGTGGTCGCATCCGGGGCCATGGCGGTCGAGCTCGCCCTGTCCGGGACGGCGCCGCTCGAGATCACGCTGGCGGCGATGCTCGGCACGCACGCGATCATCGGGATCGGGGAGGCCCTGATCACGATGGCCGCGCTCGGGTTCATCGCGGTGACCCGTGCCGATCTCTTCCAGCTCCGCGACGCCGGCCTCGCGCCGACGCCCGCGCACGCCTGACGGACAGGAGTCACCCATGGAGTCCCTGAAGCGCTACTGGTGGGCCGTCGGGCTGGGGATCGCCGCGCTCGTCGTGGTCATCCTCGCGCCGCTGGCATCGCCTGACCCGGATGGCCTCGAGGCCGTCGCGGAGGACAAGGGGTTCATCGCGACCGCCCAGGATGCCCTCGTCTCGATCATCCCGGACTACACCATCCCGGGCGTGGACGATCCGGTCATCTCGACGGTCCTCGCCGGCCTGATCGGCGTCGCGATCGTCTTCCTCGTGATGGTCGGCCTCGGGCGCGTCCTGCGGCGTCGGACCCAGGCCTGACCGGCGCGGCCACCCCCTGGATCTCGACCGCTACGTCCACCGCCCCAGCTGGCTGCACGCTGCTGATGCGCGACTGAAGTTCCTGCTGACCGTCGCCTTCGTGCTGGCGGTCAGCCTCTTGCCGGTCGGCTCGTACGTCGCGCTGGCGATCGCGTGGCTGCTCATCGTGGTCCTGTCGTGGTCGGCGCACCTGGGCCCGATGCGGACGGCGCGCGGCGCCTTCTTCGCTCTGCCCTTCATGCTCGCGGCGCTCCCCCTGGTCTTCACGCGCGGCGAACCGTACCTCGCGATCATCGACCTTGGTCCGCTCACGCTCGGGATCAGCGAGGAGGGTCTGCGAACCTTCACGACGATCGCGCTCAAGAGCTGGATCAGCGTCCAGGCGGCCCTGCTGCTCGCGTTCACGACCCCGTTCCACGACCTCGTCGACGGCCTGCGCGAACTGCGGCTCCCGCGGGTCATGGTCGCCATCATCAGCTTCATGTATCGGTACCTGGGCGTCATCGGTGACGAGGCGGGCCGCATGAACCGGGCGAAGGCCGCCCGATCGGCCGATCGTGGCATCAAGGGCGCGGGCGGGTCCGTGCGCTGGCGCGCCGGCGTCACGGGAGCCATGGTCGGCTCGCTGTTCCTGCGCTCTTATGAACGGAGCGAACGCGTGTACGCGGCGATGCAGGCACGCGGGTTCGATGGCGAGCTGCGCTACCTGCCCGGGCCGCCGGTCCCGCGGGTCGCGCTCGTCTGGTTCGCTGCGGCCCTCGTGGGGCTCGTGGCGTTCGAGGTGGCGGCCCACGCCTGGGGCCCCAGGCTGTGACGGTCCCGTCCGCGCCGTCCCCGGCGCTGACCCCATCGGGCGCTTCCCGGGATGACGGCGACATCGACGCCCGCTGGGTCGAACTCGAACACGTCCATTTCGCCTACCCGGATGGGTTCGAGGCCCTGCACGGGATCGACCTGCGCATCGCCCGCGGCGAGAAGGTCGCCCTGGTCGGCCCCAACGGCGCGGGCAAGAGCACGCTCATGCTCCATCTCAACGGCATCCACACGCCCCGCCATGGCGCGGTGCGGATCGGTGGCGTCGCGGTCGATCGCGCGAGCATCAAGCGCATCCGGGCCGAGGTCGGCCTCGTCTTCCAGGACCCCGACGACCAGCTGTTCAGTCCCACGGTGTTCGACGACGTGGCCTTCGGCCCGATCCACCTGGGCATGGACGCCGACGAGATCCACGACCGGGTCGAAGCGGCCCTCGCGGCGGTCGGCATGGCCGGGTTCGAGCGGCGCATCCCGCACCGGCTCTCGCTGGGCCAGCGCAAGCGCGTGGCGCTGGCCACGGTGCTCTCGATGGATCCGAGCGTGCTCGTGTTCGATGAGCCGTCCGCCGGCCTGGACCCGCGCGGGCGGCGCGAACTCATCCGGCTGCTCGAGGGCCTCGATCAGACGCTCATCGTCTCCACCCACGACATGCGCCTGGTCGCACAGTGCTTCCCTCGGGTCGTCGTCATGGACGACGGTGCGATCGTCGGCGATGGCCCGACGGCGACGATCCTCGCCGACGATGCCTTCCTGGACGCCCACGGCCTCGAGCGGCCCTGACCGGGGCGGTCCGGCCCGACGGCAGGGTCAGTCCGCGGACCGGATCTGGAACCGCGAGAGCGACCACGACATCAGCGCGAACGAGCCCGCGATCACGACGATGATGACCAGCGCCGCCGTGAACGGGTCCAGGGCCGCCTCGCCGGTGTCCTCACCGGTCCAGGCCGCGGCCAATCCGAGCGTCGCCTGGCGGATGGACAGGAAGCGCGTCCCTTCGAGGAGCCCGGCCAGCACGCCTTCCCACAGCAGCGTGTAGACGAGCCCGATGATCAGCGCCCGGGAGGTGAGCGTGCCGAGCGTCGTGAACGCGCACGCATACGCCGTCCCGCCGGCGATCGCGGCCAGGGCGAACCCGGCGGCGACCCCGAGGGACTCGCTGTCGGCGCCGGAGACCAGCACCGCCGTGATCAGGATCGGTGGTACCACCAGGACGGCCGTCAGCCCCGCCGCCACCGCGAGCTTGGCGAGCGCGACCCGCCAGCGAGGGATGGGCTTCACCAGGAGGAACACGGCCGTCCCGTCCTCGATCTCGGATCCCATCGCCGCGGTCCCGACGATCAGCGCCACCAGTGGCAGGACGGTCCGGATGACGAGCGTATCGAGGATCTCGGGCGAGTCCCGCGTGCCACCTGCCAAGCGGATGAGCAGGCCGACGAGGACCGGCAGCGCGGCGAGCAGGAGCATCAGGAGCATCCGGCGTCGACCGAGCAGGCCACGGAGCGTGACGCGGACGATGGCGACCGACGCCGTCATCGGCGCACCAGGTAGCTGAAGACGCTCTCCAGCGAGTCGTCGGTCGGCGAGACCTCGAGCAGCCGGATGCCCGCCTCGCGGGCGGACGGGGCGACCATCCGCGTGAACGCCCCGTAGTCGGACGTGCGGACCGACAGGACCCCGTCGGACAGCTCCACGCCGAAGATCGATGGGTGGCGCAGCAGCACCGAGGCGAGCGCCCGGTCGTCGGACGAGCGGATCATGAACCGGTGCGGGCGGTCGGTCATGAGCCGGCGGATGGAGCGGAAGTCCCCGGACGCCGCGAGACGCCCGGCATAGACCACGAGGACGGCATCCGCCAGCCGCTCGACCTCCTCGAGGATGTGGGACGAGAAGAGGATGACCCGACCCGCGGCCGCCATCTCGCGGAGGAGCCCCATCATGTGCAGCCGCTGCCGCGGATCCATGCCGTTGAAGGGCTCGTCGAGCAGGAGGATCCGTGGCTCGTGGACGAGGGCACCGGCGAGCTTCGCCCGCTGGCGCATGCCCTTGGAGTAGGTCCGGATCGGGCGATGGGCCGCATCGGTCAATTCGACCGTGGCCATGGCCTTGTCGGCGGCCGCGGGCGCATCCGCGACCCCCTGGAGCTGGGCATTGAGGAGGGCGAACTCGTACCCCGTCAGATAGCCGGGCACCGCCTCGCGCTCGGGGACCAGGCCGACGTCGCGGTAGACGCTCGGGTCGCCGAACGCGGTCCGACCGGCGATCCGGACGGTCCCGGCCGATGGGGCAAGGAGCCCGGCGAGCAGGTGCAGGAGCGTGGACTTGCCGGCACCGTTGGGGCCGAGCAACCCGGTGACGCCCGGACCCAGCGCGAACGTGATGTCGTTGACGGCGACGACGTTGCCGTACCAGCGGGAAACGTGTTCCAGCTCGATCGCGGCCGCGCGCGTGGCGGGGGGCGGCGTCGGTTCGGTGGGCGGCGACACGTCGAGCGTCATACGCTCACCCCCTGGTAGCGGCGCAGCACCAGCGCGACGCCACCGACGATCCCGACGAGCGTGGCGGCGAGGTAGACCCAGCCCGGGTAGTTCGCCGAGATCACCGCGGTCGAGGCGGCAAGGGTCCCGAAGACCGCGGCATTGAACCCTTCGAGCAGGTCGCCGATGCTGGTGAACAGCAGGATCCGGGCCGCATCGCCGGCGGCCATCTCGCTCACGATCGCGACGATGATCGGCGGGACGATGAAGACCGCGATGATGCCCGCGGTGGCATAGGCACGACGGGGTGTCCACGCGGCGATGACGGCCGCGATCGCCGTCAGGAGACCGGCGGCCACCGCAGAGACGGCCAGGTAGCGCGGGATGTCCGCAGCCTCGTCCGCGATCCCGGTCAACGGGTCCACGGCCGCGAGGATGGCGCCCACCGTGAGGACGACCTGGGGCACGACTGACACCAGGAAGACCGCGAGGAACAGGCCCCCCAGCCGGGCGAACGCGTAGTCCGAGCGGGTCAGCACGCGCGAGAAGAAGAGGGGCAGCACCCCGTAGCGCTGATCCTTCCCGAAGAGCTCCGGGGCCTGGGCGGCGCAGAACAGCATGATCAGCGTGGAGGTCAGGCCCTGGTAGGTGTCATGTCGGACCGGGGAGGCTTCCTCCAGCGCGCCACCGGCGCCGGCCTGGTTCGCCAGCGCCGTGATGCCCACCGCGAGCACTGCCGGGAGCAGCGCCAGTGCGGCCAGCCCGAACGGCACGATCTTGGCCCGCCCGCCCCGCCCGATCCCGTACGCCGCGCGCAGCGTCGCGACCAGCAGGCCCCACGTGACCGCGAGTCGTCCCTGGCGCGGTCCGTCGTAGCCCTGGTACCCCAGGTCGTAGATGTTCCCCGTGGCGCTCACTGGAAGAGCTCCTCGAGCCCGCGGCGTCGCTGCTCGATCCGGACGAGCGGAAGGTCCAGGTCCGCGACCGCGTCGCGCACGAGGTCCCACGGCCGCTCGTCGTGGAGGTCGACGAGGACGGTCCGTCCATCGACCATGGCCTGCAATCCGGCGGCA
>CAYVJP010000012.1:20817-23042 GCA_964451745.1 uncultured Anaerolineaceae bacterium | reverse complement strand
GTGGACCACAAGGCGGTCGCCGAGGCCGCGGTGGTCGGCAAGAACGATCCGCTCACCGGCCAGGCCATCTTCGCGTTCGTGATCCCCAAGGTCGGGATCGTCGCCGACGATGCGCTCGCGGTCGAGCTGCGCGAGCATGTCGCCAAGGTCATCGGTCCGATCGCCAAGCCCAAGTTCCTGATGTTCACCCCGGACCTGCCCAAGACGCGCTCGGGCAAGATCATGCGCCGCCTGCTGCGCGATATCGGGGAAGGCCGGCCGCTCGGTGACACCACGACCCTTGCCGACGGTGGCGTCGTCGACACCATCCGGGCCAAGTCCGGCAGCTCGGAGGAGTAGCGGTGCCGTTCGAATTCCTCAGGAAGCGCAAGGACGAACCGGCGGCGACCCCGCTCGAACCGGCGACCCCGCTGCCCGATCCGCCCCCGGGTGAGGGTGGCCGCGGTATCCCGTTCGACGGGCTCACCGATGAGTGGCGGATCATCGGCGAGATGCATGTCGAGGGGCGCCTGTCCGACGCCCTGAACAAGCGCGAGGCGATCACCATCTCGAACGTCCAGTGGTCGCCGATCGATGGCTCGGAACCGATGGCCGAGGCGCCGGGACTCAAGGCGGTGGACCCGTACGACCTGATCATGGTGCTTGCCGGTGAATCCACGCTCCCGCCCCTCACCGAGGCCGAGCGCGTCGCGCACAAGATCCACAAGGTCGCCTACGACGTCGCCCTGGAGCTTCCGCCGTTTCGGGTGATCGGGACCGTCTATCTCTTCCCGGGTTCGGAACCCGACCGCCTGATGGATCGAGCGACCGAGATGTTCGTGCCGGTGGTGGATGCGGTCGCGTCACTCAACGGCGTGCCCCTCGCGGACGAACTCGATGCCATCCTCGTCAACCGGTTCTACCTGCGCGGGATCGAGCAGATCGACCGGCGGACCGGCCAGCAGCACCAGAAGATGCCGGGCACCTTCGGCGGCTGAGGTCAGGCGCGGACAGCGGCCTTCTGGCGACCGAACAGGCTGAAGGTGGCCTTCTGGGCAGGTGACGTCGCGGGTGTCCCGAGCAGTCGATCGGCGAGGGCGTCGAAGTCCTCGGTGATCCGCTCCTTGGGGAACATCTCGATGACGGTCCGGCCCTCGTTGGCCGCGCGGACGAAGAGCATGCCACCGGATCGGATGAGCGCGAGGGCGGGCATGCCGACGGTGCGTTCCTGATCGGCGACCGACACCCCGCTGTTCGCGCGATTGACGACGAGGGCGAGGCGGTCACGCAGGCCCAGCTCCGTCGCGAATTCGGCCAGTTGCACGGCGGCCCGGATCGCGGGAACGTCCGGCGTGACCGGCACGAGGATCCGGTCGGCCTTCTCGAAGATCGCCTGGTTGAGCGGGCTGTACGACGGGTGCAGGTCGACGACCACGAAGTCGAAGCCGCGGCGGGCTGCGGCGATCGCGTCGGCGACCCGGGTCGGTTCCAGGATCTCGGTGTTGAGCGGCGAGGACGTGAGCGCGACGACGCGCAGGCCGGAAGGATGAGCCGCTGCCAGGTCGGTCAGGTTCTCGGCGGGGCCGCCTTCGAGCTCGTCGCGCCAGCTGTCGGCGACCGTGCGCACCTCGTCGATGCCCAGCGACGTCGTGACGTGGCCGGTCACCGTGTCCGCGTCCACGAGCAGCACGTTCTGGCCCTTGCGGACCTGCAGCGCCGAGGCGAGGTTCGTGGCGACGGTGGTCTTGCCGACGCCGCCCTTGGGATTGAAGACCGCGACGACCATGGCCCGGTTCGACCATCCACCGGCGTGGGGCTCGCCGCCCTGGAGGACCGGCCCCGAACCGTCGTCGACGGTCTGGCTGCGGATGCACATCGCCTCCACGCGCCAGCGCAGCGACTCGGCGGAGTACGGTCGCGTGAAGTATTCGTCCTCGACGCTGCTGGCGGTCGGATGCGCCACCAGCTGCTCGAGCGCGCGCGGCGAGACGACCATGAGGGCCGGGATGTTCCGGTCCCCTTCGCGGAGCAGGCCGTAGTACTCGAGGGATCGGTCGAAGTCGGTCTCGCCGTCCAGGATCGCGACGGCGATGTCGCGGCGGCTGGCCAGGAGCGCCTCGAGCTGATCCGGCTGGGTGACCGTGATCGACGGGAAGCCCGCGTCGCGGAGTTCGGTCGCGACGGGGGTCGCTTCGTCGGGGGGGAGTGCGATGACGACCGCGGGTCGAGCCACGACTACCCCTCGG
>CAYVJP010000012.1:7549-20807 GCA_964451745.1 uncultured Anaerolineaceae bacterium | reverse complement strand
CGGATTCGGCGGTCACTCGCGCGCTGTAGCTCGGCAGCGTCGGGATCACGTCGCGAAGGACGATCTCGGGGCCGTGGGCGACGGCGAAGACGAACTCGCCGTCGGGGCCGGACGAGACGCCGACCGACTGGACGCCGGGGACCCGCGACAGGTGGCGCTTGAACCCGGCGATGCTGGCGACGCTGATCAGGCCGGTGACGGTCAGGCGCGTCGTGGCGACGGGTGCTCCGTCGCCATCCGGCACGAGGTCGGCAAGGCGCGCCGCGAGCGCGTCGTCGGCGATGACCGGGACGTCGTCATCCTCGCCTTCGTTCGGCGTGGAGAACGTGGCGGCCTCGGCCTCGGCGGCGGCGAAGTCCGGGCTCATGCCCAGCGCGGAGAGGCGCGGATCGTCGGCCGGCGCGTCAGCGCTCATGCCGAACAGGTCGCCGGCGTCCTGCGTGGTCTCGGTGGTCTCCGGCGCAGCGTCACTCGCGGCCTCGGCCACGGCTTCGCCGGCCGTCTCGGCGACAGCCTCGGCGGCGGGGGCCTCGGCATCGTCGGCGACGATGGCCTCGGCCGACTCGACGACGGCGTCGGGGGCGGCCTCGGCCACGGGGTCCGCCACCGCGTCGACGGCGGCGCTGGCCGTCGGGGCGGGTCGCGGCTCCGGAGCCTCGCCGTCGAAGGGCGGCGGCTCGGGCAGGCTCTCGGCCATGGCCGCGAACCGGGTGGGATCGTCCTCGGCGAGCAGGCGGTCGAAGAACTCCGCCATCTCGGCTTCGAAGGCGTTGACGCGGGCCTGGACGCGCTCGATGCGGCGCTCGATGTACGCCGCGTGCTCCTCGATCTCGTTCTCGAGCCCGGCCTTGCGATGCGTGATGCGCTCGTCGGTCTCCTCGCGGATCCGGGCGATCTCGGCCTTGGACCAGTCGCGGATGGCCGCGACGTCGTCATCGGCCTGCTTGCGCAGCTCGGTCGCCTCGGTGGCGGACGTGGCGTGGATGTGCTCGATGTGCGTCTTCGCCTCCGCATTGAACCGGGCCAGCGTGTCCTCGCGGGCGGTCTCGGCGGCGGCCTGCATGGCCTTGGTCAGGTCGGCCATGAACTTGTTGGGCTTGCGCGTGGCCGCCGGCGCCGGTGCCGCAGCGCTGGGCGCGACGGGCTCGGGGGCGGCGTGGGTGGGTTCCGCAACAGCCGACGTCTCGACGGCGGCCTCAGAGTCGGTGGCGGGCACGGCGTCGATCATCTCGGGCGTCTCGTTCTCCTGGGGAGGATGGGAGGAGCCGGCGGCGGCCTCTTCCGGGGCAACGTCGGCCGGGTTTGCGGGCTCGCCGCGCTCCGAGCTCCACGGGAGTCGGAAACCTGGCTTCGTGTCGGTCGTGGCCATGCGCTGGATCCTCGTAGACGGGCTGGCGCTTTCGCGCATCGGGACGTGGACGCACTGTGCCAGCGTGGTCCGGTGTGGTGGAGTCCGCTAGTGGTACCAGCGTGCAACGCCGGTCGTACCGTCAGTCCGGCCCGAAGGTCATGCGGTGTGCGCCCGCACCACCGGGTTCGCGGGTACGATACCCGTCCCATGGAACCCCTCGATCGCCTGGGTCGCCCGCTCCACGACCTCCGGATCTCGGTCACGGACCGCTGCAACTTCCGCTGCACCTACTGCATGCCCAAGGAGGTCTTCGGGCGCGACTACGCGTTCCTGCCGCGCGATCAGGTCCTCTCGTTCGAGGAGATCGAGCGAGCGGCTCGTGCGTTCGTCGGCCTGGGCGTGGCGAAGCTGCGCATCACCGGCGGCGAGCCGCTCGTCCGTCGTGACCTGCCCGATCTGATCGCGATGCTGGCGGCGCTGCGCACGCCGGACGGCTCGGCGCTCGACCTGACGCTCACCACGAATGGCGCCGCCCTGCGCTCGCTCGCCCGGCCGCTCGCGGACGCCGGGCTTCGACGCGTCACCGTCAGTCTCGATTCGCTCGACGACGCGGTGTTCGGCGCCATGAACGGCATCGACTTCCCGGTCGCGCGCGTGCTCGACGGGATCGACGCGGCGCTCGAGGCGGGGCTGACGCCGCTCAAGGTGAACATGGTCGTCCGACGCGGGATCAACGAGGGATCGATCGTCTCGATGGCGCGCTGGGCGCGCGAGACCGGCGCGACCCTGCGGTTCATCGAATACATGGACGTCGGCCACTCGAACGGTTGGCGTCTCGACGAGGTGGTCCCGGCAGCCGAGCTCGTCGAACTGGTCACGGCCGAATGGCCGGCGGAGCCGGCGGAGCCGGGGTACCGCGGTGAGGTCGCCGGGCGCTGGCGGTATCTCGACGGTGCCGGTGAGTTCGGGATCATCTCGTCGGTCACGATGCCGTTCTGCCGGGATTGCACGCGCGCGCGCCTGTCGGCCGACGGCAAGCTCTACACGTGTCTCTTCGCCGTGGAGGGCCGTGACGTCCGGGCCGTGCTGCGCGATGGCTCCGACGACGACGCCCTCGTCGCCTTCCTCGCCGATACCTGGCGCCAGCGCGACGACCGCTATTCGGAGCTACGGACCTTGTCGACGAAGGAGGGGCGGCCGGCCCTCCCCAAGGTCGAGATGTTCGCCATGGGCGGATGAGGGACCCACTCATCCACAGGGTTATCCACAGTTGCGGACGAGGCGTGGACAGTCATCCTGCAGTTCGCCCGAGAATCGTGGATAAGCGCGTTGACCCGCCGCACCCCCGACCCATATCGTGGGTCCTGCCCGAAGGGGCCGACAGGACCGCAGGGAACCGAGATCGCATCAAGGGCCTTACGTTCCGCCGCCGGTCGCTTCGGGCGCTTCGTTGCCCGCATGTGCGCGGCTGTCTCACCGCGGCCCGCTTGCGTGGCTCCCGCCCGACGGGACGCGATCGGCATCCCGGTGTCGATACTTCCGTCGGGCGAACGAAGTCTGCGGGCCCCCCCGGCCGTCTTCCCCCTGGACATCCATGGAGGCCCGCATGTCCGATCACGTGACGCCCGTCGACCCGACCCGCCCCATCACGCCTGCCGAGCAGCCGGCCCGGATCGCCGCGCTCGTGGCCGCGGTCCGCGAACGGACGTCCCTGGTTCCGGAGGTCGGCATCGTGCTCGGCTCCGGCCTGGGCGGGCTGGCGGACGACCTCGAGGACCCGGTCGCGATCCCGTTCGATGCCCTCCCGGGCTGGCCGGCGGCGACGGCGCCCGGACATGTCGGGCGGCTGCTCCTCGGCCAGCTGGGCGGTCGGCCGGTCGTCATGCTGCAGGGTCGGTTCCACCTGTACGAGGGCAATGACCCGGGTCTGGTGGTGCAACCGGTCCTGCTGTTCCATGGGCTGGGTGCCCGCATCGTGGTCCTGACCAACGCGGCCGGCGGGTTGGATCCGACGTTCGGTCCGGGGACCCTGATGGTCATGAGCGACCACATCAATCTCACCGGACGGACGCCGCTCCTGGGTCCCAATGCCGATGCGCTCGGCCCGCGCTTCCCCGACATGACGGACGCCTGGAGCCCGCGACTCCGGGCCCGACTGCAGGCGGCCGGCGCCACCGAGGGGGTCGACCTGGCCGAAGGCATCTACGTCGGCCTCATCGGCCCGACGTACGAGACGCCGGCCGAGGTCCGGATGCTCGCCAGCCTGGGTGGCCACGCGGTCGGGATGTCCACGGTCCTCGAGTGCATCGCGGCGCGCTGGGTCGGGCTCGAGGTCTGCGGCGTGTCCCTGGTGACGAACGCCGGCGCCGGCTATACGGGGGAGCCCTTGACCCATGCGGAGGTCCTGGAGTCCGGCGCGACCGCCGGTCCACGACTCGCGAGGGTGATCCGGCGGTTCGTGACGGACCTCGACGAGGGCTGACATGCGCGACGTGACGGGTCCGTTCGCCGCCGCGAGATGAGCGCCGACACCCTGGTCGCCGCGCCGCGATCGGGGGGCGATGCCAGCGGGCCTGCGACGTGGGCGCAGGTGCTCGTTGCCCTCGTGGGCCTGGGGGTCGTGGCCGTGCTGGGCGCCCTCCGACTCGGCGATCCCTTCCACGGCGATCAATCGCTGTTCCTGCAGTACGCCGAGGCGATGCGGCACGGGGCGATCCTGTACGCGGACATCTGGGACAACAAGCAGCCGGGCATCTTCGCGTTCTACCTCGCCGCCGGGAGCACCGCGGGTTTCAGCGAGGTCGGCATCCGGCTCTTCGAGCTCGTCTACCAGCTCGTGTTCGCGGTGGTGATGGTCATCACCCTGCGGGCGTGGCTGCGCACGTGGTGGCTGGCCGCCCTGGCACCGATCGCCTGCATCGGTGCGTACTACGCGACGACCGGCACGTGGCACCTGACCCAGACCGAGTTCCTCGTGGCCTTCCCGCTCTACCTCACCCTCTGGCTCGCCGCCGCCCCGTGGCGGACCGCACGGAGCCGTCGCCTGGCCCTGCTGGTCGCTGGCGTCTGCGCCGGGATCGTCATCGCGTTCAAGCTCGTCTTCGCTCCGATCATCGCGGTGGGCTGGTTGCTCTCGCTCTGGACGAGTGCTGATCCGGTGCATCCGCGCTCGGTCATCCTCGACCGCATCCTCCCGGCGGCGCTCGGCCTGGCGATCGTGGTCGGCCTCGTGGCCGCCTGGTTCGGCGCCAACGGCGCATCGGCCGACGTCCTGTGGGTGACCTTCACGTACCCGGTCCTTGCCGCCGCCGAGATCGACGGGGCCTCGCTGGCGCGCCTCGCCCGATCGGTCGGGTGGTACGCCGTGGCCGCGGCGCCCTGGCTGCTCCTTGCTGCCGCGGCCGGTCTGCGCTGGCGTGGGCGCCGCGCCGAATGGCTGACCGTCCAGCTCGCGGCATGGGTCGTCCTCGGGGCAGCGGTCATCCTCGTCCAACGGTTCTCGTGGTGGGAGTACCACTTCACGATCTTCATCGTGCCGGTGGGTCTGCTGGCGGTCCGCGGCGCGGACGGGCTGATCGCCGCCGTCCGGCCGTCACGGCGACCCGCCGTTGCCGTGCTCGCCGCGGGGCTGCTGTTCGTGACACCGGTCGCCATCGCCGGTGTGCAGACCTGGCGCGCCGACCTCGAACCGCTGCGCGCCCTCGGCTCGCTGGGCGACCCGCCGGCGCTCCTCGCATCGCACCGGGCGAGGAGCGACACGTACGAGGAGATCTGGCAGGACACCCGCTTCCTCGTGGCGCCCGATGCGGTCCCCGGACCGATCTACGTCTTCGGCGATCCCTTGTACCTCCAGCTCTCGGGGCGCACGCAGGCGATCCCGACCCATGGCTGGTCGTGGGAGATGCTCCTGTCGTCGCAGTGGGCGGCGCTGCCCGATGATCTGGCCGCCGCCGCACCCGCATACGTCTTCGTGGACGATGACTATCAGGCCCTCGTCGAGGACCGGGCGCCGGCCGTGTCGAGCTGGCTGGCGTCGCGCTACGAATCGATCGGCGGGGTCGGCGACGGGACCTGGTACCGGCGTCTCGACCGATGACCGGCGATCATGCGCCCGTGACGAGTCGATGAGCGCCGCCGGCGCGGCACCCACGCTGGATCGGCGGACCCTGAACCGGACGTTGCTGGTCCGCCAGCTGCTCATGGAGCGCGTGGACCGGTCCCCGCTGGATGTCGTCGAGCACCTCGTGGGGCTCCAGGCGCAGGAGCCGCCGGATCCGTACGTCGCCCTGTGGAGCCGGATCGAGGGGTTCGATCCCGCGGACCTCGCCATGGCGATCGAGGAGCGTCGCGCGGTCCGGATGGGGCTGCTGCGCGGCACGCTGCACCTGGTCAGCGCCGCCGATGCGCGCGGGATGTATCCGCTCCTGCACGACGTCCTGGCGCGCAGCTATCGAAGCTCACCGTTCGCCAAGACGCTGGCCGGTGCCGACACCGATGCGATCGTCGCGGCAGCGCGTGCCGAGCTCGAAGCCGCACCGCTGACACCCACCGATCTCGGCCGCCGGCTGGCCGCGCGCTGGCCCGACCTGGACCCGCAGGCGATGGCCTACACGGCACGGTTCCTGCTGCCCCTCGTCCAGGTCCCGCCGCGCGGGCTGTGGGGGCGGACGGGACGCCCCACCAACACGACGGCCGAGGCCTGGCTGGGCGGCCCCCTGGCCCCGGCATCGAGCGCGGACGAGCTGGTGCTGCGCTACCTGCGGGCGTTCGGGCCGGCGAGCACCGCCGACATGCGGACGTGGTCGTGGATGACCGGTCAACGTGAGGTCGTGGATCGCCTTCGTCCCCGCTTGCGCACGTACCGCGACGAGGCGGGGCGCGAGCTGTTCGATGTCGAGGACGGGGTCATCGCCGATCCGGACCTGCCGGCGCCGGTGCGCTTCCTGCCCCAATACGACAACGTCTTCCTCTCCCATGCCGACCGCTCGCGTCTCAACGGCGGTCTCTCGTGGGGGATCGACTTCGGCTGGAAGGGGCCGGTCCTCGTGGACGGCTTCATCGAGGGCGCGTGGCGGGTCCGCCGCGAGCGCGGTGCCGCGACCATGACCCTCGAGCTGTTCGAGCGGGTCCCACGCGCGGCGCGAGCGGCGGTGGAGGAGGAGGCGACGAGACTCCTCGCGTTCGTCGCTGCCGACGCCGACCCGCGCGCTCTTGAGGTCGTCGTGGCCTGAGGGTCGATCAGGCCTGCGGCAGCTCGCGACCGGCGGCCTTGGCGGCCGCTGCCTTCTCCGCCCAGGCGTCCAGCACGCGATCCTTGTGCGGCCGGATCGGACAGTGCTCGTCGCGGTTGGCGAACTCGTCGCAATAGCCGAGGGGGACGCACTTGGGCGCGAGGAAGGAGCCGAGGAACGGCGAGACACTGAAGATCTCGTGGCGGATCAGCTGGAACAGCCGGCGGATCTCCCACTGGGCCATCGTGCACAGGCGGAGACCGGACATGTGGATCAGTGCCCGGAGGTTGGTCGTCATGACGAGATTCGTCCGGGTCGCATTCGGGAACACGAAGCGCGCGTCCTCCCCCGGGAGTCCGGCGCCCACCAGCTCCCCGTAAAGCTCGAGGGCGCTGTCCACCTGCGACTCGTACCGCTCGCGAAGCTCCGGGTCGCCCTCGGCGATGGAGTGCGGCAGCATGGTCGCGGCGCCCTTGAACTTCACGTAGCGCTGGCTCTGCTGGTCGAAGGCGACCCCGGCTCGATGGCGCACGAGCTGATGGGACAGCGTGCGACTGACGCCCGTGATGGCGAATGTGAAGACGACGTGCTCGATGGTCGAGCCGTGCCCGGATTCGATCACCGACGAGATCAGCTTCTGCATCTTGGCCGGGTCGAATTCGCCGTCCACCGCGCGCTGGAAGATGGACTCGGGGGCTTCCTCCGAGTAACACGTCCGGCAGGCCGTGTAGATGACCGGGACGTAGAACCGCTCGACGATCTCGCGGTCCGGGAAGATGAGGGTCGCGCTCATCCCGAGGTCCCGTCGGCCGGGGTTCTTCGGGATCGCGGTCTTGGCGCGGGTCGCCGTCGGGGGGGCGGGCTGGAGGGGCTCGGCCGTCATGACTTCGCAGTCTAGCGGAGCCTCCGCGGAAGGGTCAGCCAGCCTCGACCAGGACGGCTGCGAGGTCCTCGAGATACCCCATCCAATACCCCTGATGATCGTCACGGACGGTATGGTCGAGTCCCGCCTCGGCCCAGCCGTCGTGGATCAGGCGGACCTCGGCGCCGCCGCCTTCACGGGGCACGACCGTCCAGGCGACGAGGGTCTCCTCGTGTGGCTCCGAGCCCGCCCACGACCAGGTGTAGGCGAAGCGCCGACCCGGTTCGAGTTCCGTGATCACCCCGTCGATGACGCTGCCATCGCCGAAATCGAGCCGGTACGCATCCCCGATCCGCCCGACCACCGACGCGTCCGTGAGCCAATCGGCGACCCGACGCGGGTCGGTCAACGCCGTCCAGACCCGGGTCGGCGGCGCCGGCGTCTCGACCGTCAGGTCGATGGGACTGGGAGGTTCGTCGACGGGTGGATGATCGTCCATGGAGCGTTCAATAGTAGTCCGAGCACGAGAGGAAGTAACCACATCGACAGATGAGCTTGCACTTGCGCTCGTCCATCGCCGCCCCGCAATTCGCGCAGGTCAGGATGACGAGCCCCGGGTCGGGTTCGCCGCCCGGCGTCGGCTCGTCGTCGACGAGCAGGAGCGGGAGCGCCGCGAGGGCATCGTCGCGGGCCATCGAGTCGGTCATCCGCCGGCCTCCACATGGGCGTCGGTCACGGTCCCGACCTCCACCCCGAGAGCATACGCGACCACCTCGTCGAGGCCCATGGCCGCGCCATCGGACGCGAAGCCGTCGAGGACATCGGGCGGAAGGCTGTCGCGCGGGGTCTCGATGCCGAACAGGTTGCTCGTCTGCTCGACGTAGTCGGCGAGCGCGGTGCCGGTCGTCGACTGCAGATGGCGGGCGGCGCCCCACAGTCGGCCCGCTCGCTCCGGGTCGCCCATACCAAGGGCGATGATCGAGAGGTCGTCCGTCACGAGGGTGACCCCGGAGATGTCGCCGGCCTCGAAGAAGTGCCGGAGCGCATGTCGAGCGATCACGAGCGCGTCGTCCCAGCGGCGCTGGCCGGCGACCGCGAGCGCGAGCATGTGCAGCGACCATGCCTCCATCGTCCGATCGCCCGCGCTCCGGTGCAGTTCGAGCGACTGTCGGTACCAGGACTCTGCCTCGGCCGCGTTGGCCGTGAAGTAGTAGTAGCTGCCAAGACCCCAGATGAGATTCCCCTCGCCACCGCGATCCCCGAGGTCGCGATAGATGGCCAGCGACTCCTCCATCATCGCGCGGCCCGGCCCCAGCATGTCGGCATCGGCCTCGCCGCGCATGACGGTGATCATGTCGGCATAGGCACGGTTGAAGAGCGCGTTGGCGATCTCGGCCCGGTCCCCGTCGGCACGCCAGATGGCGAGGGCCTCGTCGTACTGACGCCGAGCGGTCTCGCGGTCGGATTGCCAGTACGCGATCCCGCCGAACGCCTCGGCGAACCGAGCCTTGTCGGCCGGCTCGAGGTCCCATCCGAGGGCAGCCATCGCCTCGAATCGGGCGCGCGCCTCGTTCAGGTAGCCGCGCTGCTGCCAGAACCTCCACAGGGCGAAGGCCATCCGGGCCGCGAGCACGGGGTCGTGGAGGGTGGCCCAGTCCAGCGCCGCGCGGAAGTTGTCGTGTTCCCGTTCGAGTCGATCCAGCCAGGTTCGCTGCTCGGCACCCGACAGGCGCGGGGCGGCCTCCTGGGCGAAGGCGAGGAACGCCTCCGCGTGGCGTCGTGCGGTCGTGTCCGCCTCCCCTCCCGCGGCGAGCATCTCCGAGGCGTATTCGCGGATGGTCTCGAGCATCGAGAAGCGGGGTGCATCGCGCTCCTCGTCCAGTCGCACGAGGCTCTGGTCGACCAGCTCGCCCAGGCGATCGAGGACGTCGCCGCCGATCGCCTCGGCTGGTCCCACCACGAGCTCCGCCATCTCGAGGTCGAAGCCACCCCGGAAGACGGAGAGCCGATCGAGGAGCCGACGGGCACCGTCATCGAGCAGGTCGTAGCTCCAGGCGATCGCCCCCCGCAGGGTCTGCTGGCGCTCGGGCAGGTCGCGCGAGCCCGCCGTCAGGACGCTCAGGTGATGGTCCAGGCGGGCGAGGATCTGTTCGGGCGTCAGGAGCTTGATCCGCGCCGCCGCGAGTTCGATCGCGAGCGGCATCCCGTGGAGGCGCGCGCAGATGCCGGCCACCGCGGGCGCGTTGGCAGGGGTGACCGCGAACGTCGGCCGGACGGCCGTCGCGCGCGCGATGAACAGGCGCACCGATTCAAACTGGCCAAGGGCCTCGACGTCGAACTCCCGCAAGGCGCGCGGCAGGTTGCGTCGCTCGGCCTCCGACAGCCGGCTGGTGTCGGGCGGAGCGGGCAACCCGGGAACGGGGAACTCCTGCTCGCCCGACACGTGCAGGGCGATCCGGGTCGTCACGAGGCAGGTGACCTGCGGACAGCGACGCAACAGGTCGGCCACGACCGGCCCCGCCGCGACCACCTGCTCGAAGTTGTCGAGGACGAACAGGATGCGGCGGTCGCCGATCGCGTCCACGAGCGTGTCCAGCGGCGGGCGAGCCTCGTTACCCGTGATCCCGAGCGTGCGAGCGATGGTGGGCGCGACGAGGCCCGGATCGCGCACGGCCTCGAGCGGGATGAACCACACGCCATCCGGATAGCGGTCGGATGCGGCCGCCGCCACCTGGAGCGAGAGCCGGGTCTTCCCCGTCCCGCCCGGTCCGGTGAACGTCAGGAGGCGCGACGTCGCGAGGAGCGCACCCGCCTCCGCGAGCTCCCGTTCGCGCCCCACGAACGTGGTCAGCTGGGTCGGCAGATTGTTGGGCCGCGAATCGATGGAGCGCAGGGGAGGGAAGTCCGCCGCCACCCCGTCGATGACGAGTTGGCCCAGCCGCTCCGGGGCGCGCAGATCCTTGAGCCGGTGCTCCCCGAGATCGCGGATGCCGACACCGGCCGGGAGGCCATCAACGACGAGGGCGCGGGTCGCGTCGCTGAGCAGGACCTGGCCGCCGTGGGCCACGGCGGCGATGCGCGCCGCACGGTTGATGGCAAGCCCGATGACATCGGTCCCGACCGCCTCGACCTCGCCGGTGTGCAGGCCCATCCGCACGCGGACGACCGCCCCATCCGGCCAGGGCTCGGCGGTCAGTGCCCGCTGCGCCTCCACGACCGCGGCCACGGCATCGGTGGCCGAGACGAAGATCACGAAGAAGGAGTCACCCTCGGTGCCCTGTTCGTGCCCGCGATGCGCGTCGAAGGCGGCCCGCAGGATCGCCCGATGGCGCTCGCGGAGCTCGCGGTACGGGCCGGTCCCCAGCTCGATCTCGAGGCGCGTCGAGCCCTCGATGTCCGTGAACAGGCAGGTGACGGTGCCACTCGGCGGGAGCGACGTGGTCACGCAGGCCCCGGTCAGCGCTCAGTGCTGATCGGCGGCGGTCAGCTGGCGCAACCGCCCGGCGAGGCCCCGGAGGACGGCGAGGGCCACCTTGGGCTGCTCGCTGATGACGGCCTCGAAGTCCCAGGTGGCCAGGGCCAGACACGTCGTCGGCCCGTCCGCCACGACCTGGGCATTCCGGGGCTGGCCATCGAGGACGGAGAGCTCCCCGAAGAACTCGCCCGGGCCGAGGGTCGCGATCGTCCGACCGTCGCGCACGACCCGCACCTGGCCGCTCGCGATCACGAAGAACCCGGTCCCGACGTCGCCCTGACGGGCGATGACCTGGCCCGCGGGGAACGCGACCTCGACCGTACGGTCGCCGACCCGCTCCAGCCCCTCCGCATCGACGCCGGCGAACAGCGGGGTGGATGCCAGCAGCTCGGTCCGTCGATCCTTGGGCAGGGTCATGCGTCCTCCATGTCCATCGCGCAGGTCCATGATGCTGCGCCGCTGGACTGGGAGCGTCAAGGTTTCGCGTGCGTTCGCCGTTCGCGCGTCGCGCGGTCGTGGCACGATGCGCGCTATGGCAACGCGCGAGGAGCTTGTCGACATCATCGCCGGGTTCGGGCTGTTCGCCGACCTGTCCGCCCCGCAGCTCGCCGGGATCGTCCACACGTTCGAGGAGACGGCCTTCGCCGAAGGCGAGCGGATCCTGCGCCAGGGCCTGAGCGGCGCGGGGTTCTTCGTGATCCTCGACGGGGAAGCGGCGGTCGTCGTGGACGGCACCGAGCGGGCCAGGCTGGGCCGGGGCGACTTCTTCGGTGAGGTGTCGATCCTCCTTGGCGAGATGCCGATCGCCGACGTGATCGCGACCCGGCCCATGCGCTGCCTGGTCCTCGCCGCGCCGGCCGTCGAGGGATTCCTCGTCGCCCACCCGCGGGTCATGTATCGGATGCTCCAGGCGCAGGCACGTCGACTGCGCGCCGCGAACCGATGGCGGAGTTGACCGACCGGCCCGCGCCCGATCGACCGTTCCCACCCGGCGACTACCCGGTCGTCGTCATCGGTTCCGGCCCCGGGGCGCTCCAGGTCTCGTACTCGCTGGGCCGCCTCGGCGTGGGGCACGCGGTCATCTCGGCGGACACCGCACCGGGCGGCATGTTCCGCCGCTGGCCGTTCTTCCAGCGCCTGCTGTCCTGGACCAAGCCCCACGCCCCGGTGGAACGAGGTACCCGGGCCTACGAGCGATACGACTGGAACAGCCTGCTCGGCGAGACGCCCGAGACGCGAGCGATCCAGGCGGGCCTCATGGACGGATCGTCGTACTTCCCGTCGCGACCGGAGATGGAAGCGAACCTCGTGGCCTTCGCCGAACGCGCGGCGATCGACGTGCGCTACGACTGCCGATGGACGGGCACCGCGATCGAGGAGACCGCCGGGCGCCGCCGGTATCTGGTCGAGACGACCGACGGCACCTATCGCGCCGAGGTCCTGATCGTGGCGGTCGGCGTCGCCGAGCCGTTCACGCCGCCGGGGCTTGGGATGGAGTTCAGCCGCCATTACGCCGACGTCCGACCGGCCGAGACCTACGCGGGCAAGCGGGTCTGCATCATCGGGAAGCAGAACTCGGGGTTCGAGCTCGCGAATGGGCTGTTGCCGTGGGCACGCCAGCTCGTCCTGGTGTCGCCCTCGCACGCGAAGCTGTCGGTGGACACGCGATCGCTCGTCGGCGTCCGGGCGCGCTACGTGCAGCCCTACGAGGATCACGTGCTGGGCGGCGGCGTCGCGATCCTGGACGCCGCGATCGAACGCGTGCAGCCGGTCACGGGCAGCGACGGCGTGCTCGACGTGCATCTGCGCCGGACCGATGGCGGCGGCGATCTCGACGTCGAAGTCGACGAGGTGATCTCGGCCACGGGCTTCGTCTGTCCGCTCGTGGACCTGCCGGAGCTGGGGGTCGCCACGTTCGGTGCGAGCCGGCTGCCGGCACAGACCGCGTGGTGGGAGAGCGCCACGGTGCCCGGCATCTTCTTCGCGGGCACGATCGGGCAGGGGAGCAAGGGCCTCCAGCGGCACGGCATGCCGAGCAACTCCGGGGCGGTCCACGGGGCGCGCTACAACGCCCGCCTGGTGGCGGCGCGCGTGGCCGCCACCCGGTTCGGTATCGCGCCGCCTCGGCCGACCATCGCGCCGGCCGGCGTCGTGGACCTCGTCGTCCGCGAGCTGGCGGAGGCCCCCGAGCTGTGGCACCAGCGCGGGTATCTGGCCCGGGTCATCACCCTCGACCCGGACGCCGGGCTCGTGGATGACGGCGTCCAGCCGCTGAGCCACGCCCTGGACGCCGGCGGCGCCGACGCGCTGGCGCTCACGCTCGAGGCCGACGGGACGGG
>CAYVJP010000012.1:0-7539 GCA_964451745.1 uncultured Anaerolineaceae bacterium | reverse complement strand
GATCTACACGAGGGTCGATGGCGTCGTGAGCGAGCGTGCCCTCGATCCGGATCCGTTGCTTCGCTACGACGGGCCGGACGCGCGGCGGGCGATCGCGGATGTCGTCGGCGCGGTCGTGCCGGGAGCCGGCCGCGCCTGAATCTCAGGCGAGTCGCGCCAGGCGTTCGGCGGCGGCTTCGAGCGTTTCGCGACGCTTCGGGAAGGCAAAGCGCAGTTTCGAGCGACCGAGCTCCGGATGCGAGAAGAACGACGATCCCGGCACGGCTGCGACACCCGGGTCGGCGATGAGCCGGTGGGCGAAGGCCACGTCGTCCTCGCCGGGTCGGGCGAGATCGCGGATATCGGTCATGACGTAGTAGGCGCCTGCCGGCTCATGGATGCGGAACCCCGCTGCTCGCAGGGCGGGGACGAGGATGTCGCGGCGCTCCCGGTAGCCTTCGGCGAGGTCGCGGTAGTACGCATCCGGGAAGGCGAGCGCGGTGACGGCGGCGGCCTGCAGCGGCGCCGCCGCCCCGACCGTCAGGAAGTCGTGGACCCGCCGGATGCCCAGCGACAGGTTCGCCGAGGCGATCGTCCAGCCGATGCGCCAGCCCGTGACCGAGTACGTCTTCGACATCGAATGGATCGACACGGTCCGCTCGGCCATCCCCGGCAGCGTCGCCAGGGGGATGTGCTCGCCCTCGAACACGATGTGCTCGTAGATGTCGTCGGTGAAGGCGATGACATCGAACTCCTGGCACAGGTCCGCGATGAGCTGCAGCTCCTCGAGCGTGAACACCTTGCCCGTCGGGTTGTGCGGCGAGTTGATGACGATGCCTCTCGTTCGCTCGTTGAACGCGGCCCGGAGCTCGACCGGGTCGATGGACCAGTCGGGCTCATGGAGGGTCACGTAGCGCGGGACCGCGTCCGACAGGATCGCGTCCGGTCCGTAGTTCTCGTAGAACGGTTCGAAGACGACGACCTCATCGCCCGGGTCGAGCAGGCCGAGCATCGCCGCGATCATCGCCTCGGTCGCGCCGCAGGTGACGGTGACCTGGGTCTCCGGGTCGATGGCGCCCCAGCCCGGGAAGTGGCGCGGGGTGGAGGCGGCGATCGCGTCGCGCAGCGGCTTGGAGCCCCACGTGATCGCGTACTGGTTGATGTCCGCATCGACGGCTTCGGCCACCGCGCGCTTGAGCTCCGGCGGGCAGGCGAAGTCCGGAAACCCCTGGGCCAGGCTGACGGCACCGGCCGCGACGGCGACCCGGTTCATCTCGCGGATGACCGATTCGGTGAACCGAGCGGCCTTGGCCGAGATGGGCGGTCGACGGGGCGTCATGGCGAGGAAGTCTAGCTGGCGGTTCGTGCGGGCTGGACGGCACCGGCCGCGCGGGACGACGCTCAAACCAGATGGCGCGCGATGACCTCGTGCCAGTCGCGGTCGAAGAACCGTTCCCCGTCGACATCCACCTCGAGGCGGACGCTGAGATCGAACTCGGTGGCGGTGCTGGACTGTCGCGAGTCGGCGCGGATCTCGATCCGGGTCAGTTCCCCGTCGCGCCCCGTCTCACGCTCCTGCCAGCGATAGACGACCTGCGCCTCCAGGGCGGCGTGCGCCGGGTCGGCATCCGAGGCGCGCATGCGCAACGTCTCGGCCGCGTACAGCCGCCGCCCGTCCGGGACGATGGCCTCGCCGCCGTCGTGGACGTGGACCGTGACCGTGCCCGCGATGACGTCGTCCTCGATCCGCCAGACCGGGTCGTCCGCTTGCGCCGGCCCGGCGCCATCGATGGGGTCGGCCTCGGGCCAGCGCAGATCCGGCGCCGCGGCGCGGAAGGCCGGGACCGGCGCATCCCCCGGCCCGCCGGCGGGTGGCACCACCGGCAGCTCGAGACGCGACGGGGCCGTCGGGCCGCGGTGGAGATGGAAGGTCGCGGGGAACGGCGACGGCCAGAGCACCGGCCAGAGCGAGGACGAGATCGCCAGGTGCACCCGATGGCCCGGAAGCCACCGGTATCCGGCGGTCCGCAGTGGCACCCGCACCTCCTCGACGACCCCCGGTCGCATGGGCTCCGGCTCGGCATGGGACCGTCGGTGGGTCAGGTTCAGCACGCCGGCGCTGACGAGCGCGGTCGTGCCATCCGGGGCGACGTCCGACAGGCGGACGCTCACGGTGGCGACGGGGACATCGACGGCGAGCTGCAGCACGACCTCGGGCACGCCCAGGACCTCGAGCGGTTCGAGCAAGGGTTCCGAGGTGTACGTGGGTCCGGCATCCTCGTCGCGGCGGACGTCGCGGGCCAGGCCGTTGGGCGCGCCGCCGGCGCCCCACGAGAGCGCGCCGCGCGTGCCGGTCGTCGCCACGTGACGGAAGGCGTCCACGCCGCCGTCGGCGTCGGTGGCCTGGTCGGGTCGCAGGAGCCGCGGCCCCAGGTGCCACGTCCGCACCTCGGTCGACGGGTGCGGGTAGGCCGTCGCCGCCCGCCACCTGCCCGGGAGCGACGAGGGGAACGGCTCGGGCGGAGCGAACTCGTGCTCGAACCAGACCACCGGCGGCTCGCCATCCCAGCCGTTGTCGACGTCGCGCAGATGGCGATCGAAGAACCGGTCGATCTCGTGGAGCTCATCGAGGTTCGGTCCGGGTTCGGCATCGTGCGGCCACGAGTGGACCCAGTTGCCGACGAGCGTGTGCGACGGAGCCGGGCACCGGGCCTGCATCCGGAAGGCGGGATCCACGTACGAGTCGTGCCATCCGCCGATGTTGAAGATCGCGGCCGTGATGGCGCCATAGTCGGGCGCGAGCGATCCCTGGCGCCAGTACGGTCCATCGGTCTGGTGGCGAAGCCAGGCGAAGAGCCATGGCGGGGTGGCGTCCAGCCGCGCGAGCCAGTCGGCCCGCCAGGCATCGCCACGGAACGCGGCGTCGGGCGGCATCGCGTTCATCGCGACCTGGCTCACCGCGTACTGCGAGAGCTCGCTGACCGTCACGCAGCCGCCGCGATAGTGGATGTCGTCGAGGTAGCGATCGTCGGTGGCCATGACCGGGACGATGGCCTTGAGATGGGGCGGCCGCAGCGCCGCGACCTGGATCGCCGTGAAACCACCGTAGGAGATCCCCCACATCCCCACCGCGCCGGTGCACCAGGGTTGCGCGGCGAGCCACTCCACGGCGTCGTACCCGTCGAGCGTCTCCTCGGCCGTGTACTCGTCTCGGGCGACACCGAACGAGGATCCCGTGCCGCGCACGTCGAGCCGACAGAGCGCGTAGCCGCGAGCCGCGAACCACTCGCCGCGGGTCACGTCGGAGGCGCGACGCCAGTTGTCCTTCCCGTACGGGATCATCTCCAGGATGGCCGGGAAGCGGGTCGTCGCGTCGACGCCATCGCGTCCCGGCCCCGGCACCGGTCGCCAGATGTTCGCCGACAGCTCCACGCCGTCGCGCGCGGGGATCCGGACGTCCCAGTCGGCCTGGACCGCGAAACGAGGCTCGCTCGCCGGTCGACCGTCGCTCACCCACCGATTCTACGACGCCCGTTCCGACACCCGACAGCCCGGGCGGCGCCGTGCGACGATGCACCCATGGATGGTCGATTCGTGCGCAGGACGCGTCGCATCGCCTACGAGAACGCCTGGATCACGGTCTGGCACGACGAAGTGGATCGGCCCGACGGGAGCCCCGGGATCTACGGCGTGGTGCACTTCGCGAACCTGGCCGCGGGCGTGGTCGCCCTCGACGACCAGGACCGCATCGCCCTCGTCGGGCAGCATCGCTACACCCTGGACGCCTACTCCTGGGAGATCCCGGAGGGGGGCGTCCCGACCGGGGAGTCCGCGCTGGAGGGCGCCCAGCGCGAGCTGCGCGAGGAGACCGGTGTGGAGGCGGGAACGTGGCAGGAACTCGCCCGTGTCGATCTGTCGAATTCGATCACCGACGAGCAGGCGATCCTCTTCCTCGCGACGGACCTGACCCACGGGGATGCCGAGCCCGAACCGACCGAGGCGCTCGACCTGCGCTGGGTCCCATTCGACGAAGCGCTCGCGATGTCCATCGATGGCCGGATCACCGATGTCATGAGCGTGGCCGCGATCCAGCGCGTCGCCCTCGCGCGACTGGCGGCCGTCGCTGCCGCGGTCCAGGATCGGCCCTCGGAGGCGGCGCCCGCGGACGGTCCTGCGCCGTTCCCGTCGCGTCCATGAGCGCCGATCGCCGGGACTGGGACGTCATCGTCATCGGGCTTGGCGCGCTCGGCAGCGCCGCCGCCTACTGGGCCGCCCGGCGCTCGGGCACGCGTGTCCTGGGCCTGGAACAGTACGTACTCGGGCACGCCAACGGCGCCTCGGCCGACCACAGCCGGATCATCCGCCTGTCCTATCACCGCCGGGACTACGTCCGGCTCGCCCGGCGTGCCTACGACTGCTGGGCCGAGATCGAGGCCGAGTCGGGCACGCAGGTCGTCACGGTCACCGGTGGCCTGGACCTGTGGCCCGCGGACCCGGCGATCCCGGCCGCCGACTACGTGGAGAGCCTCACGGCCGAGGGCGTCCCGTTCGAGCGCCTGGATGCCGCGGAGATCGTGCGTCGCTGGCCGCAGTGGCGGCTGTCCGATGATGTCACCGGCCTGTGGCAGGAGCGGGGCGGCCTGGCCGACCCCAACCGGGGCAATGCCGCGCATCGCCGTCTCGCCGTGCAGCACGGCGCCACCCTGGCCGACCGGACACCGGTCACCGGCATCCGCGCGCTGGCCGGCGGGGGGTACGAGGTGGACGCGGGTGGCCGCACCCACGGCAGCGCGCGGGTGGTCCTGACCGCCGACGCCTGGACCAACGAGCTCCTCGCGTCCTTCGACCGGCGGCTGCCGCTGACCGTCACCAAGGAACAAGTCACGTACTTCGCCTGCCCGGATCCAGGAGCGTTCGCGCCGGACCGGTTCCCGGTCTGGATCTGGATGGACGAGCCCTCCTTCTACGGCTTCCCGACGTACGGCGAGGCCGGCCCCAAGGCCGCGCAGGATTGCGGTGGCGAGGTCACGACGCCCGCAACGCGGACCTTCGATCGCGACGACGCCGCGTTCGGCCGGGTCACCGACTTCCTGGGGCAGCGGCTCCCGGGCGCGCTGGGTCCGCCCATCTACACGAAGACCTGCCTGTACACCCTCACCCCGGACCGTGACTTCGTGGTGGATCGCGTGCCGGACGCCCCCGGCGTCATCGTCGGGCTGGGCGCGGGCCACGGGTTCAAGTACGCCTCGGTGCTGGGCCGCGTCCTCGTGGAGCTCGCGCTCGATGGAGCGACGGCGTCGGAGGACGAGATCGGGGCCTTCCGGATCGACCGGCCGATCCTGCTCGAGGAGGCGCCGGCCACGTCCTGGATGGTCTGATTCGCACCATGAGGCGCGCACCGTGCGCCGTTCCTTGCACGGGCGCCCGGTCTGTGCCACCGTACCGCCACTCGTCGGGAGGGGCGAGCGACTCACTCGGGATCTCGCGCGACCCGGCGAGCTGGCGGGTCGGGCAGGAGGAGGCATTCGAATGCGATCACCCCTGCGCGCCCGGATGGGCCGCTTCCTGGCGGCAGCCGGACTGAGTGCCGCGCTGTTGGTCCCTGCAGCGGCCCCGGTCGCTGCGCAGGAGACGCTCGTGCTGCGCGTGGGCAGCACGCAGAGCCTCGATTCGCTCAATCCGTACGGCACCGCGCTCGTCATCGGGTACGAGGCCTTCCTCCTCAGCTACGACATGCTGGTCGGCTTCGGTCCGGAGTTGGAGCCACGGCCCGCCTTCGCGGAGTCGTGGGAGCGGGCCGCGGACGGGAACTCCTGGACGTTCAAGATCCGCGAGGGCATGACCTGGTCGGACGGCACCCCGGCGACCGCGGAGGACGCCTGCTTCAGCTTCCAGATCGCGCTCGATGCCATCGCCGATGAGGCCAACATCGGTCTCGGGTACATCGACCCGGGCGTCGCCGATGCCGGTGTCACCGCGGTCGAGTGTCCCGACGCGACGACCATGATCGTGACCTCCTCCGACCCGTCGGATCGCGTCCTCCAGCTGTATGTGCCGATGCTCCCCAAGCACATCTGGGGCGACAAGACCTACACCGAGATCGGGGAAGACCCGTTCAACGCGCCGCTGGTCGGCAGCGGTCCGTATCAGGCCGTCGAGTGGAAGACCGGCGAGTACGTCCGGTTCGTCCGGAACGAGAACTACTGGGGCCAGCAGGGCGCGGCCGACGAGGTCATCATCCAGTTCTTCGGCACGTCCGACACGGCCGCCCAGGCGCTGCAGGCGGGCTCGATCGACTACGTCCGCCTGGATGCGGCACAGTTCGACACCCTCGCCGGGGTCCCGGACATCGCCACCTCGGAGGGCACGGCGAACGGCTGGACCCAGCTCGGGTTCAACACGTACGGCACCGGGACCGGCAACGTCATCGAGGACGGCGGTCCGTCCACCCCCGCCCTGCAGGACGCGGCGTTCCGTGATGCGCTCGGGTATGCCATCAACAAGGAAGAGTTGCTCGAGCGCGTCCACAACAACCACGGGACCGTGGGCTCCACGATCGTGCCGCCCGCGCTGAGCCAGTGGCACACGCCGCCGAGCACGCTCCGCACCTTCGATATCGCGCTCGCGGGGCAGAAGCTCGAGGCCGCGGGCTACGTCCTGGACGCGTCCGGGGCCCGTCTCGACAAGGAGGGCAACCCGATCAGCCTGCGGCTGGTCATGCCCGACTCCGACGACACCTATCCCGACGTCGCCCAGTTCATCCAGGCGTGGTGGGGCGAGCTCGGGATCAACGTGACGCCGCAGGTCATCGACGAGGGGACGCTGATCTCGCAGATGCTCCCCCCAGAGGCCGACGGCAAGGCCGATTACGACGTGTTCATCTGGGGTTGGAGCGGGAGCCCGGACCCCAATGCCCTTCTCCAGATCTTCCTGTGCAGCGCGATCGGCGGATCGTCCGACAGCCTGTGGTGCGACGAGAAGTTCGACGCCCTCTACGAGAAGCAGCTGACCGAGGGCGGTGACGAACGCAAGGCCACGCTGGCCGAGATGCAGCAGTACACCTACGACCAGGCGCCGTATCACATCCTCTACTCCGACTCCAACCTGGATGCCTATCGAACCGACGTGTTCGCCGGATGGCAGAACCAGCCCGCCAACGGCACCCCGCTTCTCGCGTACGACACGCTCGGGTACACGCTCCTGACGGTGGCCGGCGCCGAGCCGTCGGCCGCGCCGTCCGCGGCGCCATCGGACGGGACCACCGCGCCGACCGCCGCCCCGACACCGGCCCCGTCAGGGGACGGCGACGGGACCAGCACCGGCGACAGCACCCCGCTCCTCCTCGGGATCGGAGCCGTCGTTGTCATCGTCGTCGTGGGCCTCGTGCTCATGCGCCGGCGCAACGCTGCGACAGAGGACGAGTAGCGGAGCGTCTGGATGATGCATCGCGCCGGGGACCGCGGCGACGCGGTCCCTCGCGACTGAGGGCGCGTCGTGTCGGCCCGGTTCGCCGGCCGGCGGCTGTTCAAGCATTGTGCGCCCCGGCCCCAGCCCCAGCGC
>CAYVJP010000011.1:0-23598 GCA_964451745.1 uncultured Anaerolineaceae bacterium | reverse complement strand
CTGTTCATCGATCGCAACTACGGCGGGAGCTTCTTCGACCCGGCCAACGGCGGCGACGCGATCCTCTACCAGAACATCTTCTGGTTCTATTCGCACCCGGCCGTCTACGTGATGATCCTGCCGGCGATGGGCATGATCAGCGAGATCCTCCCGGTCTTCTCGCGCAAGCCGCTGTTCGGCTACAAGGCCTTCGTCTTCGCGACGGCGGCCATCGGTGCCCTCGGGTTCTCCGTCTGGGCGCACCACATGTTCACGACCGGCGCGGTCTTCCTGCCGTTCTTCAGCCTCATGACGTTCCTGATCGCCATCCCCACCGGCGTGAAGATGTTCAACTGGATCTTCACGATGTGGCGCGGCCAGCTGATGTTCTCCACGCCGCTCTTGTTCGCGATCGGCTTCCTGAGCATGTTCCTCATCGGTGGCATCAATGGCGCGTTCAGCGCGTCGGTGCCGGTCGACTTCGCCATCCACGACACCTACTGGGTGGTCGCCCACATCCACTACGTCCTGTTCGGCGGCTCGGTGTTCGGGATCATGGCCGGCCTCTACTACTGGTTCCCCAAGATGACCGGCCGGATGCTCGACGAGACGCTGGGCAAGATCCAGTTCGCGCTGATGTTCATCGGGTTCAACCTGACGTTCTTCCCGATGCACGAGCTGGGTCTCGCGGGCATGCCCCGCCGCATCGCGGACTACTCGTCGACGGCCGGCTGGAACGACCTGAACCTCGCAGCGACCGTGGGCGGCTTCCTCATCGCGGCGAGCATGCTGCCGCTGCTGTGGAACGTGTTCATCTCGCTGCGCAGCGGGAAGCCGGCGGGTGACGACCCGTGGGAGGGCAACACGCTCGAGTGGGCGACCAGCTCCCCGCCCCCGCCGTACAACTTCGATCGACTGCCGGAGATCCGCTCCGAACGACCGCTGTTCGATGTCCGGCACGGCCAGCAGGCCGGTCACTAGGAGCCGCCGACGATGGCCATCGATAGCCACGCGCTGACGACCACCGAGCACAGCCCGGTCGCCGGGCTCGCGCATGACAGCCACGGCGGGATCAGCAACCCGGTCCTGGGGATGCTGCTCTTCATCACCTCCGAGGTGATGTTCTTCGCCGGCCTGTTCGCTGCCTACTTCAACGTCCGGGCCAACGCCGCCCAGTGGCCGCCGATCATCCCGGACACCGACCCGGCGGTGCAGTACCACCTCGCGATCCTGCCGTGGGTCGGTCCCGCGACCGTGCTCCTGATCCTGAGCTCGTTCACCTGCCAGTTCGCCGTGTGGGGCATCCGCCGCGGCGACCGGACGGCGTTCCTGCGCAACATGGCCGTCACCTTCGTCATCGGCATCGTGTTCCTGATCATGCAGGGCATCGATTACTGGATGCTCGGGCACGAGGAACACCCGATCACGCTCACGGCGGGGACCTTCGGGACGACCTACTTCACGCTCACCGGCTTCCACGGGGCGCACGTCTTCGGTGGCGTGATCATGCTGGGCGTCGTCCTCTACCGCGGGATGGCCGGACAGTTCTCCGCTCGCCACCACGATGCGGTCGAGGCCGCGTCGCTGTACTGGCATTTCGTCGACGTGGTCTGGATCCTGCTGTTCTCGCTCCTCTACCTGCTCCCCGGGAAGTAGGAGGACCGATGCACCCCCTGCGGCATCCACGCAACGCGATCTTCGTCGGACTGCTCTTCGTGGTGATCGGTGTCCTGTTCTGGGCGATCCCCACGTTCGGTGGATGGCATGTCGACTACGCCGGCGTGACCATGCTCCTGGCCCTGGGGGTGGCGATGGCCATCATGGCCTACGTCCTCATCGCCGGGTCGCCGAGCGATTGAGCTGACCGCTCGCATGTTCGAGGAACTCTGGTCCGGGATCCTGGAGTTGACGGCGCAGTTCGTCATCCCCGACTGGGGCGCGGTCATCGCCCTGCTCCCGATCTTCGTCATCATCCTCGTGGTCGCCGTCCTGCTGTGGGTGTTCCTGCGCCTGTGGCATGCGCCGCCGGCCCGCCGGGGCAAGACGAGGATCGAGCCGCGCACGCCCGAGGGCGTCCACATGCCCGGACCGTCGTGGGCGCCGATCCTGGCATCGATCGGCGCATTCATGCTGTTCCTGGGTCTCGTCTTCGGCGGTCCGCTCCTCATCGCCGGTGCGATCGCCCTGCCGATCACCCTCCTGTACTGGCTGGTCGAAGCGCTGCGGGTCTACGACCACGACGTGGGAGGGACGGCACCCGCGCTTCCCGCCGTCGTCCACGACGGCCCACCCCCGGGCGTCCATATGCCCGGGCCCTCGTTCCGTCCGTTCCTCGGTGCGGTCGGAGCGACGATGCTCATGCTCGGCCTCGTCTTCGGGGAGTGGTTGCTGCTCGTCGGGGTCATCGCGCTGGTCGTCACCCTGGTCGGATGGCTCGTCGATGCCGTCAAGGAGTACCGCAAGACCGAGGAGGCCGACACCACCGGCCACCTCGAGAACATCCCGGCACCACAGACGCCAGGCCTGCTGCTCGTCGGCCTCGCGGTCCTACTCGTCGGCGCCGTGGTCATCCAGGTCGGCTGGGTGCCGCCGCGTGACGCGAACGGCGGCAGCGGCCCGGCGCCGTCGGGCGAGCCGGGTTCGTCGGGTGCGCCGGCACCGTCGGGCGAGGCGACCGGCTCGGACGCCCCACCGGCCGGCCCCGACGCCGACATCGTCCTGACGGCGTTCAACATCGCCTTCGACAAGACCGAGATCAGCGGACCTGCCGACCAGCCGTTCACGATCGCCCTGGCCAACAACGACCCCGCCATCCCGCACAACGTCGAGCTGAAGGACGCCGCTGGCGCCAGCCTCTTCCAGGGCGAGATCTTCAACGGGGTCGAGACCCGCGTCTACGACGTCCCCGCGATCCCCGCCGGCACGTACACGTTCCTGTGCACGGTCCACCCGACCATGACCGGGACCGCGACCCTCCAGTAGGGCACTCGCCCGAGGCTCCACCACGCCGCGTCGACCGATCCTCATCGCCCTGGCCATCGCGCTCGCCACGACGGTCGGTGTCTGGCTGTACGTCCGCACCAGCGACGACGGTGCGGGGCGAGCGGCCCTCGGCGGCCCGGCACCGGCGATCGTGGGGACGACGCTGGACGGGGCGCCCTTCGACCTGGCCGACTACGCCGGCCGGCCCGTGGTCGTCAACTTCTGGGGCCCGTCATGCGTTCCGTGCCGCGACGAATTCCCGCTGCTCATCGCGAAGCAGGCCCAGTACGCCGCCGATGGCCTCGCGATCGTCGGCGTCCTGACCGACGATCCGCCCGAGCCCGCGCGGCGGTTCGCGGCCGACTACGGGGCCACGTGGCCGACCGTCGAGGACCCGGACAAGGCGATCAAGGACGCGTACCGGGTGGCCGCTCGCCCGCAGACGTACTTCGTGGATGGTGACGGGGTCCTCCGCTCCATCCAGATCGGCGAGATCCGCGAAGCCGACTTCGACCGGCAGTACGCCAAGATCGCGCCGTGACCGGGGCGGCGATCGAGGTCGCCGGGCTGGTGAAGCGCTACGGCGAGCGAGCCGTCGTGGATGGCGTGAGCCTTGCCGTGGCACCCGGCGAGATCGTGGCCCTGCTGGGCCCCAACGGCGCCGGCAAGACGACGACGATCGAGTGCATCGAGGGCTACCGGGCGCCCGACGCCGGTTCGGTTCGCGTCCTGGGTGCCGACCCGGCCCGTGCCGGGCGCGACCACCGCGCGCGTGTCGGGCTGATGCTTCAGGACGGCGGCTTCGATATCCGCGCCCGCCCGGCCGAGACCATCCACCAGTACGCCGGCTTCCACGCCGATCCGCGCGACCCTGAGGCGCTGCTGGACGTCGTCGGGTTGCGGGCGGTCTCCGAGACCCCGTACCGGCGGCTCTCGGGTGGCGAGCGGCAACGACTGAGCCTGGCCGTGGCACTCGTGGGCCGCCCGGAGGTCCTGCTCCTCGACGAACCCACCGCCGGGATGGACCCCGAGGCCAGGGCGATCACCCGCGGACTCGTCGCGTCCCTCCGGGACGCCGGGATCGCGATCCTGCTGACCAGTCACGACCTGGTGGACGTCGAACGGCTCGCTGATCGGGTCGCGGTCCTCGTGGATGGGCGGATCGTCGCCGACGGACCGGTCGCGGGGGTGGTCGGCGATGGCGAGTCGCTCGAGGACGCGTACCTGCGCCTGGTGCGAGGGCATCGATGATCGAGGCGACGCGCCGTCGGGCCGCCCCGTGGCGGTCCGCGGCCCGCACGCAACTGGCGATCGAGCTGCGCCTCACATCGCGGCGCGGCGAGAATCTGCTGGCGGTCGCCGTCATCCCGGCCGTCGTCCTCGCGTTCTTCGCCTCGACGTCCATCCTCGCGATCCCCGACGGATCCGGCACGTCGGCCGTCGACTTCCTCCTGCCCGGATCCCTGGCGCTCGCGGTCATCGCCGCCGGTCTCGTCAACCTGGGTATCGCGACGGCATACGAGCGCAGCTACGGGGTCCTCAAGCGGCTGGGCGGGTCACCGTTGGGGCGGGACGGACTCGTGGCCGCCAAGATCGGCGCCGTAGGCGTCATCGTCGTCTTCCAGGTCGCCCTCCTGCTCGCGGTGGCGGCGCTCCTGGGCTGGCGACCGGGGGCCGGCATCTCGCCGGTCACCGTGCTCGTCGGGCTCGCCCTCGGGACGGTGACGTTCGCCAGCCTCGGGCTCTTGCTCGCCGGGACCTTTCGGGCCGAGGCCACCCTGGCACTCGCCAACGGCCTCTTCATCGCCGCGTTGCTGCTGGGTGGCATCCTCGTCCCCACGTCCCATCTGCCCGCGCCACTCGCGCTCGTCGCGGACGTCCTGCCGGCAGCCGCACTCACCGAGGTCCTGCGCGTCGCCCTTGGTGGCGCCGGCGACCTGGCCCGTGCGCTCATGGTCCTGATCGCGTGGGGAACGTTCGCCGTCGTCGCCTCGATCCGCTGGTTCCGCTGGGACTGAACACGGGTCGCACCGAGCACGATCGATCACCCCACGACGCAACGGACCGACGAACCGTGGGTGAACGGCGCAGGTCGGCCCTTCCGCGGTCGCCTGGGTCACCGCGTGATCGGATCGACCGAAGAGCGTGGTGCCCAGCCCCCGATCAGCCGTTCGGCGGTCCGTTCGATCACCGGGTGATCGACGGGCACGGGCGGGGGACGACCCCGCCACGTCCGGTCGTGGTCGAGACTCTCCATCGATTGAACGAATCGCCGACCGTGCACACTCATTGATGGTGACCCGGTCGCCACAGGACGCGGCGACGGGCGAACCAGGGAGCACCGGTGCGAGATCTCGTCGTCCGGGCACAACTCGGCGATCGCGAGGCATTCGCGGCGCTGGTCCAGCTGGCCAGCGACCGGATGTACGGGCTCGCCGCGCGGATCCTGCGCGACAACGATCTGGCCGAGGACGCCCTGCAAGGTGCCCTCATCACGGCCTGGCGCCAGCTCCCCACGCTACGCGACCCGGACCGCTTCGAAGCCTGGGTCCGCAAGGTGCTCGTCCACGCCTGCTACGCCGAGGCCAGGCGTCGCCGGTCATGGGCAGCCAATGTCCGACTCCTGCCGGTCGACGGGCCGGCGGGTCCGGATGACCTCGTCTCCATCGACGACCGCGATGTGCTCGACCGCGCCTTTCGGCGACTGACGGTCGAGCAGCGCGCGGTCTTCGTCCTGCATCACCACCAGGGCCTGCCCCTGGTCGAGATCGCCGAGACGCTCGGCATCCCGGCCGGGACGGCCCGCTCGCGACTCCACTACGCGACCCGCGTGTTGCGTGCCGCCATCGAGGCGGACGCCCGCTCGGTCGCTCCCGAAGGACGGATGGCATGACCAGCGAACGCGACTTCGACCGGATCGCCCGAGCCTGGCTCGACCTGGGTCCGAATGAGGCGCCCGATCGCGCGATCGCCGCCGTCCTCCAGGCCGTCGATTCGACCCCGCAGGTGCGGCGGCCGTTCCGATGGCCCACCTGGAGGTCTTCCACCATGACGCGCATCACCATGCTGGCCGTGCTGGCCGGCACCATCGCCCTCGTCGTCGGTGGGCTCGTCCTGAGCAGCGGGCGACCTGGACCCGCTCCATCGGTGGCTCCGTCCCCGGTCGCGAGCTCCACCGCCTATCCGAGTCCTCAGCCGATCCCGACAGCGATCATCGGCGGGTGGTCCGCCCCCTCCCGTGGGACCGCGCTCGAGGATCCGAACGCGACGACGCTGGTCCTCGGTGGGTCGGCCGTCGACGAAACCGCCCCGGGGTTCGCCATCGACCGGCCCGGGTTCATGCGCCTGCTTGGATCGACGATCGATGAAGTCGCTCCAGGCGTCCTCCGCATCTCGCTCCTCGACACCAGCGGCTCGTGCGCCCGAGGCGACGTCGGTACCTATGGTTGGTCGCGTACCCCGGACGGCCAGTGGCTGACCCTGAGGCCGATCGACGACGCCTGCCAGATTCGCGCCGAGATCCTCGCCGGCACGTGGCAACGGAATCTGGGTTTCTCGAACGTGGGCGGGCCGGGGGTCGCGGTCAACTTCCAGCCGTTCATGACCTTCACCCTCCCGGCGGATTCGTGGACCGGCGGCGAGTTTGCGGAGGCGGACACCCTCGTGCTCGACAACGGTGACCGGACCGCTGATCTCCGGCTGTGGAAGGACCCCGACGGCTTCGTGGAGGCATGCGATCGAGGCGCTGGCCGGCTCGACCTTGCGCCTGGGATCGATCCCTTCCTCGAGTACCTGCGCGAGTCCCCGCAGTTCACGGTGATCGACGAGACCGAGGTGACCATCGACGGTCATCGGGCTGTCCAGGTCGAGATCCGCCTGGGCGACGACATCGCGCAGCCGTGCGCGCCATTCGACGGGAACGAGGCCGATCGTCGCGGGATCCTCCTGTGGGCGTCGCTCGCCGCCGGCGGCCACTTCTGGAACGGTACGTTCGGTGATCAGTGGTCGCTCGTCGTGACCGAAGTCGATGGCGCCACGATCCTCATGGAGATCGTCCGCCAGGACGGCGCCACCTGGCCGATCGACCGATCGGTCGTCGACAGCATCCGGTTCGTGGACACCCTCCCGACGCCGCCCGCGTCGTAATCGATCATCGGTAGCTCCGGCGCCGCGGTCGCGACGGTCACACGTCAGGCCGCGGCGTCCGGCAGCTCGCGCAACTTGAGGACCTGTGATCCGACGAGCCACAGGCACCCGGCCATCGAGGCGATGGTCGCGATGAACAGGGCCTCGCGGACGCCGAACGCGGTGCCCAGCGCTCCACCCAGCACCGCTCCGACCGGCCGGACGCCGTAGTTGACGAAACGAAACGCCCCCACCGAGCGCGACCGGATCCGGTCGGGCGTCCTGGCCGTGATGAAGGCGCCGACGTTGATGTCGAGGATCATCACGCCCAGCCCGGCGCCGAACTCGGCCGCGATGACCAGGGCGAGGATCAGCGGCATGGGCATATCCGGGCCTGCGACCGGGACCAGGATCAGCGACGCCGGGAAGAGGATGCAGCCCAGGGCATAGGCAGGCCCGAGGCCGATGCGCCGACCGACCCGGGAGGCCACGACAGCCCCCAACAGGCCCCCGATGGCGCCGAAGCCGAGCGACAGCCCAAGCACGCCCGGCGAGATCCCGAGGACGGTCGTGGCATAGAGGATGAACAGGGCCGCGAACGCGAAGTTGAACAGGTTGATGGTTGCCGCGGCCAGCAAGGTGGGGCGCATGATGGGATCGCGAAACAGGAACGCGAGGCCCGCGGACAGGCGCTCGCGCAGCGACCCGGTCTCCGACTCCACCGGTGGCTCCGGCGAGCGGATCCGGCGCAGCGCGACGACCGAACCCAGGTACGAAAGGGCGTCGGCCAGCATCGCGAGCGGCGCCCCCAGCACCTGCACGAGCGCCCCGCCGATCGTCGGGCCGGCCACGTACGCGAGCGACCGGCTGCCGTTGAGCAGCGCCATCGCCTCCACGTACCGCTCGCGCCGCACCACCGATACGAAGACCGTGTTCCAAGCCAGATCGAATGCGACGGCCAGCGAGCCCGTGAGGAACCCGACCACGTACAGCTGGGCCATCGTCAGCACGTCGAACACCACGGCCAGCGGGATCGTGGCGATCAGCGCGGCGCGCCCGAGGTCCGCCCAGATCATCAGGCGCCGACGTCGATGCACCCGGTCCAGCCACACGCCTGCCGGCAGCGAGAAGAGCAGGTGCGGGAACAGACCGACGGCCGTCAACAACCCCATCTGGGCCGCGTTCGCATCGAGCACGAGGACGGCGACCAGGGGCAGGCCGATGATCGAGACCTGATCGCCAAGGACGGAGATGGTCTGCCCGGTCCACAGCCGCCGGAAGTCGGGCGCGTCGAACAGGAGCGGCGGGATATGGGAGCGCAGTGAGCGCGGCAGGGACATCCCGGCATGGTAGGGAGTCCGGTGCCTCGGGATCCGATCCGGCCGTGGCCGGGGCAGGGCCGCCGCGAAACGCCGCGGCGTCGAACCGGCCGTGGCGCGCTGCATGTCCCCACGAGCCCGGCGCAGCCCGCCCGGAGCGTGTGAGCTGACCCGTGGTCCCGTCTAAAGGTCGATCGGCTCGCCCCGGCTCCCCATGCGACCGCCAAAGCACCGTCAACGCGCGCAACAGCGAGGCGTCAGTGCGTTCCTCGGTCCGGTGGGATTTCGCTCGCGGTGGCGCCCCTGGGATGCCACCAGCTACCCCGCGTGGCAGCGCGTGGCCCCCTGAAGTTGGAACCTTTTCTGGTGACGCGGTCGCCGTAGGCTATCGAGCACGACCACCGTGGCCGTGCCGAAAGCCGAGAGGCGACCGTGGACCAGGACGGACTCGTCGAGCGAGCGAGGCGGGGCGACAGGATCGCCTTCGCCGAGCTCGTTCGCGCGTCCGGTGCACGCCTGGACGCCACGGCTCGCCTCATCCTCCGTGACCCGGACCTGGCCCAGGACGCCGTTCAGGAGACCCTGATCCGGGCGTGGCGGAGCATGCCGGGGCTGCGGGACCCGGCGGTCTTCGACCACTGGCTGCACAGCCTCGTCGCCCACGCATGCATCGACATCGCCCGCAAGCGGCGTCGACGGGTGATCGAGGTCGAGCTCGACCCGCTATTCGAACCCTCGCTCGCAGACGGGACCGCGCAGGTGGTCGATCGCGACCTCCTGGACCGAGCCCTGGCACGCCTGGAGCCAGAGGCCCGAGCGGTCCTCGTGCTGCACTTCTATCTGGACCTTCCCCTCCCCCGGGTCGCCGAGATGCTCGGCATCCCGACGGGAACGGCGAAATCACGGCTGCATCGCTCGATCGGGACCCTGCGCTCCCTGATGTCGATCGATGAAGTCGCATCGACCGCGCTGGTCGAAGGACGGACGCCATGACCGAGGAACGACTCATGCGCTCCCTGGGCGCCGCCTTCGATTCCCTCGCCGATGCACACACCCCTGATTACCTCGAGGCCGCGATCGAACGCGCCTCATCGACCCGACAACGTCCTGCATGGACGTTCCCCGAAAGGTGGCTTCCCATGGACGTCGCGACCCGCGCGGTCCCGGCACCGACCTTCCCCTGGCGCCAGCTTGGCGTCCTCGCCCTGCTCGTCGTCCTTGTCGCGGCTGCGGTCGTGGCCTACATCGGGGCACAGCCGCGGCTGCCGGCTCCGTTCGGCGTCGCCGCGAACGGCCTCATCGCCGACGATGCCGGCGGGGACATCCGGACCATCGATCCTGCGACCGGCGAGGTCACGGTGATCGTCGGTGGCCCCGACGTCGATTCGGGTCCCTGGTTCTCTCGCGACGGCACGCGCATCGTCTTCATCCGTACGCCGACGGGCGCTGACGATACGACGTCGCTGCTCTACTCGGTCGCCGTGGATGGCAGCGCGCTGACGCGGCTCACGCCCGAACCGATCACGGACCTGCGGTGGTACGAGTTCACGCCGGACAACGGGTCCGTGATCATCAAGTCCCGGATCGACGGCAAGATGGCGATCTCGCTCGCTCACAGCGACGGCACCGGCCTCCAGACGTTCGAGGACGTGCCCGTAGGCGATGACGGCGGCCTCGCCCTTCGCCCTCCGACCGGCAGCGAGGTGCTCTTCGTGACGTTGCCAGGCATGGATGGGCGGCTCAGTGGGATCTCGTCCCTGGACCTCGCGACCGGGACCGTCGCCGAAGTCCTGCCGGGGCTGCCCGATACCGCGATCTTCGGCGACGTCGTGTGGTCGCCGAGCGGCGAGCAGTTCGCCTACGGCCGCTCGTATCGTCGCGCAAACATCGAGATGCGCATCGCCGATGCCGATGGCTCGAACGACCATGTCGTCGGATCCAGCGAAGGTGCGCAGTTCGTCGCGTGGCCGCAATGGTCGCCGGATGGCACGAAGCTCCTCTTCGAACGCGGCGTCGGGCAGGACGCCATCGATTCCCGCAACGACGTACGACCCGTGGTGATCGATGTCGCCACGGGCGCCGAGACCGAGATCGATGTCAGGATCGAGAACGGAGCGGGCAAGGAGTGGGCTCCCGACGGGACCGTGATCCTGGCGCACAGGATGGCGGACGACGGCTCGGCCCTGCCCCAGGAGTTCTGGGACGTCTCGACGGGGGCCGTCTCTGCCGCGCCGTGGGAGTCCCGTTCCTACCCCGCCTGGCAACGTCTCGCGCCATGATCTGAACGATTCCGCGGACGCGGACGCCATACCCTGTCGAGCACGACCGCTGTGGCCGTGCCGACCGGACCGACGAGGCGACCGTGGACCAGCGAGACCTGATCGAGGGAGCGCGGAGAGGCGATCACGACGCCTTCACCGCGCTTCTCGATGTCCGTCTCGCGCGGCTGGACGCGGCCGCCCGCCTCATCCTCCGCGATGGCGAGCTCGCGCGCGATGCCGTCCAGGAGGCCATGGTCCGCGCCTGGCGCGACCTGCCCGGGCTTCGTGACCCGGAGCGGTTCGATGCCTGGCTGCATCGCCTGACCGTGAACGCCTGTCTCGACCAGATCCGCCGTCGCAAGCGCCGGGTCATCGAGGTCGAGCTCACCCCGATCGATGCGCCCGCGACGCACGACGTCGCCGGGTTCCTCGCCGACCGCCAGGTGCTGGACCAGGCCCTCGCCGGCCTGCAACCCGGCCATCGCGCGGTCGTCGCCTTGCACTACCTCCTGGGGATGCCACTTCCCGAAGTGGCACAGACCCTGGGGATCCCCGTCGGGACCGCCAAGTCACGGCTGCACTACGCGCTCGCCGCGATGCGCACGACCGTGACCGCCGAACCCGACACCGTTCCGGCGTCCGTCGCAGGAGGGCAGCCCGCATGACCTCGCCGCGACGCTTCGAGCAGGACCTGCCGGCGCTTCTCGCCGACCTGTACCTCGCCGGGACCCCTGACTACCGAGACGACCTCGTCCAGCAGATCGCCCGCGTGCGGCAGCGACCCGCCTGGACGTTCCCCGAAAGGTGGCTCCCCATGGACATCGCGACCCAGGCGGTCCCGTCCGCCCGGATGCCGTGGCGTCAGCTCGGCGTCCTCGCCCTCATCGCCCTGCTGCTGGCCACGGCCGTGGCCGTGTACGTCGGCGCGCAGCCGCGTCCACCAGAACCGTTCGGCCTGGCCGAGAACGGCCAGCTCGTCTACACGAACGGCGGCGATGTCTTCGTCCGTCCGACCGTCGATGGCGCCCCGGCCATCCTCATCGAGAGCCCGGAGACCGAGACCTGGGCGTTCTACTCGCCGCTTGGTGATCGGCTGGGCCTGCTGCGCACGTCCGGCGATGGCGAGGATCTGTGGGTCGGTGGGGCCGACGGCGCGGACCTCACCCGGATCGGCGGCCCGTACACCGGGATCGACTGGATCGAATGGTCGCCGACGCAGACGCATGTCGCCGTGGGCTACGCCGCGAACGGGGTGCCCAGGATCGATCTCGTCGCGACCGACGGCAGCGGCGCCAAGCGACTCGCCGACTTCCCGGCCATGTGGCCGACATTCCGGCCCCCGGCCGGTGACCAGATCCTGTTCCGCGGGCAGGAGAACGGTCGGTGGGGCTTCTACCTCATCGATGCCGCCGGCGGCGATCCGGTCCGCCTCGCCATCGATGGGCCTGGCATCGAAGGCGGAAGCTTCGACTTCCGGAATCCTGCCTGGTCACCATCCGGGGATCGACTCGCGTTCGAATTCCTCGTCGACCTCCCGCGGTCGCAGCTCCGGACGCCGGGCCTGCGCATCCACACCGCCTCGATCGGCCCGGGCGGCGAGGTCGCCGACCTGCGCCGGCTGGAGTTCGATCCGCGGGCAGACGACGAGCTCTACGCGACCTTCACCCCCGATGGATCGCAGATCGTCTTCCAGCAACGCTTCGGGTGGACGCCGCCGGATCCGTCGAGCGGGGTCCCGACGACCGACACGCTGTTCATCGCTCCCGCGGACGGCAACGGGCCGGCAGCGTCCCTCGGGGTGGTCAGTGAGCCTGGCGAAGGGTTCGCGGCGGCCATCGCCCCCGATGGGACATCGCTGCTCGTCTACTTGCACGCCGAAGGGGAGGACTGGCTCGTGGACCCGGTCGCGCGGACCGCCACGCTCACCGACCTCGGGTCCGGGGGCGGGGTGAGCTGGCAGCGCCGCGGGAAGTCGTTCTTCTCGCCGTAGTCGACGAACGGGCCGCTCGACCCCATCGGCCGAGCGGCCCTTCGCTGTCCGGAGCGCCCGCGTCAGGCGAGGGACCGGATCGGCTCCCTCGAGTTGAGGTAGGCCTTGCGGAACCCGTCGAACGCATCCCAGGCCACGATGACCGCCACCACGATGGCGGTGATCGTGGCGCTCGCCTCGAGCCAGGTCCCGCCGGCGGCCAGCACCGCCTCCTTGATCGCTGGATTGAGCAGCAGCTCGTTCCCGATGAGCCAGATGACCGGGATCGCGAAGGCGGCGCCGAGGACGGCGTTGATGGCGGCGAACGCGTACGTCCAGCGCCCATGCACGTAGAGCGCGACCGTGAACACCAGCTCGATCAGGGTGACGACCAGGAACCACGGCAGCCAGAACGACCAGAGGGCCGGGTCGAAGAGCGGTTCGGCGACGCCGTCGATGACGATGGGTGGTTGCAGTTGCTGCCAGACGATCAGCGTGGCGACGATCACCGAGGTGATCACGGACCCGATCAGTTCCCCGGCGCCGAGGCGCTCGCGGGCCGGCACTTCGGGGAGTGCGTCCGGCGTCCACTCGCCCTCCGTCGTCGGGATCTCCGTGCCTGCACGCTCGAGCAGGGCGAACACGAGGGTCACCCAGAACAGGATCATCACGCTCACGATGTACGCGGTCGAGAGCATCGAAACGATGGCCTCGCCCGGCGTCGCTCCACCGAGCAGTGAGGCGGCGCCGGTCACGATCGTGACGATCGGGACGACGACGCCCAGGACCGGTACGACGACGCGCTTCCAGGCCCCGAACATCGGCGGGCCGATGAGGAACTGCTTGCGGTCGGTGTAGCGGGCCGCGAGGGACTCGGGGTCGCCGAGCTCGACCAGAGCAGCGCGCTCGGCGTCCGCCGCGCTGACGCCGTCGGCGAGGCGCGCCTCGACGGCATCGGCGACGAGTGCCCGGATCTCGGGCTCGAGCTCGTTTCGCTCGGCTTCGGGGATGGAGCGCAGCACGCCCCAGACGTAGCGGTCGGTCAGAGTGGTCATCGATGGTCTCCTTGGGCAAGTCGGCGGACCGAGGCATCGATCCGGTCCCAGTCGGCAAGGAGCTCCGTGGCGAGGCGCTCCCCATCCGGGCTGATCCGATAGAACTTGCGAGGCCGGGATTCTTCCGTGTTCCAGACGCTGACCAGCATCCCCTGCGCCTCGAGCCGGCGGAGCAGCGGGTACAGCGTGTTGGCCTCGACGGTGAAGCCGAGGTCCCGCAACTGGTCGAGAAGGGCATACCCGTAGCCGGGTTCACGCAGGAGCAGCAGGCACGCCAGCACGACGGTTCCCCGCCGCAGCTCCTGCTGTCCGCCCGAGACGATCTCGCTGAAGTCCATGCGTCGCATCATAGTGTGTGTCACACACTATTGCAACAGGACAAATGTCGTAGCGGGCTCGCCTCCACCATCCGATGGGGACTGGGGGCGTTCCACGGGCCGACGGCAGCCGGGTCCAGGGCGCCACCCACAGCGCGGAACCGCCTCGCGTCAGATCCCGGGAAAAGGATGAACCCCGGGTTGGTCGGGACCCGGGGTTAAGGAAAAGGCGTTGGTTGCGGGGACTGGATTCGAACCAGTGACCTTCGGGTTATGAGCCCGACGAGCTGCCGCTGCTCCACCCCGCGCCGGAAGGATAGCACAGGACGTCGATCCGGCCCAGCGACCACCTGGCCGAGCGGGGTGACGCAGACGACCGCAGGTGCGCTCCCACCGCACCCGGCCCGATGAACGGCAGCGCAGGGGGCCCCACCCCGACCTCGTGTCTCAACCGGTCGCGAGGGCATCGTCGGACACGACCGGCATCGGCCCTGGACGGGTCCGGAGCGCTGGGCCGCCGATCACGATGCCGATGACGAGGCACACGACCATGACGATGCTGACGAGGTAGAACGGATACACGATGTTCACCTCCGCCAGCGCACCGGAGGCGAGCGACGCGATGATGAATCCGAGGGTGCCGGCGGCGCCGTACAGACCCTGCGCGGTGGATGACCGGCCGGGCGGTGAGCTCGCCGCGACCACGCTGTAGAGCGCCGGGTTGAGCATCGCGAAGCCGGTCGCCTCGATGAGGATGAGGGGCACGGCGAGGACCGGGTCCACGAGGAACGTGTACAGGATCCCGGCGACGGCCGGCAGCACGGTGCCGATCACGATGAAGGCGAAGGGCCCGCGGCGATCCACGATCCGCCCGGCGAAGGGCGACAGCACGAGCACGGGCAGCCCGAACATCGCGAAGGTGAGACCGATCAACGCGAGATCCGCGCCGAGCCGCTCCAGGAAGAGGCTCCAGATGACCTCGTACGTCCCGCTCCCGACGTAGCCGCCCACGTTGAGGACGATGGCCGCCACCAAGCCCCGGTTCAGCAGGCGCATCGGAACGCCCGCCACGCTCGGATCCGGGACGTGAGCGGTCTCGGCGGCGAGATCGCGCGCCCGCCGCTCCTCGAGGAACGGCGCGTCCGGCGGGAACTCGGTCAGATCCGGGGACGGCGTCGCATGCGGGTGTCGCTCATATCGATCCTCCCGGACCAGGACGGCGATCCCGACCGCGGCCATGACCGCCGTGAGTGCACTGAACACGAAGACGAACCCGATCCCCCCGAAGTTCGCCGCTCCGAAGGCACCGATCGACGGGCCCAGCAGCAAGCCGCCCATCTGCGCCGCCCCATACAGGCCGAACGCCTCGCCGCGGCGCTCGGGCGGCGTCGCGTCGGTCAGGAATCCGCGCGCCGCAGGGTCGTAGATCGCAGCCCCCAGGCCCGATGCCCCACGCAGCAGGATGAACGCCAGCGGTCCCGTCAGGACGAGCGGGAGGGCGCCGAAGACGCCCGTGGCGATGAGGCCGACCACCATGAGCGGGACCCGCGCGGTCCGGTCGGCGATCCAGCCGAAGATCGGCTCGCTGACCAAGCGGGCGATCGGCCACGCGGCGATGACCAGGCCCAGGGTCGCCAGATCGATCCCCTGTTCCACGAAGTAGAGCGGGAGGACGGGGAGCAGGCCCCCGAACCCCAGCCACACCACGAACTCGGCGACGAACAGCGGCAGGACGTCGCCCCAGCGGTCCAGCCACGTCGCCACCCGACCCGAGACGCCGGATCGCGATGGCTGGGGCGGCGTGGGCTCGAGGGACATCGGTCGGGGCTCCGCTGGGCGTCGGCCCGCCAGCGTACAAGTCACCCCCACCCCGGGGAGGGCATGGGTGCGCGGCACAGGACGGCACGCCGACTCCCCGTATACTCGGGGGCCCCCAGTCCGTCCCCCGATGTGCAGCGAAAGGCAGGCATGGCGACCGCGATCTCGGCCGAAGGCCTCGTCAAGATCTACCGCTCGCGCAAGAGCGAGGTGCGCGCCCTCGATGGCGTGGACCTGACCGTCGAAGAAGGAACGGTCCTCGGCCTCCTGGGGCCGAACGGCGCGGGCAAGACCACCACCGTCCGGATCCTCGCGACCCTGCTCAAGCCCGACGCGGGTCGTGCGACCGTGGCCGGGTTCGATGTCGTGAAGCAGGCCCAGGAGCTGCGCCGCGTCATCGGCTTGTCCGGCCAGTACGCGGCCGTTGACGAGAATCTCACCGGTCGCGAGAACCTGTGGATGTTCGGGACGCTCTACCAGCTGCCGTCGGCCGAGTCGCGTCGTCGCGCGGACGAGCTGCTCGAGCAGTTCGACCTCGTCGATGCCGCCGACCGCGTGGTCAAGACGTATTCGGGTGGCATGCGCCGTCGCCTCGACCTCGGCAGCGCGCTCATCGGCCGGCCCCGGCTGTTGTTCCTCGACGAGCCGACGACCGGCCTCGATCCGCGTAGTCGGCTGGGGATGTGGGAGGTCATCCGTGGCCTGGTCCGGGACGGGACGACCCTGCTGCTCACCACGCAGTACCTCGAGGAGGCCGACGAACTGGCCGACACGATCGCCGTCGTGGACCACGGGAAGATCATCGCGCGTGGGACGGCGGACGCCCTCAAGTCGCAGGTCGGCGGCGAGCGCATCGAGGTGGTCGTCCACGAGCGCTCCGAGATCGAGCCCGCGACGGAGATCCTGCGACGCCACGGCATCGGCGCGACGACGCTCGACGAGCACACGCGCAAGATCACCGTCCCGGCCGACGGCGGCGCCTCGACCCTCGTGGCGATCGTCCGAGATCTCGGCGAGGCGGGCATCCATATCGATGACGTCGCCCTGCGGCGCCCGACGCTCGACGACGTCTTCCTGTCGCTGACGGGGCACGCCTCGATCGAAGGCGATGAGGTGGCGGCATGACCAGCGGTCTGCGCGACGGACTCATCGTCAGCTGGCGCAACCTCAAGCGCATCCCGCGCATCCCGGAGCTCGCGGTCTTCGCAGTCCTCCAGTCGATCATGTTCGTGCTGTTGTTCGCGTATGTCTTCGGCGGGGCGATCCTCCTGCCTGGCTTCGAGTCGAACCCGAACGCCTACAAGGAATTCCTCATGCCCGGGATCTTCGCCCAGAACATCGTGTTCGCGGCCGGGATCACCGCCATCGGCATGACCGATGACGTGGGCAAGGGCATCATCGACCGCTTCCGATCGCTCCCCATGGCCCGCTCGGCCGTATTGAGCGGGCGCTCGTTCAGCGACGTCGTCTACAACCTGGGCATCCTCATCGTCCTGATGCTCTCGGGATTGTTCGTCGGTTGGACCGTCCACACCGGGGTGTCGGGCCTGCTCGCCGGCGTCGCCCTGTGCCTGCTCTTCGCCTTCGCGATGTCGTGGCTGGGGATCTATCTCGGCCTGCACGTACCCACGGTCGAGGTCGCGAACCAGGTCGTCTTCACGGTCCTCTTCCCGATCACGTTCCTGTCGAGCGCGTTCGTCGCGGTCGAGACCCTCCCGGAATGGCTCCAACCGGTGGCCGAGTGGAACCCGACCTCCACCCTGACCAACTCGCTCCGCCAGCTGTGGGGCAACCCGAACCCTGTCGTCTCCGACAGCTTCCCATCACAGAACCCGATCCTCATCACGCTCGTCTGGGTCGTCATCTTCGTCGCGGTGTTCGCCCCGCTCGGGATCCGCAAGTACCGCAACCTGAGCCGCTGACCCGATGCTCCCGACGCCATGGCTCCTGGCCCTGGCGCTCGTGATCGCGTTGCTCGCCCTGATTCCCGCCCGTCGGCTCCAACTCGCGGGTGTGTCGTCGCGCGTGATCGGCCTCTATACGCTCGCGCTCTGGGTGCTCGGCATGACGCTGGCCGTGCGGCCTGCCGGCGCCCGGATCGTCGTCCCGTTCCTGCTCGTGGCGTACATCGCGCCGTTCGTCGCCGGCCCGGATCGGGTCCGCCGTGTCCTGGGTCGCGGCGGGTCCGTCGGTGACCGACCACCGATGAAGGACGTGACGCCGCCCGATGGCGACGACGAGCCGCCGGAGCGAACGTGAGAGGGCTCATCGCGCTCCACGGCGGCGGCGAGTTCCTGGACGGCGACGAGCGATTCCTCGAAGCCATCCTTGCGGTCGCTCCGCGCCCCGACGGGATCGTCCGGGTCGCGGTGGTCCCGACCGCGGCGGCACGTGGTCGGCCGGATCTGGCGGCGGCCAACGGGGTGGCCGCGATCGCTCGCGTGGGCGCGGCGGCAGGCCTGCGCGTCCACGGCGAGGTGGCGCGTGTCGTGGACACCACGTCCGCGAACGACCCCGATCTCGCCGGCCGTATCGCCCGGGCCGGACTGATCCACTTCCCGGGCGGCGACCCCGACCTGATCCCCACCCTGCTGCGCGACACACCCGCCTGGGCGGCGGTCCAGACCGCCCTCGCGGCGGGAGCGGTCCTGGCCGGCGCGAGCGCCGGTGCGATGGCCATGGGGTCATGGACCTGGACGCCGGGCGGTGGGATCCCCGGGCTGGACGTCGTGCCCGGGATCATCGTCGTGCCGCACGCCGACGCCCGATCGTGGGTCGCCAACCTGCACCGGTTCGGGTCCGACGCCCCTGCCGAGCCCCTCCACATCCTCGGCCTCGCGGAGCGGACCGGTGTCATCGGGCCGCCGTCGGGACCATGGCAGGTCGTCGGACCCGGCGAAGCTCGGTGGCTGCCGGCCGGGAGTCGCGAGCCGGGGGCCGCGACCGTGTTCCGCGGGGGCGACACGCTGCGGCTCGACACCTGACGGACCGGTGATGGGGCCGTCGGATGGTGACGTGCCATGCCCTATGACCCGATCGGGCCCAGCCCGACGGTCAGCCGTTCGCGGCCTACCCCGTCCCCTGCAGCCCCGCGGCGACGCCGTTGACGGTGAGCTGCACGAGGCGGCGGAGTCGCTCCCGGTCGGGATCGTCGGGCGCCATCGAGCGCAACCGGGCGAGCAGGCGGACCTGCAGCTCCGAGAGCGAGTCCACGTACGGGTTGCGCAGCTCGATGGAGCGCTGCAGGACCGGAGCCCCGTCGAGCAGGCGGTGTCGCCCGGTCACCGCGAGCAGCATCGCGACGGTGCGGTGGTACTCGGCCTCGATGCGCTCCCAGCGCTGGGGACCGGCACCGTCGTCGTGGGCGACGAGGGACGCGTAGCGGCGGGCGACGCCCATGTCGGCCTTGGCCAGGATCACCTCCGCGTTGTCGAGGACCGACGAGAGGAACGGCCACGACCGGTACAGCCGACCGATCTCGGCCAGCCCGGCTTGCCCATGGGCGTCGCGGTAGGCCTCCAGCGCGGTCCCCAGCCCGTACCAGCCCGGGAGATTGATGCGCGCCTGCGACCACGCGAAGGTCCATGGGATCGCCCGCAGGCTGTCGATCGGTGGCGCATCGGCGGTCTGTCGGCCCCGGGCGGCCGGACGCGACCCGAGGCGGATCCCGGACAGCTCCGCGATCGGGGTGATGTCGCGGAAGAACGCCGCGAACCCCGGATCGTCGTGGACCAGCGAACGGTAGGCCGCCCGGGCCGTGGCCGCGAGTTCGGTCAGGACGGGAGCGCCGTCCCGGAGTGCGGCGGCCGCGGCCGCGTCGTGCTCGGGCGTGGAGGCGATGAGGACGGCGCCCGTCAGCTGCTCGAGGTGGCGGCGCGCGATCGCGGGGTCGGCGTAGTTCGCGGCGATCACCTCGCCCTGCTCGGTCAGCTTGAGCCGGCCGTCCACGGAACCCGGGGCGCTGCCCAGGATCGCCCGGTTCGCCGGTCCCCCACCCCGCCCGATGGCCCCGCCACGGCCGTGGAACAGCGTGAGTTCCACCGCGTGCCGGCGAGCCACCGCGGTCAGTGCCGCCTGGGCCTCGTGCAGCATCCACGCCGCGGCCAGGAATCCCGATTCCTTGTTGGAATCGGAGTACCCGAGCATCACCTCCTGGCGGTCAGCGCGCGACGCGAGATGGGCGCGATAGCCGGGATCGGTCAGGAGCGCATCCAGGATCGGACCCGCCTGGGTGAGGGCATCGGTCGACTCGAACAGCGGCACGACATCGAGGGCCGGCAGCGCACCGCCGGGGGCCACGGCACGTCGTGCGAGCTCCAGGACATCCGTGGCGTCACGGGGCTCGGCCGTGAATGACACGATGACCCGCCGACAGGCATCCACGCCGAACCGCGCCTGGATCGTGGCGATGGCGCGGAAGGTGGCGAGGACCTCCCCGAGCGTCACGTTCGCGGCCACTTCCACCGCCTCGTCCGCGTCCGGGTCCGCGAGGGCCGCGAGGGCCCGGCGATGGACATCGCTGTGCTGGCGGATCTCGAGCGAGGCGAGGTGGAACCCGAAGGTGGCCAGCTGCCAGCGCATCTCGGCGACCTCGCCCCAGGCGACGCGGCCGAGACCCTCCTCCACGAGGGCGGTCTGGATCTCCGCGAGTTCGACATCGAGCGCTTCCACCGAGGGGTAGTGGCCCGCTCGCGGGCCGGTATCGTCGGTCAGCGCGACGCGCGTGCGACGAAGGCGTTCGGCGATGAACCCGAAGCGCTGCCGATACGGCTCGTCCGGGAATCGACGGCGCAGCTGGCGGTCGGTCTCGGGCAGGTCCTCCGCGTCGCGACCGAGGCGCGTGGCGATCGCCCGCGGGAGGCGCTCCCCGGCCGTCGTGGCCGACACGGTCTGCATGAGCCGCATCGCGACCGCCTCGTACCCGTGGAGGACGTGATCGGCGTGGATGCGGACGGTGCGCTCGGTGGTCTCGGCCGTGACGAAGGGGTTGCCGTCGCGGTCGCCGCCCACCCAGGAGCCATAGCGCACGAACGCGGGGACGCGCGGCGCTCGCGCGCCGGTGCGCACGGCGCGGCCGCGGGGCGCATCGAGTGCGGCGTCCGTCGCCCGATAGAGCCGCGGCACGGTCGTGAACAGCGTGGCATCGAAGACCGCCATCGCCGTGCGCACCTCATCGAGCGGTTCCGGCGCGACCGTTCGCAGGTCCGATGTCCGCCACAGCAGGGTGATCTCCTCGCGCAGCCGGCGGCGGATCTCGCGGTCCTCCGACGGGGTCAGGCGCGGGTCGTCGAGCCGTTCCAGGAGGACCGCGCAGCGCCGGAGCGCCACGAGCGCCGTGCGCCGGCGGGCCTCGGTCGGGTGCGCCGTCAGGACCGGGCTGATCCGGAGTCGGGCGAGCATCGCATCGAGATCGTCCTCACGGTGCCCGTGGCGGCGCAGGACGGCGACCGCCTCCGCGACGGAATCGTCGAGCAGCCCGTCGCGGGCGGCACGCTCTCGACGACGAAGCGTTCGAACGCGTCCACGGGCCTCCGCGAGGTTCACCAGCTGGAAGTAGATCGAGAACGCCGCCACGACGGCCTCGGTCGCGTCCAGATCGAGCGCGTCGAGGTCGGCCGCCTGTCGCTCGCGGTCCGCCGCGTCATCGGAGCGGCGCAGCGCGATGGCGCGGCGGCGGATCCGCTCGACCGCCTCGTAGGTCGCCTCGCCCGCCTGTTCGATGATGACCTGGCCCAGCAGGGCGCCGAGCAGCCGGACCTCGCGCGCCAGCGGATCGCTGGCCCCCGCTGACCCGATCCCTGCTGGCTCGGCGCGCGACGGTCCGGGCACCCCGCCGGCCGGGACGGTCCTCACGGCCGCGCGCCGGCCGCGCCCGACCGCAACCAAGGGAGGACAGCTTCGCAACCTTTCGTGGCCGCAACCTTTCCTACCCTTGTATGGTGATGTCGATGGCGCTTCGGACGGAGGTCACGATCGAGACGCTCCCCGGATCCGATCAGCTCGAACAGCTGCGCTTCCTCCATGACGTGGCGCGGCTGGCGACCACCGCGCGCACCTGGGACGAGTTGCTGGAGACGGTCGTGGACGGGACGCGCGATGCGCTCCATGCCGATGTCTCCTCCCTGTACCTGCTGGACCGTGATGGAGCGTACCTGACGCTCGCGGCCACGAACGGGCTCGACCGATTCCAGATCGGTCGGGCTCGGGTGCCGTTCGGGGAGGGCGTGACCGGTCACGTGGCCGCCACCCAGCGACCGCTGGTCATCCCGGATGTCAAGGCCGACCCGCGGTTCCTGTGGGTTCGCGGCATCGATCAGCGGCGATTCGTCGCGTCGATGCTGAGCGTGCCGCTGACCTGGCACGATGGGACGGTCGGGGTGCTCAACGTCCAGACGGAACAGACGCGCCGGTTCAGCGAGGCGGACGTCGCCCAGCTCAGCGCGGTCGCCGACCTGCTCGCGGGCATCGTCGAGAAGGGGCGCCAGCAGTCGGAGGCCGAGGCGCGCGTGGAGGCACTGAAGGCGATCGACGAGGCGCGGAGCGAGCTCATCGCGCTCGTGACCCACGAGCTGCGGACACCGCTCGCGGTCGTTCGAGCGTACGCGGATCTGCTGGCCGAGGAGCCGCAGCTCGCGGGGCGCGAATCGCGTGACATCGAGCGACGGCAGACGCGCGCTGCCTGGCACAGCGCCACGCTCGAGCAGATCGAGCGGCTGGATCGGCTGGTCGACTCGATCCTGGCGTCCGTGCGGGTCGTCCCGGAGGACGCGGCGTCGGTCACGCCCGTGGACGTCGAGGCGCTCGTCCGCGAGGTCCTGTACTCGCTCCGGCCCCTCGTCGGGCACCATCAGGTCGCGGTCGAGGGGTCGCCCCGCCTCCACGCGCTGGCCGATCCCCCGCGTCTGCGCCAGATCGTCGAGCACCTCGTGGAGAACGCGGTCAAGTACGCGCCAGCCGACACGACCATCACCATCGACTGGGGCCTCCACGAGGGCGTCGTGCATCTCGGCGTGAGCGACGAGGGGCCCGGCATCCCCGATGAGTGGCGCGAGCGGATCTTCGAACCGTACGCGCGCCGCGACACCCACACGGCTCGCGGCTCGGGGATCGGTCTCTACGCCGCGAAACGACTCGGAGAATCCATGGGCGCGCGCCTCTGGTGCGAACCCGCCCGACCCCATGGGGCGCGATTCGTCGTCGCCCTGCCCGCCGCCGTCGCCATCTGAGCCACGAAAGAGAGGACCATGATCACCATGAGCACCCGCCCGTTGCGGATCCTCGTCGTCGATGACGACCCGGCCATGGTCGGGGCGATCACCGCGCTCGTCGGGACCGAGGGCCATCAGGTCATCACCGCCTACGACGGTCTGACGGCCGTCAAGCGCTTCCGCGAAGAGCACCCCGACCTCGTCCTCCTCGATCTCGCGATGCCGGGTCCGGACGGGTTCTCCGTCGCCGGGCAGATGCGAGCCGTCGGTCAGGCGCCCATCCTGGTCGTGAGCGGCGAGAGCGGCGAGGCGGCCAAGGTTCGCGCCCTGGGCCTCGGCGCCGACGACTACCTGACCAAGCCGTTCGGCAAGGCCGAGCTGCTCGCCCGCATCTCGGCGATCATGCGGCGCGTGGATCGCTCGGCATCGAGTGGCTCCGCCGCCGGCCCGCTCGAAGCCGGCGGGCTCGTCCTGGAGCCCGGCCGGCACGAGGCACGGGTCGGTGACACGGCCCTGTCGCTGACCCCGACCGAGTTCCGGCTCCTCGAGGCGCTGGTCCGCGCCG
>CAYVJP010000010.1:0-23599 GCA_964451745.1 uncultured Anaerolineaceae bacterium | reverse complement strand
GGGCGCTCGCAGGCGGTCGCTGATCCAGGGCCTGGCCCATGGGCCCGCGACCGCGAGCTCCGGCGCGATCGGAGCGAGGTACAGCGGCGCCGCCAGGTCGGCCGTCGTGAGCGCCGCCACCGTGATCGTCGTCGCCGTGCCGAAGCGACCCACGGCGTGGTCCGCTGGATAGAGCCGGGCCAGCAGCGACAGCGGATCCCCGCCGCGCGGACCGTGCCGGCCCGGCAGCGGCACGGGCGATCCCTCCGGTCCCGACGGCCGCAGCATCGCGAGTGGCACCAGGAGCACGGGCCGCGACGCCTCCAGCGGCGTGGCGATCAGCCGTTCCGTGGCGATGATCTGCAGGCCGGCCGCGGGATCGAGGCCGAACCGCAGACGAGCTTCGGTGACGAGCGCGTCGAGCACCGGTCCCCGCGCCTAGCCGGTCGGGGCCACGATGGTCTCGTCGCGCTCGATCGTGACCGCTTCCTTCTTGGGGTCGTACCAGTCCGACCAGGCACTGGCCCGGATCTCGTCGGCCTGGCGACCCGTCGGGGTGCGCTCTTCCTCGGCACGGACGTGATAGAGGTACTGGCCGTCGTCCTCCACCGTGACGATGTCGGACGTCTTGCCGACGGTCGCGGCGAAGATCGCCGCGATCAGCCGCTCGTCCAGTTGGCCGCGGGCGACCCAGCCGAGGTCACCGCCGGCGCTGGCCTCGGCTCCCTCGGAGAGATCCCGCGCAAGCTGGGCGAAATCCTCGCCGCCATCGACTCGAGCCTTGAGGTCCTCCATCGTGGGCCGATGGTCGAGGACCTGGACGATATGCCAACCGAACTCGGTCTTGATGGGGGCCAGGATCTGGCCATCGGTCGCCTTCGCCGCGAGGATCGGCTCGGAGAAGGATTCGACGTACCCACTGTCGGCCGACACCCACCCGCTGAGGACCCCGCCGGTGCCGTCTTCGCCGCGCGCGCTCTCCTCGTCGCTCTCCTCACGGGCGATCGTATCGAAGGCGTCCGGATCCTCCTGCAGGCGCGTGTACGCGGCCTTGGCATCCAGTTCCGCCTGACCCCAGGCGGGATCGTCCTCGGCGATATCGCCGTTCTGGGCGGCGGCGGGATCGTCGTTGGGCGAGAACAGGATGTGGCGGACGCGGACCGCTTCCGGCGGCAGGTCCAGGGTGGCCTGCGACAGGTAGATCTCGGACGCCTGCCGCTGCGGCCCGGGCTTGAGGGCATCTGCCACGACCGCGTCCTCGAGGCGCTCGCGGATGACATCGCCGCGGACGACCTCGCGGTACTGGGCGAGGTCGATCCCGTCGTTGACGATCTTGTCCTGGTAGGCCTCGTCCACCGTCTCGGGCGCGATCTCGGTGACCCGACCGATCCGGAAGATCCCGTCTTCGCCTTCGATGACGGCCGTCGGGGTGTCCACGGACGCTGCATACAGGGCGGTGAGGAACGCCTCGTCGGTCTGGGTGTCGTCATCCTGGATCCAGCCGAGGTCCCCCGCCTGCGGGGCGGTCGAGGTATCCGTGGAGACGGTCTTGGCGATCTCGTCCCAGGTCTTGCCGTTCTGGATGTCGCGCAGCGCCGTCTCGGCCTTGGTGCGCGCCTCGGCGATCTGCGCCGCCGTGGGCTCAGTGGCCCCCGGGTCCGTCTCGGGCGCCACCTCGATCACCCAGGCGTGGCGGGAGGCGGACGTCGTCGCCTCGTCGATGAGGCGGGCATCGATGTCTTCCTCGGATGTCGTGACGCCCTGCTCGGCGGCGAGGTCCGCCTGGATCCGGTTGTCGATGATCCGCTCCAGCGAGATCGCGGCGACCTGCTCCTTCTGCTGGTTGATGATCTGGTTCTGGAGCTCGGCCTGGGACTCGGTCAGGCGACCGGCCACGGTCAGGGTGCGGACGCGTCGCTCCGCCTCGGACAGCCGCCAGCTCTCGATGCGTGTGCGATCGCGCAGTTCGCCGATGCTGATCGACTTCCCGTCCACGCTGCCGACCGGCGCGAGGTTGTCGTTGTAGTACGTCACGGCGACCGCGATCCCGAGGATCGCGACGGCGGCGACGACGACGAGGCCGAAGCCGAGATTGAGGTAGAAGTTGCGCCGGTCGCGGCTCTCCCAGGAGTGCTTCTGGGTGCGCTTGACGACGGGCTTGGCACGGAAAGTCATCGGCGGTCGTGGTTCCTGTGACAGGGTGGACGAGGCCGGCTGGGCTGACCGGACCGGGACGGGAAGGGCGGTATCGTACAACGACGTCGCGCGAGACCTCGCGCGTGCGTCGTGTCAGGCGCGCCGTGTGGCGACCTCAGGCCCGGCTCCCGCGACCGGTCTCCAGCCGTCCATCGAGCGCCGGGCGCACGATCTGGTCGAGGAATCGCTGCGTCGCATGGCCATCGGCCACGTCGAACGCCCAGGCGCGGAAGGCATCGATGCGCTCGATGTCCACCGTGCGGCTCTGCAGGTAGTCGGCGATCTCGGCGCTGGTCGTGAACACGGGCCCGGGGACCCCGGTCCGGTAGTCGAAGTAGAACCCGCGCTCCCCCTCGTAGTCGTCGAGGTCGGGGGCGAAGAACACCATGGGTCGGCGCAGCAGGGCGAACTCGAAGATGACGCTCGAGTAATCGGTCACGAGGATGTCACTCGCGAGCAGCAGGTCGTTGATGTCGGGGTGATCGCTCACATCGATGGCGAAGTCCGCGACGGATGGCGGGATGTCGAGGCCGGCGCGGACGAACGGATGCAGGCGCAGCAGGAGCACGTGATCCGCCCCCAGCGCGGCGCGCAGGAGCGGGAGATCGAGCATCGGCCCGGCCACGGCCGCACCGACACTGTCGCCGCGGAACGTCGGGGCGTAGAGGATCACGCGCTTCCCGGGTGCGATCCCGTATCGGGCATGGACGGATGCGGTCGTTCGGGCGATCGCCTCCGGGTCGAACAGGGCGTCGGTCCGCGGGATCCCGAGGTCCGGCCGGAATCGCTCCACGGGCTGACCGAAGGCTTCCGCGTAGAAGACGGCGCCCGCCCGGGAGCCGATGAGGCAGACATCGTAGTTCGCGTGGATACGGACGCGACGGGTCAAGGCCTCGGTCGCCCCGAACGACTTGTCCAGCACGCTCAGGCCGAACTTCTTGAACGCTCCGGAGGCGTGCCAGGTCTGCACGATGGTGGTTCCCGGACGCGGGCGGATCGCGTACACCGGGAAGAAGTAGTCATCGACGATGAACACCCGGGCCGTCGCGAGGTGATACCCGGCCAGCGCGGCCTGCCACACGGACCGGACCTTGCCGCGCAGGTCGCCGCGCGACGCGTGGGCAAGGACGGTGACGGCGACCGGCGGATCGGTGGCGCGCAGCGCGTCGCCGATCACGCGCAGGTTGCCGCGAAGGGTCGCGTCGTGGGCCGTCGCCAGGACGACACGCCGGCGCAGGGGCAGGAACCGCGCGACCGCGAAGGCGATGCGGACCACCAGGATCCGCAGCCGGATCACCAGGTCGCTCACCGCGCGACCACGAGCTCGTCGATGACGCGATCGGTGGACGTGCCGTCGAGGTGATCGAAGTGGCGGCGCGCGAACTCACCGACCTTGTGCGCCTCGTAGTCGTCGTTGCGGATCGCGTCCAGCAGCTCGGGGAAGGTCCGCACGATCCGTCCGGGCACGAACTCCTCGAACGGGACGTAGAAGTCGCGATCGGCGATGTACTCGTCGAGGTCGTAGGCGAAGAAGAGCATCGGGCGGTCCAGCGTGGAGAACTCGAAGACGATCGAGGAGTAATCGGTCACGAGGAGGTCCACGACGAACAGGAGATCGTTGACGTCGATCGGGGCGGCGGTGCCATCGAACAGGCGGTCCGCATAGGCCGCCGGGATCGCGAGCGGCTCGCGGACGAACGGGTGCATCTTGAAGATCACGACCGCGTCCTTCTCGACGGCAAGCGCATGGAGCGCCGCGTAGTCCAGTCGGTCGGTGTCGTACGACGCGGTGCGCGTGTCGCCACGGAACGTTGGCGCGAAGAGGATCGTGGTCCGGCCCCGGGCCGCCGGGAAGAGCTCCAGGGCCGCGGCGCGACCGGCCGCCCGCGCTACCTCATCGAAGAAGCGGTCCATCCGCGGGATCCCGGTCGGGACGACGCGCGCCTCCGGCAAGCCGAACGCCTCCGCGTAGAACGGGACGTCGTGGTCCGAGCTGACGATGGCGTGCGTGTAGTTCTTGTGGACCCGCGAGTACGGACTGGGCCCGCCGGCCTTGCCGACCCGGCTGTAGCCGACGGTCTTGAACGCCCCCGACGCGTGCCACAGCTGCACGATCCGGACGTCCGGGTCATCGATGCGGTAGATGACCGGCTGGTAGTCGTCGACGAGGATGACGTCCGCCGTCGCGAGGAGCCAGGGCATCCGCAGCCGGTCGCGGAGGCTGCGCCGATCGGCGATGCTGGACTTGAAGAGCGTGAGCATGTCGTACTCGCGGTCCAGGCCGCGCTCCACCATCCGGTCCCAGACGACCTGCAGGTTGCCCCCCAGCTCCGCACGCGAGTCCGAGCTGAAGAGGACCCGTCGCCCGGTCCGGTGGGCCACGCGACGGGCCACCCGGTAGGCCACCCGAAAGACCGACTTGCGGACGCGACTGACGAGCCGACGGACGCGCCGTCCCCACCCGCCCTCGCCCTGGCGCTGGGCGATCTCGGCCGGGTCGGTCAGGGCCAGGGTGACGCTGATCCAGAACGTCGCGTCCGGCCCGGTCCCGAGGGACTCCACGCTCGGCGTAGCGACGTACTCCCCCCGCGCGAGGGAGAACCGACCGGCATGAGCGACGGGGTCCACGGCCCCCGCGACCGGACGGACGGGGACGGGGTGACCATCGGCCTCCAACTGCCATCGGCCCGGCTCCAGCGGCATCTGCTCGGGCCCGGCCATGACGTTGAAGCGGATGACGATCTCGGAACCGTCCCGGCGCACGCCGGTGGGCGGCATGGGCGGCATCTGGTCGGCCGGTGGTGCGGATTCGCGCGCGGGAGGCCCGGCCTCGACGAGGCGCAGCCGGACCGCTGCGGGGTCGATCCCGCCGACCGCGGCGCGGATGACCAGCTGGACTCGCTCCCACGACAGCGACCGGATCTCGAGCATGCCGGGGCTCGTGGCACCGGTAGGCGGGGTCGCGTCGCTCGGTGTCGGGGCGGGGCTCGGTGCGTCCGTGGGTTCCTCCTCCTGGCGGGCCGCGCGCCATCATAGGGGCTGACCGGCGCGCGTGCGGTCACCGGTCCATGCCCGTTCGCGCCGTTCGGGCGGGGTCGCCGGGTATGCTGACGCCCGATGCGAATCCATGCGCTCCTGCTCGCCGGTGGCGAAGGCGATCGGTTCGGCGGAGACATCCCCAAGCAGTTCGTGCGGCTTGCCGGCGAGCAGATCCTCGTCCGCAGCGTGCGCGGCGTGGCCGCCGCCGGCGTGGACCGCCTGGTGATCGTCTCGCACCCGGACTGGGTCGCGGAGACGGAGGCGACGCTCGGGCGGGCCGGGCTCGCCATCCCGACATCGGTCGTGGCCGGCGGGGCGACCCGCAACGAGAGCACGCGCAACGGCCTGCGCAGCCTCGACGCCGCGGACGACGACATCGTGCTCGTGCATGACGCCGTACGGCCGCTCGTCCCGGTGGACGTGGTCCGGCGTTCCATCGCCCCGATCGTGGCCGGCGATGCGGACGCGACCGACACGGTCATCCCGAGCGCCGACACGCTCGTGATCGTCCAGGACGGCCGGGTCGTCGAGATCCCGGAACGATCCCGCTATCGCCGCGGGCAGACGCCGCAGGTCTTCCGGGTCGGGGTCCTGCGCGAGGCCTATGCCGCCGCCGAGGACGCCGGCGACCTGTCGGCCACCGACGACTGCAGCCTCGTCCTCCGCTACGTGCCCGGCGTCCGGCTCGCTGCCGTGGCGGGCGACGAGGTCAACCTCAAGATCACGACCCGGATCGACATGGTGATGGCGGACCGCATGCTCCAGATGCGGCTGCTCGGATCCGATCCCGATGCCGCGGCCCCACCAGCGGCACGCTCGCTCGCCGGGTCGCGCATCCTCGTGGTCGGCGGGACGAACGGCATCGGCGCGGCGATCGCGACCGAGGCGCGATCCCAGGGCGCCCGCGTGACGGTGGATGGGCGATCCGAGGGGCTCGATGTCCGCGACGTGGCGGCGGTCCAGGCGCACATGGCGTCGGCGGTGGCCGCGCTCGGCGGGCTCGATCACGTCATCTGCACGGCCGGGGTGCTGCGGATCGGTGCCGTCGCGACGACCGATGCCGCCGACATCGCGGAGGTCATCGACGTGAACGTCACCGGGACGCTCAATGTGGCGCGCGCGGCCCACGAGCACCTCTGTCGAACACGCGGCTCGTTCACCGCCTTTGCCTCGAGCTCCTTCACCCTGGGCCGGCCGGGCTACGTCGCCTACTCGGCGAGCAAGGCCGCGGTCGTCAACCTCGTCCAGGGACTCGCCGAGGAGTGGAGCGACGACGGGATCCGGGTCAATGCGGTCAGCCCGGAACGGACGGACACCCCCATGCGCCGCCAGGCGTTCCCCGACGAATCGCGCGACGGGCTGCTGTCGTCGGAGGAGGTCGCGACCGCGACCCTGCGCCTGTTGACCACGGACCTGACCGGCCAGGTCCTCGATGTGCGCCGCCACGACCCGGCCTGACCGGCCCGTCGCTGGCATGATGGGCGGCGACGGGCACCACGACGAGGTCGAGACGGCGTGAACAGGAGGGCTGCATGAGCACCGGCATGGTCGTGCTCGCGGGTGGGATCGGGAAGCGCATCGGGCGCCCGTTCCCCAAGCAATTCCTGTTGCTCGGCGGGAAGCCGTTGATCGTCCACGTGCTGGAGAAGGCGCGAGCGCTCCCCGAGATCGAACGCGTGGTCATCACGTGTCCCGAGGCGCACCTCGAGCCGACCCGGGAGCTCATCGCGAACCACGGGCTCGGCGCGAAGTTCGAGTGCATCCTGGGCGGTGCCTCGCGCCAGGAATCGGTCTACAACGGCCTCGTCGCGCTCGGCGGCGTCGACTCGGTGATCATCCACGAGGCGGTCCGGCCGCTCATCACCGTGGACACGTTCCGGACGCTCATCGAGGCGCCTGACGAGAACGTGATGTACGGCATCCCGATCTCGTTCACGGTCATCAAGGGGCACGAGTACGTCGAGGGCCTGCTGGACCGCGACGAACTCGTGAACGTCCAGCTGCCCCAGAAGTTCGATCGAGCCAAGCTGCTCGCCGCGCACGAATCCGCCCGTCGCGAGGACGCGTTCTTCACCGAGGACGCCGGCCTGTTCTTCCACTACACGGGTGAGCCGGTCCGGATCCTCCCGGGGTCGGACGAGAACATCAAGATCACCGTCCCCACCGACACCGTCACGGCCGAGGCGATCTACGCGGACATCATCGGCCGGGGGTCCTGAGCCCATGGGCAAGACCGTCATCGTCACCGGGGCCAGCCAGGGGATCGGGCGCGCGGCCGCCATCCGGATGTGCCAGGAGCCGGACATCGACGCGATCGTGCTGGTCGCGCGGAGTGCCAGCGGTCTCGAGGAGACCGCGGCCGCGATGCCGGCGCGCCCCGACCAGGTCGTCCGCTGCATCCCCTACGACCTCGCCGACCTCGACGGGATCCCGGACCTGGTCCAGCGCATCCACGATGAGACCGGTTCGCTGGACATCCTGCTCAACATCGCGGGGTATGCAGAGCCCAAGTCCCTGCTGGACACGACCGCCGACAACCTGGTGACGACGTTCACGATCAACGTCTTCGCGATGCTGCTGCTGACCCGCGAATTCGTGCGCCACGTCCAGGGCCGGCCAGCCAAGATCCTCAACATCGCCTCGACCGCAGGGATCACGTCGCGACCGGGATGGGTCGCCTATGCGGCATCCAAGGCGGCGGTGGTCTCGTTATCCGGCACCCTCGCCGACGAGCTGGCCGGCACCGGGATCAAGGTCTACAGCATCTCGCCGGGCCGGACGGCCACGGAACTGCGTCGCATCCTGGCCCCGGACGAGGACCCCTCCAAGATCATGCAGCCGAGCGCCGTCGCGGACGTCATCGCCACCCTGATGCGCGACGACGAGCGGACCCTGGACGGCCAGAACATCATCGTCCGCCAGCAGGCCTGAGCCCGGGCGTGGGCCGTCTCGAGTACGTCCTCTCCAGTGTCGTCCTGCGCTTGGCTGGGGCGCTCTTCGGGCTGCTCCCGCTGCGGCGTGACCGGATCGTGCTCGCGACGGCCCGGGTGCCCATCCTGGAGGGCAATCTCGCGTTCATCCACGGGGCGATCCGGGCGCGCCATCCCGACCGTCGCGTGGTGTTGCTCCTGGAGCCGTACAGCTACGGCTTCACGGGCAAGGTCCGCTACCTCGTTCGCCTGATCCGGGGCATGTACCACCTGCGCACGGCCGGGCTGTTCGTCGTGGACAACGCCTACCTGCCGGTCCATGTCGCGCCACATCGGGCGGGGACCACCGTCGTCCAGGTATGGCACGCGGTCGCCGCGCTCAAGCGCTTCGGGCTCGACGCGCGGACCCCGCCCGCGGACCCGGAGCGACGCTTCCTCCATCGACATTACGACTACGTGGTGTGCACGGCCGAGCGCTCGCGCGGACCCTGGGCGGCGGCGTTCGGGACCCCGATGGATCGGGTGCTGCCACTGGGAACGCCGCGCACGGACTTCTTCGCCGATGCGGATGCCGTCGCGACGGCACGGCGCCGCGTCGTGGCCCGGCACCCGGAGTTCCGAGAGCGTCGCGTCGTGCTCTACGCGCCGACGTTCCGCGGACGCGGCGTGGACAAGACCGCCGCGACCGGCCTCGACGGCCGGGCGCTCCGGGCCGCCCTCCCCGCGGACCACCTGCTCGTCCTCAAGACCCATCCCAACCTCGATCCGGCCGCGACGGACCCCGCCGGGTTCGACGTGGTGATCGACCCGACCACCGAGATCAACGACCTCCTCGCGGCCACGGACGTCCTCGTCACCGACTACTCGTCGTCGATCTTCGAATGGGCGCTCCTGCAGCGACCGCTCGTGCTGCTGGTGCCGGACCTCGAGGCGTACGAGGCCGACCCTGGGCTGTACATCGACTACCGCACCGAGATGATCGGGACCCAGGTCGCGGACACGGCCGGGGTCGCCGAGGCGGTCCGCACGGCGACCGTCGACGAGCCGGCATGGGAGGCCTTCATCGAACGCCACCTGGGCGGTGACATCGGCCACGCGAGCGAGCGCTTCGTCGAGCGATTCCTGGGGCCGGGCGGGGCCGGCCCGCGTGGGGTCCGGCACGACCGAAGTGGTACCCTTCCGCCCGATGTCCGCCACGAGTGAAGTACCGGCCGCGTACCGGAACACGGCCGGTGATCCTGGTGCGATCCGACTGATCCGCGAGGGCATCGACGACGTCCGTTCGCGGCGTCGACTCGTCCGCTACCTGGTGGTCGCGGACATGCGCAAGCGTGGCGCCGACACCCTGCTGGGCAACTTCTGGTGGGTCCTCGACCCGCTCCTCCAGATGATCGTGTACGTCGTCCTCGTCACGCTCATCGCGCGCGGCCACGGCATCGACGACTACCCGCTCTTCATCTTCGCGGCCATCCTGCCGTGGAAGTGGTTCACGGCGTCGGTCGTGGACGCGACGACGTCGGTCGCGACCCAGGACCGGCTGATCAAGCAGATCGCCTTCCCCAAGATCGTGCTGCCGGTCGCGGCCACGACGGCCGGCGTCGTCGGCTTCGCGTTCGGCCTCATCCCGCTCGCCGGCCTGATGCTGTTCTCGATCGAGCGCATCACGCCCTTCCTGCTGCTCATCCCGGTCATCGCCGCGGTGCAGTTCATCTTCACGCTGGCGATGGCACTGGTCGTGTCCGCGGGCAACGTGTTCTTCCGCGACCTCGGGAACGTGGCACGCCACGTCCTGCGGCTGTGGTTCTACCTCTCGCCTGGGCTGTACAGCCTCGCCTTGCTCGAGGAGGTCAACCTCCTCGACGACTGGCCGATCCTGCGGATCCTCCTCGAGATCAACCCGTTCGCGATCCTGTTCGAGGCGTACCGGGTCGTCATCTGGGGCACGCCCGACGGCGGAGGGCCGACCTTCCCGGACTGGGGCGCGCTTGCGGCCCTCACGGTGGCGAGCACGATCTTCCTGGCGCTGGCCACCGTGATGTTCAAGCGGCTCGAGCCCAACTTCGCGAAGGTGCTGTGATGGCGACCGAGCCGCGAGGGGCACAGGAGGCCGACGTCGGGCCGGAGGCACTCGACGAGGTCGATCCGCCGCCGCCGGTCCGTCGCGGGGCCGAGCACGCGATCCGGGCCGACGACCTGGGCGTGCGCTACGACCTGCGCTTCACGAAGAAGACGACGATCCGCCGTTCGCTGGGGCAGATGCTGGGCCGCGGAGCCCACGAGCAGTTCTGGGCCCTGCGGCACCTGTCGCTGCGCCTCGTCCACGGCGAGTCGCTGGCGGTGATCGGGCCCAACGGCGCGGGCAAGAGCACGCTCCTCCAGGTCCTCGCCGGGATCATCCGTCCGTCCGAGGGCACTGTCGAGGTCCATGGCCACGTGTCCGGCCTCCTGACCCTGGGGGCAGGCTTCGACCGGGAGCTGAGTGGCCGCGACAACATCCTGCTGGGCGGCGCGTTCCTGGGGCTCGATGACGCCGTCACCCGGGAGCTGCTGCCGTCGATCGTCGACTATGCCGAACTCGGCGAGTTCATCGACGCGCCGCTCAAGACCTATTCCTCGGGGATGCGCGCGCGGCTGGGGTTCGCGATCGCGACGTCGATCGATCCGGACATCCTGCTCCTCGACGAGGTCCTCGCCACGGGCGATGCTGCGTTCCGGGCGAAATCGAAGGCGCGGGTCATCGAGATCGTCCGGGCCGCGAAGGCCGTCGTCCTCGTCACGCACGACATGTCGTGGGTGACCGAATACTGCAATCGCGCGCTGCTCATCGAGAGGGGGCAGGTCGTCATGGAAGGCGACCCGGCCGAAGTGGTCGCCCTGCACCAGGCCCACACCGAGGAGGCCAGGGCGGCGAAGATCGCGGCGGCCGAGAAGGCGGGCGTGGACCCGAGAATCGTCCAGGCGCGCTAGCGACGGGACATGCCGCAGCGGCGACGTGCCGGGTTCGGTGCGGCGATCAGCGGCGGCGCAGGATCCCGACGAGAAGCCCGAGCGTCGCGCCGAGCGCCAGCGCGCCGCGCCAGTCGAGCAGCGGGCGCACCGACCCATCGACCTGCTTGGCGATCAGGATGCCGACGGCGGTCGTGCGCTCGATGGTCACGTGGGCCGCGGCCATCGTTCCCACCGCAGCCTGCTCCACGCGGGCGTCGCGGGCGAACAGGTTCCGCGCGAATGCCTGCGTGATCCGCGCCTCGCGCGCGATCCCGACGCCGAGGGCGCCCATCTCCACGGACACGCGGTCACCGCGGGCCAGCCCGACGGCTCCCTGGGCTACCGCGATGTCCTTGGCCTGGGCGTGACCGATGCCGCCTCTGGTGACGTCGATCGCGTCCGCGGTCGCTTGACCGATCCCACCCTGCGCGATCGAGATGCGCTCGGCGGTCGCCGAATCCATGCCGCCCTGGGTGATCGTCAGGTCCCGGATCGGCCCGCTCTCGGCCGGGTCCGCGACGGGTACCGCGGGAGCCATCACGGGCACCGCCTGCGGTGGTGTCGCGACGACCTCCGGGGGCGGCGTTCGCGGCCTCCGTGGCGTTCGTGGCGTCGCCGTGGTCGAGGTCGATCGAGCGCGGGCGGCTTTGGGCGGTTTCGCCTTGGCGTCGGTCGGCGGGGCGGGAGGGGTGTCGTCGGCGAGCTGGTCATCAGTCATGGTCTGGCTAGCCTACTCCTCGGCGGCGGGCGTGACGCGCGCGCGGTATCCTGCGCCGGGCGTTCGAACGACCCCGGCGTCACCCGGGTTCGACAACGTGTCGAGTGCCGACCGTGCAGGGGAGTGTCGTTCGTGCGTCGTCCGTCGGGATGGGGTGTGGTCCGGGCCGCGATCGCGGGCGGGCTCATCGCCATCGCGCTCAGCGCCTGCTCGCCATCCGGCCCGACCGAGGCACCGTCGGTCGCGAACGTGCCGGCCACGCCGTCGCCCACGCCGAGCCCGAGCCCGACCCCCTCCCCCACGCCCGAGCCGACACCAACGCCGGTCCCGACGCCGACGCCCACGCCGACCCCGACGCCGACGCCCACGCCGGTCGCCGCACCGTTGACCGGTGCCCTCGTCCCGCCGAATGTGGCGGCCCGTCACCCGATCGCGGTGATGATCGATGACATCCGGGCCGCCCGCCCACAGTCGGGGCTCCATCTCGCCGACGTCGTGTGGCACGCGCCGGCCGAGGGTGGCATCCCGCGCTACATGGCGATCTTCCAGTCCCGACTCCCGGAATCGATCGGGCCGGTGCGGAGCGCCCGCGCCTACTACATCGCCTGGGCGGCCGAGTGGAAGGCCGTCTACGCGCATTCGGGAGGTTCGCCGCAGGCCCTCGCCCAGCTGCGGGCCAATGGTCAGGGCAAGTGGGTCTACAACGCCGATGAGTATCGCTACGGCGGGCGCTACTTCCACCGCACCACGGACCGTCGCGCGCCGCACAACGTCTACACGGACGGTGCGACCCTGCGCAAGCTCGCCAAACGGCTGGAGGCCGCGGACGGGGAGTACGCCCCGGTCTGGACGTTCGCTCCTGGCGTGCCGCTGGAGCAGCGACCGTACGGCGGCTCGATCACCGTGGCCTATTCGGCCAACAAGATCACGTACCGGTACGCCCGTTCGACGAACACCTATCGGCGATCCGTGACCGGTGAGGGCAAGCAGTACGACGCCGCGGACGGCGAGCGGATCGAGCCGGAGAACGTCGTGGTGATGTTCGTCTCCTTCGCCCAGACCGGCGACAGCAAGCGCCGGCTCGAGGCCGACCTCATCGGGAGCGGCAAGGCGATCGTCTTCACGAACGGGCGCCGCGTGGACGGGACGTGGAAGAAGACCGGCACCACCGAGCCCACGCTGTTCTACGACGCGGCCGGCGATCCGGTGACCCTCGCGATCGGCCAGACCTTCGTGCAGGTGCTGCCGCGCGGGTCGAAGGTCACGGTGGTGCCGAGCTCGGATACGCCGCCGGCCTCGCCGACGCCGTCAGCGGGGGCCTCGGCCGGGGCGTCGGTCAGCGCGGCACCCTAGGGGTCGAGGGGGCCGGACGGCGCCGGCCCGACGGGCCGTGCCCGGGCCGGCCGTGCCGCGGGCCGCGGGGCGATCCTGGCCGAGCCGGCCTGGTCTCCGCAGCGATCCTTGCCGAGCCGGCCCGGTCCCCGCGGCGATCCTTGCCGAGCCGGTCCGCCTGGCCAACCCGGCCGCCCAGCGATCCTTGCCCGGCCGCGCAGCGATCATTGCCCGGCCGTCCCGCGGTCCTTGCCCGGCCTGACCGCGATCCTTGCACGGCCGTCCCGCGATCCTTGCACGGCCAGCAACGACTTGCCCCCAGGGCACGTATCCGTGCGGGCGACCTGGATTCGGCCTGAGTTCTTGCTGCTGGAGCAGCCATCCGCCAACGTTCAGCCGGATCAGCCCCGCGCGGCCCGTGTTCGTGCGCGGGCAGCAAGGAAACACACGAGATTCCGCCCAATCAGGTGTCGTCCCGCTCGTTGCTTGCCCGGAAGGCAAGTCCTTGCTTGCCGCGCAAGCTCCCGAGCGCGGGAAGGCGCGTCGCGGACCTGGCCCAAGGCTTCAGACGCGTCGCGAACCCTGCGGGCCAGGCGTGAGGCGTGACGCGAACCCTGCGGGCCAGGCGTCAGGCGTGTCGCGAACCTGGGTGCCGTGGCTTCGGCGTGCCGTGACTTCATTCGTGTCGCACCCCGACGTCGGCGTAGACACGTCGCGTCGCGTCGGCGACGTCGGCCCAGGTGCGGCGGTCCCAGGTGGCGCGCTCGAGGGCGGCCGCCGCGACCCGCTCGTGGACGCGGTCCTCCGTCCAGAGCGTGCGCAGCGCCGTGGCCAGACGGTCCGCATCGCGCGGCTCGACGAGCAGCCCGGCAGGGCCGACGATCTCGGGCAGGGCTCCCACGGCTGAGGCGATGACCGGCGTCCCGGTCACGATCGATTCGACCGCCGCCAGACCGGCCGCCTCGGAGACGACGGGGAGCAGCGATGCCCGCGCGCCACGGAGGAGCACCGCGAGTCGTTCGGGCGGCATGGGGGGCGCGTAGGCGAGCGCTTCGCCGACCCCCTCGCGAGCGGCGGCCCGGGCGAGCGATGCGCGGTCCTCCGGCGTGGCGCCCGCGAACAGGACGCGTGGCGGCCACGGGGCGGCATCGGGCAGTTCGGGGGGCCGGCCATCGGCGGCCAGCCGCGCCAGCGCCCGAAGGAGCGTCGCGAGGTCCTGGCGAACGTCGTAGCGCCCGGAGTAGACGAGGAACCACCCGGACACCAGGCCGAGGTTCGCGATGTCATCCGCGACGCCCGCTGTGGCAGGATCCCCGCTGCGAGTGGGCGAGACGGCGGGCTGCGGCGCGAAGCCGGGACGCGGCGCGAGCGGCACGACCCGCAGGCGGTCCAGGCGGATGTGCAGGAGCCGTCGGGCCGCGGTCGCCACCGCGTCCGTACCCACGATGACGGCGGCCGCGTCGCGGAGCTGTTGTGCCCGCAATCGGCGGCCGAAGCGGGCCGCCGCACCGGCCGTGAAGGCATCGGGGATCTCCCACGGGGCGAGGTCCAGCAGGGTGACGACCACCGGAAGCCCGGGGGCGATGGGGAGCGACCCCGCGCCCACCGCGTGGTAGACCGCGCCGTGCGCGCCGCCACGTTCCGCCCTCCAGGCCGCCCCGAGCGACGCGCCGCGGAGCAGGAACGGGTCCACGGTCTGCGAGGCCGATCGCAACACCCCGGTCGGCGGCAACAGGCGGCGGCCGACGACGTCGAGACCGGTCAGATCGGTGGTCGGATCGTCGAGGTCGGAGCGCAGGAGGAGTGCGAACGACTCCCCGGCGAGGGGCTCCGCATCGAACGCGGCGAGCAGCGACCCGAGGTACGCGGCCGTCACCGGCGCACGGCCCGGATCCTGGAGCGGCCGTGCATCGAGCACCACGCGGACCCCCGGTGGCGCGGGCCGCGCCTCGGCCGCTGCGCCGAGTGTCACGACGCCTCGACGTCCTCGGCGACGTGGGACGGGGTGCCGGCTCCGGCCGGCGACGACGGGACGGCTCCGGCCGGCGACGACGTGACGGCTCCGGCCGGCGACGACGTGACGGCCCCGGCCGGCGACGGGGTGCCGGCTCCGGCCGGCGACGCAACGGGCGTGCCGGCTCGGCCACGACGTCCGCGCAGGCGCCCACCGAGCTCCTCGGCGCGCAGCTGGACGACGACCACCAGGGCTTCCGCGACGATCCGGCGTGACATCTTGCTCTGCCCGACGCGCCGGTCGCGGAAGGTGATCGGCACCTCGCGGATGCGTGCCCCGGCGCGGTCCGCCCGGAACGTCATCTCGATCTGGAAGACGTACCCGCCCGCGTGGACGCCATCGAACGGGATCGCCCCGAGGGTGGCCGCCTGCCACGCCTTGAACCCGCCGGTCAGGTCGTTGGCGGGGAGGCCGAGCACGATCCGGGCGAACAGACTGCCGCCGCGCGAGATGAGCCGTCGGCCGATCCCCCAGTCCACGACGCCGCCGCCGGTCGTGTACCGCGACCCGATGACGAGGTCGGCGTCGCCGCGCTCCAGGGGCGCGAGGAGCGTCGGCAGAACGGCCGGATCGTGGCTGAAATCGGCGTCCATCTGGACGATGTGCCGTGCGCCGCCGTCGAGGGCGACCCGAAAGCCATCGAGGTAGGCGCGGCCCAGGCCCTGCTTGGCGGGTCGATGGCGAACGCGGATCCGCGGGTCGGCGACGGCGAGCGCGTCGGCGATTTGGCCGGTCCCGTCGGGCGACCCGTCATCGACGACGAGGAGCGTCGCGCCGGGCAGGGAGTCGAAGATCGCTGCCGAGATCGGCCCGATGTTCTCGGCCTCGTCGTACGTGGGCAGGATCACCCACGTGCCGGACCCGGCATTCGCCTCCGCAGTCATGGCTGGCAGTGTAGGGCCGGTCCGACGCTCAGTGCGGCAGGACGGTGACCGACCTGCTCCAGCTCGTGGAGCCGAACCGGCTCTTCGCGGTGACGACCATCCGGTACGTGCCGGGCTTCACGTAGACCCCGGCCGCGGTCTTCCCGGTCCACGTCCAGCCGTGCGCTCCCGCCGCAAGGGCCTTCGCCGCCATCGGCCGACGGATCAGCGCCGAGCCAAGGTAGATCGACACGGTGACCGTCGCCTTGCGCCGCAGCTCGATCCGCAGCCGGCTCGTCTGCCCGGCACGCGGGTCGAAGGACGCCTTGGACCAGGCGTGGGACCGGATCGTGTCGTCGATGAGGACGGGCCGATCCACGATCCGCAGGTTGCCGGCAAGGTCGCGGCCGTTGACGCGGTAGGTATACGTCCCGTTGGACAGCATCGTCCCGGCGTCGTCGCGACCGTCCCACTCGACCTTCCAGGCCCGGCTGTCGCCGTACGTCCAGAGACGACGCGAGGTCCCGCCGGCATCGAGGATCCGGACCGTCCCGTGGATGTCCTGGGACGAGGCCCAGGTCAGCGTCATGAAGTCATCGAAGCCGTTCCCGTCCGGCGAGAAGTCGCCCTCCTCGGCGGTCGTCTTGACCGTGGGCCGCTTGGTGTCCACCGTGACGGCCCAGGCCTTGGTCGCCTGGTTGTCCGAGGCGTCGGCGACCCACAGGGTCAGGCGGTACCGACCGTCCGCGACCACCGTGCCACTCTTGTCCTTGCCGTCCCAGGTGAACGTCGGGGTCTTGTTGCTGACGCTGCCGCTGCGGACCGCCGCGCCCGCGGTTTCGCCGATCATCGGCTGGACCCGGTACCCCCACTTGATGAACGCGGTGGCGGACAGCGTTGCCGTCGTCGTCTCGAATCGGCCATCGCCATTGGGCGAGATGATCGCTGCGCTCAGGCTCGCGGCACCCAGCGTCGGCGCCACGGCGTCCGTGATGAACTTGTCCTTGATGGCCTGGTACAGCTCCGGGCGCGTCCCGTCGTAGCCCAACGCCCAGATGCCGATGCCGCGCAGGCCGTTCGTGTTCACCAGGTCGTACTTGGCCTTGAGCGCGCGGGCGTCGTCGTAGTAGAGCTGGCGCCACGACGTCACGCAGCCGTAGGTCGTCGTACAGGTCTCGCGCTTGTAGGCGGTCCACGCCACGCCTTCGGTCACGTTGTACTGGCGGCCGTGCTCGGCGGCGAGCTCCCGCGCCGTCGTGTACACCGCGGTCGCCGACGCGCCGAACTTCGCGCCCGAGATGTTCTCGGAGTGGAAGGCATCGCTCTTGGTGGACCAGGCACGCCCGTAGTACGGCACGCCCAGGATGAGCTTGGAGGCCGGGACGCGAGCCAGGTACGCATCCAGCGTCTCGGTGATGTCGTAGATGCCGCTCTTGAGCGGGGCGATCGAGCCCGCGACGGACGCGCCGGACGATCGATAGTCGTAGCCCATGATCATGATCGCGTCCGCGCCGCCGGGGGCCGTGGCATCCTCGATCGGGTAGTTCCCGATCCAGCCGGTCGTGTCGAACGTGAGCTGATACCCGGGCGCGACCGCGTTGAGCGAGGCCCGGATCTTGCGCACCAGTGCGGTGAACTCCTCGGCGTAGCCGGACGCGAGCGGCTCGAAGTCCAGGTTCACGCCGTCGGCGCCGCGGTCGCGGACCGCATTCGCGATCTCCGTCGCCAGCTTCGCGCGTGCCGCCGTGCTGCCGAGGAGCGCCTTCTGTCGGGCGAGGCCCGCCGAGGACCAACCGAAGGACTGGACGGTCAGCACGACACGGGCACCACTGGTGTGGGCGGCGTTGATGACACTCGTCATCCTGGCGCTCGTCCAGCCGCTCCACCCGACGGTCATGGAGCCGTCGCTGGCGCGCTTCTGGAGGCTGCCGTCCGCTGCCGCACCGACGCCGAAGAAGGCGACGGTCGAGATCTTCTCCCAGTCGAGCCGCGTCGAGCTGTCACCCAGCTCCCAGTAGGGCAGGAAGCCGAACACCTCGCGGCGCAGACCACCCGGATCCACGGCGGCGCTGAGCTCGATCGCCGGATCCTCGACCGGCCCGGCCCAGGACGCGTTCGCGGCGGAGGTCGTCCCGGCCGGATCGGTCGCGGGCTGGTCCAACGCGCCGACCGGCTCGAGTGCGCGCATCGCGCGGCCACTGACTCGCCCGGCCGGTAGCCCGCGCGGCGCCCGGCCATCCACCTTCCAGCGGTCCGAGGCGCGCGGCCGGAAGGGGACCGTGACCCGCCCGCCGGGGGCGAACTCGATCTTGTCGTCCGCGTGCGCGACCGCCTCTTCGTACTGGATCGTGGGCTGGAGGCCGGCGCCGCCGTCTGGTGATGCGGCGGCGGCCCCGGCGGCCGGCAGGAGGCCGATCGCGATCAGCAGGCCCAGGCCCAGGCCGAGTCGTCGGGCGGTGGTCGGGTGGGGCGCGGGGCGGCGGGACAGCACGGGCACGACGATCCTCTCGCGGTGGCAGGTCGGACGGTCGACGATAGGGAGCACTCCCTGGCGGGGCAACGACACGATGGTCCCGGTGGCGACCGGTACGGTGCGGTCCGGGGCGGTTCGGTGGGGTCCTGCCAGCGTACGACCCCGAGGCAACCCCGCTCAGGAACGGAGGCGCGCCACGAGATCGGTCAGGGCGGGGTTGGAGCGATCACGGTCGGACAGGATCGGGCGACCATCCTCCGTCGCGCTCACCGTGGGCCAGGGGACCGCCGCGATCGGGTCGTCCCACGCGAAGCCGAGCTCGTCGGTCCCGTCGTATTCGTTCGTCACGAAGTAGGCGAGATCGAGAGGCTCGAGCGCCAGGAACCCGTGGGCGACACCGATCGGGATCTCCACCACGTCGTCGGCCCGCAATTCGCGCGTCTCGACCAGCGGCGCCGCGGCGGGCGAATCCGCCCGGAGCATCGGCCGGACGTCCACGAGCGCCACGAACGCCCGCCCGGAGGCCACCACCCAGCGGTCGAGCTGGCGCTGGTGCAGGTGCAGGCCGCGCAGGACACCGGCCGCGGAGCCGGACAGGTTGGCCTGCACGAACCGGGTGCCGGGGGTGGACGCGCTGGCCCGCCACAGCTCGCGGAACGAGCCGCGCGGATCGCTCGCCCGGGGCACGGTCCCGTAGCGGACACCCTCCAACGCGGACGGGGCGATCGCGTCGGTCATCGGGCGATCGTGCGACGAAGCGCCGGAGCGTAGTCGGCCATGGCCTGCTGCCAGGTCCGCATCGGCTCGCCGCTCGGCAGGGGCGTGGGCGCCAGGACCCCCCAGCGCGGCGCGACCGATGGCCGGGTCCACGTCGACGCGGGGACGTCCTCGAGCGCGACGGCGACCGCGACCCGGGCCAGGATGTCGCGAGCCCACGCCGCCCGGGTGGCGACGCCGCCGTTCACGAGATGGTGGATGCCCGCGACGGCGTCCTCGGCGAGGAGCTCGCAGATGGCCTCGGCTGCGTCCGCGGCGTAGGTCGGGGTCCCCCACTCGTCATCGACGACGCGGAGCGGTTCGCCGGCTGCCGCCGCCCGGTCAGCGGCATCGAGGATCTTGCGCGGGAAGTCGCGGCCCGGCGGGCCGAACAGCCAGGCGGTCCGCGCGATGCCCAGGGATCCGCCACCGGACCCCGGGCCGGCGTCCGCATACGCCTCCCTGGCGGCGAGCTCACCGGCCAGCTTGGAGGCGCCGTAGGGATTCGGCGGCGAAGGCACGTCGTCGGGCGCGTACCCGAGCCGATCGGTCCGCGTCCCGTCGAAGACCTCGTTCGTCGAGATCATCAGGAGATCGATGCCGCGGGCCACGCAGGCCCGGGCCAGGACGCCGGTCGCGACCCCATTCCGCCGGAGCGCCAGCTCGGGGTCGCGGGCACAGCCATCCACGTCGGTCCAGGCCGCGGTATGGACGACGACCTCGGGGCGGTCGCGGTCGAGGGCGGTGGCGACGCCGGCGGGCGCGTCCAGGTCCAGGTCCGCCCGACCCCAGGCGATCGGCCCGAGCGGTCCGGTGAAGGGCGCGTCCTCGAGCGCCTGCACCAGGGCCTGCCCCAGGCGACCGGTCGACCCGGTCACGGCGACGCGCATCAGCCGGCGCGGTCCGCGGCCCCGGCCGTCGAACCTGCCGACGCCCCTGCCGCGGTGGAGCCCGCCAGGCGCGCGCCGTACTGGCGGGCGTAGTACGCATCCCAGTCGCCCGAGCGCGCCGCGCGCCACCACGTTTCGTTCGCGACGAACCAGTCGATGGTCGCCGCAAGGCCCTCCTCGAAGGACACCCGCGGCCGCCAGCCAAGCGCCGTGACCTTCGCGCCGTCCATCGCGTAGCGTCGGTCATGCCCGGGTCGATCCTCCACCTGGCGCACGAGGGACCACGGCTTGCCCAGGCGTTCGAGCAACAGGTCGACCGTCTCGCGGTTCGTGCGCTCCGCGCCGGCGGGCAGGTTGTACGTCTCGCCGCCGACACCGTGGCGCAGGACGAAATCGACGCCGGCGGCATGGTCGCTCACGTACAACCAGTCCCGTCGCTGCAGTCCGTCGCCGTACAGCGGCAGCGGCTGGTCATCGATCGCATTCGTGATGAACAGCGGGATCAGCTTCTCGGGATGGTGATAGGGGCCGTACGTGTTGGATCCGCGGGTGACCACGGCATCGATGCCGTGGGTCACGACGTAGCTGCGGACCAGCAACTCCCCAGCCGCCTTGGCCGCCGCGTACGGCGATCTCGGGGCCAGGGGGGCGTCCTCCCCGGCATGACCCACCTCGATGGATCCATAGACCTCATCGGTGGAGACCTGCAGGAAGCGGGGTCGCGACGGCGACGTCCGGCACGCTTCCAGCAGGACGTGCACGCCGATCACGCCGGTCACGAGGAATGCCTCGGGGTCCAGGATGGACCGGTCCACGTGCGATTCGGCCGCGAAGTTCACCACCCCGTCGATCCCCGCCTCGGCGTCGGCGAGGAGCGGCCCCACGGCCGCGGGGTCGGCGATGTCGCCGCGCACGAATCGGAAGCGGGCAGCCATCTCCGGATCCGCGTGCACCGGAGCGAGATTCGCCTCGTTGCCGGCGTACGTCAGCTTGTCGAGGACGGTGATCCGCGTCCCGTCGCGGCGGCCCAGGACGTCGCGGACATACGCCGAACCGATGAACCCGGCGCCCCCCGTCACGAGGAGGTGGCGGAACATCCGCTCGCCCGGCGCGGTGTCAGCCACCGGGCCGCTCCAGCGGCGGCGCCAGCCGGCCGGCCTCGTGGTCGTCACGGGCGAGCTCAGCCGCGCGCAGGAGACTCGGGACCGTTCCGGCATCCGTCCAATGGCCCTCGTAGATCCGCGTGAACAACCGACCGCCGGGGATGTAGTGGTTGAGCACGTCGGTGATCTCGAACTCGCCGCGACCCGACGGGGCCAGCTGCTCGATCACACCGAAGGCGTCGGGGCGCAGGAAGTAGACGCCGATCGGGATGAGGTCGGACTTGGGGTGGGCCGGCTTCTCCTCGAAGCCGACGACATTGCCGTGCTCGTCCAGCTCCGCCACGCCGAACCGCTCGGGATCGGGGACCCGGTACAGGAGGGTCCCGGCGCCGTTGGTGCTCGATTCGAACTCGCGCGCGACATCCGCCAGCGCCGGCCCGCGCAGGATGTTGTCGCCCAGGATGCAGCAGAACGCGTCGGCGCCGACGAAATCGCGGGCGAGCCCGATCGCATGGGCGATGCCCTTGGCGCCTTCCTGGTAGCGGTACGTCAGGTCCAGGCCGAAGTGCTGGCCGTCGCCCAGGAGCTCCACGACGTCGCCGACGCTCTTGCCGCCGACGATGACCATCACCTCGCGGATGCCCATCGCAGCCATCGTCTCGATCGGGTAGTAGATCATCGGCCGGTCGTAGATCGGCAGCAGGTGCTTGTTGGTGACGATCGTGAGCGGGAAGAGCCGGGTCGCGGTCCCGCCGGCAAGCACGATGCCCTTCATGCGTGGTCCCTCATCGCCGGGAAGGGTAGCAGGGCGACCGGCCGCGACTACGGAGCCACGCTCGGCGATGCCGAGGCATCCGGGGACGGCGTCGGCTCGAGGCACGGCTGCTCGCCCTCCGGGAGGGTGCCGTCGTCACCTTCGCCGGTGCAATCGACGGGCTGCTCCTCGAGCGGCGGCAGGCCGCCCTCGTAGTCGAGGATGACGAGGACGTACTCGAGCCGGTCGAGCTCCGCGGCCGGCTGCAGATAGGCGGTCTGCACGACGCTGTTCGCGTCGCGGCGCACGTCGATGACCTGGCCGATGAGCAGGCCCTTGGGATACGGAGACCGGACGCCACCGCCGAGTTCGATGCCGGCGGTCACGACCTCCACACCGAGATCGATGCGCTCGCTCGAATCGATCTGGTCCATCACCAGCACGCCACCCAGCTGCCCGACGACCGTCCCGGTCGCGGCCGATGTCACGAGCTGCCCGATCACGGTCGACGTCGCGTCGGTGAGCAGCACGACCGTCGCCGAATCCGGACCGACGTCCGTGACGCGTCCCGCGAGCGCACCGCCGGCGGCGATCACGACATCGCCCACCGCGATCCCTGCCCTGGTCCCCTTGTCGAGACCGACGACCCGGCGGAACTCGGACGATTCGCGGGAGATGACACTCGTCGCGACCGTCTCGTGGTCGAAACCGGCGCGTAGCTGCAGCAGCGCCGTGAGCTGCTCGTTCTCGCGGCGGATCTCTTCGAGCCGGGCGTTCTCGGCGTCGAGCCGGTCATTCTCGGCGCGCAGCGACTCGTTGTCGACGCGCAGCCGATCGATCTCGGCGATCGCCGCACCGATGGACGCGACGCCCCCCGCCACCGTGTCGAGGGCGCCCTGGATGGGGCGGAAGGCGAAGCCGATGCCACTCTGGATGTCCCGGACGACCGGGTTCGACGAGAACGCCATCAGCACCAGGGTCACGGCCAGCAGCACGGTGAAGGCGATGGTGCGGCGGCGGGCGCTTCGGGTGGCGAGCATCGTGGTCATCGGCGGTCATCCATCGCCGGCGTCTCCGGCACGGGTCAGCGCGGCGGGCGGGAATAGGTCTCGGCGACGAGGACGCGATCCATGTTGTCCAACTCCTGGAGGACCATGCCCGTCCCGCGGGCCACACAGGTCAGGGGATCGTCCGCGACGTGGACCGGCATCTGCGTGGCCTCGGCCACGCGCCGATCGAGACCCGCGAGCAGCGCGCCGCCGCCGGCGAGGACGATGCCCTGATCCATGATGTCGGCGACCAGCTCCGGTGGCGTCTCCTCGATCGTGTCCTTCACCGTATCGACGATCTGCGCCACGGACGGCTCGATCGCCTCGCGGATCTGGTCCGCGCCGACCTCGACGCTGCGTGGCAGCCCGGTCAGCAGGTCGCGGCCCCGGAGCGTCACGCGCTGCGCGTCCCAATCGCCGGGGTACGCGGACCCGATCGCGATCTTGATGTCCTCGGCGGTGCGCTCGCCCAGGAACAGGTTGTACTCGCGCCGGGCGAAGGTGACGATGTCCTG